>DATKOU010000139.1:0-7801 GCA_035524455.1 Thermodesulfovibrionales bacterium | reverse complement strand
CTTGCGCATCTGATGGAGGAGATACGAAGAGATCCGGACCGTTTCAAGGACAGTGAAAACGAGAACATCACGAAGGACGGCCGGCGCGTATGGGTCCGGTGGGCGAACAAGGCGATCGTGGATGGACAAGGGATGCTTGTCGGTATTCTCTCTATCGGGAACGATATCACTGAGCGCAGGCGTGCTGAAGAGGAGAAAGACCGACTTGCCAAAGCGGTCTCTATTGTTACCGAAGGCATCGCCATAACAGATGAAAGAGACAGATATATCTACCTCAATGATACTCACGCCAGGACATATGGTTATCTGCAAAGTGAGCTTTTGGGAAAAACATGGCGCGATCTTACACCGTCTGAGTTAGTGCCATTACTAGAGAGAGAAATCTCCAGGACTCTGCACAGCAGGGATATCGGTATCTGGAGCGGTGAATGTCCTGGCTTAAGCAAAGACGGCACAGTGATATCCACCGAGGTCACTGCGACTGCCAGATGGAATGAGAAGGGCGACTACCTGGGGCACATATGTGTGGTGAGGGATATCACTGAGCGCAAGCGTGCTGAAGAGAGATTGAGAGAGAGCGAAGAGCGTTTCCGTGACCTCTTCGAGAACGCTACCGATCTCATCCAGATCGTTTCTCCTGAGGGCCGTATCCTGTACGTGAACCGTTCATGGCGTGAGACGCTGGGATACTCCGAAGGGGAGATAAGAGAACTGAGAATTCCTGACATCATCGATCCCGCGTGCGATGAGTACTGTAAGGGCACTTTTGGGAAGATACTGTCTGAAGGGAGTGTTGAGGATATCAAAACCATCTTTATCGCCAAGGACGGCAGGAAGGTATTTCTGGAAGGGGCGGGTCGCTGCAAATACGTGGGAGGAAGTCCGGAATCGGTTCGGTGCATGTTTCGGGATATGACTTTCCGGAAGGCTGCAGAGGAAGACAGGGCAAGACTGGAAGCACAGCTTCTCCAGGCGCAAAAAATGGAAGCTGTGGGTCAGCTTGCGGGCGGGATTGCCCATGACTTCAACAATATCTTGACAGCGATCATCGGTTACGCAAGCCTCCTGGAGGCAAAACTCGGAACTGATAGTCCTCTTAAACCTTATGTTGAGCAGATTCTGACCTCTTCAGAAAAGTCGGCAAATCTCACCAGCCAGCTTCTCGCTTTTAGCAGAAAGCAGATAATGAGTCCTAAAGAGACAGACGTGAACGAACTTATAAGGGGAATGGAGATACTTTTGAAAAGCCTTATTGGTGAGGATGTTGAATTCAAGACATGCTTTACCGATATGCATTTAACGGCAATGGTAGATAGAGGGCAAATAGAACAGGTTCTGCTCAACCTCTGCGCCAATGCACGGGACGCCATGCCTCATGGAGGCCTGCTAGCAATTAGTACAGAGGTCCTCGAACTGGATGAAAAAAGCATACGAATATATGATTTAGACCAGCCCGGCAGGTATGGCCTCATTTCCGTGAGCGATAGCGGTCATGGAATGGAAGAAATGACCAGAGAGAGAATCTTTGAACCGTTCTATACCACAAAGGAGATGGGAAAAGGGACGGGTCTCGGGTTGTCCATTGTATACGGGATAATCAAACAGCACAATGGCAATATCACGGTGTATAGTGAACCCGGGAAAGGCACAACGTTTAAGATTTTTCTTCCGTTAATTGTGTCCCCCGTGGAAACAGCAAACAAGGAGAGCCTCGTTGATCCAAGGGGCGGACCAGAGGCCATACTTGTGAGCGAAGATGATGAAGCGGTGCGATCTCTGACAAGTCATGTGCTTCAGGAAGCCGGGTATACGGTAATAGAGGCAGTAGATGGGGATGACGCCATAAATAAATTTATGGAAAACAGGGACAGAATCAAGCTTGCGATACTTGATGTGGTGATGCCAAAGAAAAGCGGAAAAGAAGTGAGCGATGTCATAAGGAAGACAAAATCTGATATACGGGTTCTCCTTACCAGCGGTTATACGGCAGACATAATCAGCACAAAGGGTATCAGCGAAGAGGGGCTGGATTTCATATCAAAACCTATTACGCCCAATAACCTGTTAAGAAAGGTGAGAGAGGTCCTGGATGCCTGAAAGGGACTGACGAAGCCCAAGTGAAGAACCTTACTGGGTCCCCGTACATCCTGTCTTGTCAATCGAAGTAACTGGGCGAGTAATAGAATGACCAAATAATTATTCCATGCCATGGGAGCCCTTTCCCTTTGAAAGGGCTTTCACCTCACCGAAAATTGCCTCTATGCTCCGGTATCTGTCTTCCCTCACTTTGCGTATACATTTGAGCACAAGCTCATCCAGCCATTCAGGGACATCCTCCACTCTCTCTATGATCCTTGCTGAACCAAGTCCGTCAAGATCCCCCATGAGCATCTCATAGAGAATGATCCCGGCTGTATAAATGTCGGAGCAGGCATCAGGTTCAGCGCCCTTGAGGGTTTCCGGAGAGGCATAGACCGTGGACACCGGTCCGAAGAGGAAAGAGATGCGATTACGGGTGTCAATTGCGATAGTATCAGGGCTCAACGGACCATGGGATTTGCCATCCTTGTATGCTTCCTGAAGGGCCTTAAGAATATGAACCCAGAGTTTGAGGGCATGCCTGGGTTCAATTTTTCCGCTGCGGATGAAATTTCTTAATGTGGTCTTTGATTCGGCGCTTCCTTCATCCAGGGGCAGGGCAAGCGTCCCGAGTTTCTCCCTTACATCGCGATACAGAGGGTTTGCGCGGTCTATCTCCTGAAATACCCTAAGGGCCTTTTGCCGCTCACCTGCCCGTTCAAGCTTGAGCGCGTATGTGTAAAAGTCATCAATATGACCCTCTATTGTTTTGTCAGTGAGGGCAATGCCGAACATCTCTGCCGCCTCCCTGTGCATCCCTTCTTCCTCCAGAAGCTGAGCGGCCTTTTTGTATTCTCCTGCCTCCCGGTATGTCCTGGCCGCAGCCATCTTCCTTCCCGCCTTTTCCAGGATAAGCGCAGCATCGATTTTCTTCCCCGCCTCATAATAGAGCTTTGCGGCCTCCTCGTAATTCCCTTCTAGGACCGACACTTCTGCAGCACTCTGGATATCGCCATCCTTCATATACATGTTTATGGCTCTATCTGGCACTCCCAGGAGATTATAGAGAAGAGCTGCCCGTCTGAAGTCGCCGCCTCTCTCATAGAGTTCTGCTGCCTTTTCCCCATCTTTTAATTGGTTTTCATAGAGTGCAGCGGCTGATACAAACCTGCCTGATTTTTCGTAGTGCTCGGCCTCTTTCCTGTAGTCCTCTTTCAAAGTAGTTTGACGTCTCTTGCCTATGATATTCCTGTAGATAAAGACGGCTGCAAAGAAAACCGAGATGAGCAGGAGAACAAGGAGAATGAGCATGAGGACAGAAAGGCCTGCTCTCGGGCTGTCTGTTTGGGGTACTGTCCCGAGGCCGAGATTTTCAATGGCCGGCATATTGAGGTTTATGACCATCGCAACTACATTCACGGAATTGTCACGAGTGCCTTTTCCCCATGTACCATTTGCATGGTTCAATATACCATACACGCCAAAGAGTAGGGGAAGCAAAAACAACATCCTCAACCGCCTCTTTTTCTTTTGTGCTAATACTTGACAAAATTAGTAGAGTATTTTATATTTTTATCATGTTACGGTTGTCAACAAAGGGCCAGTACGGGGTAAGGGCCATGTTTGAGATCGCCCGGGGTTATCCTGAGAACCCTCTGACGATAAAGGAGATTTCTGAGCGGCAGGATGTGTCGGTGGCATACCTTGAGCAGATATTGAACAAACTCAGAAAGGCGGGTATTGTTCGGAGCGTGAAAGGTCCCGGAGGAGGATACCTCCTCGCCAGGGAACCCGGTCATGTCACCATTGCCGAGATTCTCAAGGAACTTGAAGGGCCTGTTGCCATCACCTCATGTCTTGATCCTGAAGAGGGCTGCTCAAGGGTGGAAGGCTGTGTTACTCATCTGCTCTGGAGATCTCTCGGCGCAAAAATTGAGGCTTTTCTGGAGACCATCACACTGAAGGACCTGCTGGAGAAGGAGCCTATTCTCAAGGGAGTTGACCACGACGATTCCCTCTACGGGTTTGATGTGGCATGACACTGAAGTTTGTTGAAAACGTTAAGCCGGACGTCACCACAGATATTGTGTATATGATGTGCCCTATGCACCTTTTGAAGTTGGAAGAAAAGATGAAGGAGCTCGAAAAGGGACAGATATTAGAGATCATGACAGACTATGACGGTGCGCTGGAGGACATTCCGGGATGGTGTGAAAAGACCGGGAACGAGTTTCTCGGGATTGACGAAACCGATGATTACTATAAGTTCTATATAAAGAAAGTGAGGTAATTATGAGAAAATGTTACTTCGACCATGTGGCGACAAATCCCCTGCATCCCCAGGTACTGGATGCGATGCTGCCCTATTTGAGAGAGGAGTTCGGCAATCCCCTCAGCCTCTATGAGTTGGGCATGAACGCAAGGGAAGCCATTGAGAATGCCAGGGCCCAGACCTCGTCCCTTATCAATTCAAAACCCTCAGAGCTGATATTCACCAGCAGTGGCGCGGAGGCGAACAATTTCGCATTGAGGGGGATCGCCCTTGCGAGACAGAATGAGGGAAAACACGTGATCGTTTCGAGAATGGAGCACCACTCAATCCTCAATGCCGCAAGGTTCCTGGAGAAGTCGGGGTTTACGGTCACCTACCTCCCTGCGGACAAGCATGGTATGGTGGAACCTGACGCGGTGAAAAAGGCGATCATCAAGGAAACCGTTCTTCTTTCTGTGGTCCATGCGAGCAGTGAAGTAGGAACCATAGAGCCCATCAGGGAGATTGCAAAGATTGCGAGGGAACACGGCGTGATATTCCATACAGATGCCGTTGCATCAACTGGGAATATCCCCGTTGACGTAAAGGAACTGGGAGTAGACCTTCTGAGCATGGCGGCTCACCAGTTCTACGGACCCAAGGGTGCGGGTGCCCTTTATGTGAGAGAGGGGTTGAGGATTGTTCCTTTGATATACGGCGGGATACAGGAAGGGGGTAGGAGGGCAGGCACAGAGAATGTCCCTGCCATAGTGGGAATGGGAAAGGCTGCAGAGCTCGCAAAGGCTGAGATGAAGGGGAGAATGGAACACGTGAAGAGACTGCGGGACAGGCTCATCAGCGGCGTTCTGGGCGTGGAGAATGTCTATCTCACCGGACATCCTGCAGACCGGCTGCCCGGCCATGCAAGCTTCGCGGTTGAGTATATTGAAGGGGAATCCATGCTCCTCCTCCTCGCATCCAAGGGCATGTATGTGGCGAGCGGCTCTGCATGCTCTTCCAAGGCGCTGAAGGCCTCTCCTGTGCTGCTCTCCATGGGCATACCCTCTAGCCTTGCGCAGGGCTCCATTGTCTTTACCCTTGGCAAGGAAAATACCGATGAGGACATAGAGTATCTCCTTACGGAGTTTCCGCCTATAATAAAAAGATTAAGGGAGATATCCCCTTTTGCGAAGGGGTGGGAAGAAGACGCACAGGGGAGCAAATGTTATACCACGTTTCCGGAATCACAGAAAAACGGAAAGGATTGAAATAGAGGAGGAGGTATCATGTATAGCGAAAAAGTAATGGATCACTTTACCAATCCAAGGAATGTGGGAGAAATTTCGGATGCTGATGGTGTGGGAACAGAGGGGAACCCTACCTGTGGTGATGTGATGAAGATATCGATCAAGGTCGAGAACGGAAAAATTGTGGACGCAAAATTCAAGACCTTTGGTTGCGGGGCAGCTATTGCGGTGAGCAGTATGGTGACCGAGATGGTGAAAGGCAAGACCCTGGAAGAAGCATTGGCGATTTCCAAGGAGGCTGTAGCCAATGAGCTTGGCGGTCTTCCCCCGCAGAAGATGCATTGCTCAAACCTCGGTGCCGATGCCCTCAGAAAGGCCATCGAAGATTATCGTTCAAAACACCCTGCGTAAGCGCACATAGCTTCATTTACAAAGCCGGATTCAAGGTGTTACAATAACCAGTTCCTGGAGAGGTGGCCGAGCTGGTCGAAGGCAGCCGCCTGCTAAGCGGTTGTGGGGGTAACACCCCACCCAGGGTTCGAATCCCTGCCTCTCCGTAGTGAAGTGTGAATTACTTTTAAGAACTAAACCCGAAAAGGAGGTCTCAAAATGAGAAGAGTCTTAGCAGTTAGTATGGGAATTGCCCTTGTGTTTTCCCTCGGTCTCACCGCATGTAAAAAGAAGGAACAGCAGCCTGTGCCCCAAGCTCCCGGACAGATGCCCCCAAGCGGAGTAATGCCGCCCGGACAGATGCCCCCAGGCGGAGCAATGCCACCTGGACAGATGCCTCCAGGACAGGGTGGTATATCGGTGCCAAAGGGTGAGATGAAGATCATAGTCCCGGATAGCGTAAAGGGAAAATGGTCAGGAGTCGTATTGATTGTGGAGGATAAGTCCACAAAGAAAAAACAGGAATTTAAGGTCAATCTTAACAGTGATCTAAAAATACCCAATTCGAATCTGAAGGTGGCGGTGGGTGATTTCCTTCCTAGTTTCAAGATGGATGGAAGTACCATAACCTCTGCATCCAATGATCCCGGTAATCCGGCGGTGAGGGTAAAAGTCTATGAGGGTGACAAAGAGGTTTTCAAGGGCTGGCTTTACTCCAAGTTCCCTGCAATCCATCCCTTTGAACATCCGAAATACGGTCTTGGCCTAAAAGAAGGAATAAAAAAGGGTTAGAGAGGCAGCGCCCTTAGCTCAGCTGGATAGAGCGTCGGACTACGAATCCGCAGGTCGGGGGTTCGAATCCCTCAGGGCGCGTAGCCATAAACCCTAAGAGATTCAAAGACTTAGAAGAGGGGTTGTAAGTGCTAGACATGGCTTGCAGCCTCTCTTTTATGCACTAATTTTGCACTTGGTTTGTCAAAGGTGAGCATATCTCAGGGTTCTTTCCGCCCTGACTGTGTCGACAGTGTTCGATATTTCGATGGCTGCTTCTCGAACACCTTCCTGTGTAACCTTTCACTTGGTCTCAGCGTCTATATAAGGGGTAAGTATCTGATGACATATGGATGAAAACTTTCACCGTGCTGTCTTTTTTTGCGGCCATGATACCGGAGTTCTCGAAAGATAAACCTTCTGTGAGTTTGGCTTTTAAATTGAAGACGTAAAGGAGGTAACACCATGAAAAGGTATGCAGTATCGGTTGTTTTAGGGGCTTCCTTGATTTTATTAAGTGCTTGTGGCCATACGAGCGGTGGCTCTACTAATAATGCCCCTTCTGCAACAGGCAGCGTTCGTGCCGTATTCGCAGGCACGTCAGCTGCTCTGATTCCCTGGGTGGATGATCCTGATAGGTGGGAAACTTTCAGCTTTCAGGTACTGAGTCAGCCCATTAACGGGACAGCATCTGTGGTCAGTAACCAGTTGCTGTACACGCCTAGTTCTGCTTTCAAAAGCGGAACTGACAATTTCACTTATCAGGCTACGGATCATGGTGGTGCCACGGTCACAGGAGTTGCCGCAGTTCGAGTCTTCTCCAGCACGGCACTCTCGGTCTGCGCGACAACCGGTACTGTCAATGCTGACGGCACAATTAATACACGCACTAAGTCCAATCAATGCACTTTCTATAGCGTGGGTACGACTCGTGTGACTAACAACGGAACTGGGGTGACGATGGATTATTTTATCAATTGGCCATCAAATGCGAGCGCTCCTAAGGCAGTGGTGGTATTGATTGGCGGGGCAAACCTCAACATGAACTTCTCAGGAGATACTA
>DATKOU010000138.1:0-4589 GCA_035524455.1 Thermodesulfovibrionales bacterium | reverse complement strand
GCAGACAAGGAGTCCCCGTCGGTCTATGTGAAGTTCAGGGTCCCTGACGCGGATGTGGAGCATTCCATCCCCAGGCTTAAAGGGAGGAATGTTTTCTTTATCATCTGGACCACGACCCCATGGACACTTCCTGCAAACCTTGCCCTCGCAGTCAATCCGGACTATGAATATTCCGCGCTCTTGGTCAATGGAGACGTATTCATCATTGCCGGTGAACTTAAGGATAGACTCCCCTTTCATGGGGATGTTCTGCTCTCTGTTCAGGGGAGAACCCTCGAGGGGATGCGCGCAGAACACCCTTTTGTCAAAAGGCAATCTAAGGTGATCCTGGGTGATTTTGTGACTGCGGGAGAGGGTACGGGGATAGTGCACATTGCTCCCGGACACGGAGAGGATGACTACGAGGCAGGCCTCAAATACGGTCTCGATATCTATGCACCGGTGGATGACAAAGGCAGATTCACCAAGGCGGTCCCCGAGTTCGAGGGCCAGTTCGTCTTCAAGGCGAATGATGCCATTGTAGAGACCCTCAAGGGGAAGAACGCCCTCCTCGCTGTCCAGAAGATCACCCATTCCTATCCCCACTGCTGGAGGTGCAAGAAACCGGTGATCTTCCGCGCCACAGAGCAATGGTTTATCTCTATGGAGAAAGAGCAACTGAGATATAGATGCCTTGAAGAGATCAACAGGGTGAACTGGATCCCCCAATGGGGTAAGGACAGGATTTACGGAATGGTATCCAACAGGCCCGACTGGTGCGTCTCGAGACAGCGGTCCTGGGGCGTACCCATTACCTTACTAAAATGCGACCAATGCGGGGAGTTCGTGGAGGACCATGAGCTCCTTGACCGTATCGTGCGTCTCGTTGAGTCCCACGGCTCTGACATCTGGTTTCTCAAAACAGCTGACGAACTCATCCCTCCAGGGTATACGTGCAAAAAATGCGGCAGTTCTTCTTTCATCAAGGAGACGGATATCCTGGATGTCTGGTTCGACTCCGGAGTGAGCCATGCCGCAGTCATGGCAAAGGATGGGAGACTCTCATGGCCTGCGGATATGTACCTTGAAGGGAGTGACCAGCACCGGGGGTGGTTCCAGAGCTCCCTCATCGCCTCTGCAGGGACCACAAATGCCGCGCCTTACCGCACGGTCCTCACCCATGGCTTTGTCGTGGACGGACAGGGGAAAAAAATGTCCAAATCCCTGGGAAACGTAGTCGCACCCCAAGATGTAATCAAGAAAAACGGTGCTGAGATCGTCCGGCTCTGGGTATCTGCAGAAGATTATAGGGACGACATAAAAATCTCCCAGGAGATCATCGACAGGCTCGTTGAGGCATACCGTAAGATACGGAACACCGCGCGGTTTTTACTGGGTAACCTCTCCGGTTTTGACGGTGGGGATTATTCCGGCCACATGCTGGAGATTGACAGGTGGGCGATGTCGCGGCTACAGGGTCTTGTGAAAAAGGTGACCGAGGCGTACGAGAAATTTGAATTTCACCAGGTGTACCACAGCATCCATAATTTCTGTATCGTGGATATGAGCTCCTTTTACCTCGATATCCTCAAGGACCGGCTCTATACGTTCCGGTCCGACTCTCCCGAGAGAAGGGCAGGCCAATGGGTGTTATCCCAGATACTGTCGACCATGACGAGGCTGATGGCGCCCGTGCTCTCCTTCACCGCTGAAGAGATATGGAGTTTTATGCAAGAGAACAGAGCGGATAGCGTCTTCCTCTCCCCCTTCCCCGCTGTTGACGACGCCTTTCTTGAGCCTGAACTGGAAGAGCGCTGGGAAAGGCTCAGGGCAGTCAGGGACGGGGTAAACAAAGCATTGGAGATGAAGCGGCAGGAACGCTTCATCGGAAACTCCCTTGAGGCAAAGGTGGTCCTCTTCACCGGGGATGAGGAGTATTCCCTTCTCACCACCTACCGGGACATTCTCCCCACACTCTTCATTGTTTCTGATGTGGAAATAGAAAAGGGTACTGCCCCGGAACGCGAGGTTTACGAAAACTCCGTACCGAAATTTTCCGTACTTATCCAGAGAGCATCGGGGAAAAAATGCGAGAGGTGCTGGAACTGGAGTGATATGGTGGGCGCATTCCATGACGCACCTGAGCTCTGCGATAGGTGTTATAATACCTTGAAATGAAAAGCCCTCTCTACTTTCTCATCGCCATTCTGGTGGTGCTCCTGGACCAGATTACAAAACTCCTTGCAAGAAGCTTTATAGGTCCCTTCGACACCATAAAGGTATCTCCCTTCCTCCATCTGGTAAGCGTAAGGAACGAGGGCGCTGCGTTCGGACTCTTCAAAGGGTTTGGTAACATTCCGTTCATCGCGATTTCCCTTATTGCGGCCATGGTGGTCATAGTCCTGCTGGTAAGGGGCAAGGAGGAGCGGTTTGGTCTTGCTCTCATCCTGGGAGGAGCCATAGGGAACATGATAGACAGAATCACCATGGGAAGTGTGACCGACTTTGTGGATGTGTTTGTGGGCAGATTTCACTGGCCTGCATTTAATGTTGCTGATTCGGCCCTTACCGTCGGACTGGTGGTGATGGTGGTGGGCTCGTTCATCCATCTAAAACAGAAGGAAAAGTTTTAATGCATCCCGTACTGGTCCGCTTCGGTCCGCTCACTATCCATACTTACGGCGTATTGGTTGCAGCAGGGTTCTTGCTGGGTCTTGCCCTTGCAGTGAAGCAGGCAAAAAAGGAGGGGATCCCTCAGGAAAGAATCATTGACATCGGCTTTTATGTCCTTGTTGCTGCAATCATAGGGTCTCGGCTTTTGTTTGTAGCAGTGAATGCCGGGCACTATCTCAAACATCCCCTGGACATTTTCAAGATATGGGAAGGGGGTCTTGTATTTTACGGCGGCCTCATCCTGGCCATACCCTCGGCACTCTGGTACATAAGGAAACATAACCTGGATGCGTGGCGCATCACCGATATCTTTGCACCTTCTCTCGCCATTGGCCACGCAGTGGGGAGGATTGGCTGCTTTGCCGCAGGGTGCTGCTACGGCAGGCTTTCTGAACTTCCCTGGGCAGTGACATTTCACGACCCTGAATGCCTCGCAACCACCGGAATCCCCCTCCACCCGACCCAGTTGTATGAATCCGCAGGAGAATTGCTCAATTTCCTCATCCTCATTACCCTCAGGAGATATCAGTCCTTTAAGGGGCAGTTGTTCTGGACCTACATTTTGCTTTATTCCTTACTGAGATTTGTCGTGGAGTTTTTCAGGGGCGATGAGGCCCGGGGATACCTCTTTGGCGGAATTTCTGTCTCTCAGGGAATCAGTGTAATCATGGGAGTTGTCGCCATTTCGGTCATTGCAGGGAAACTGCTCAATAAAAAGGGGGCGTAGGGTTCGTCGCCTTCTTTAAGTAATGAAGAGAAGGTTCCACAATAAATTCGGAAAGCTAATGGAAGACCTCCTGGAGCACCTCAAGGGGTTTGTCCTTGCCTTAATCTCCGTCATTTGTGTTCTCGGGATCGTGGTGGGGTATAAATATTACAAACATACACAGGAAGACCCCGAGTTCTGCATGTCATGCCACATGATGAAGGAGGCTTTCTACGAATGGCAGAGGGGAAAGCACAGGGACATCGTCTGCCAGAAGTGCCACCACCTCACCCTGATAGAACAGAATCAGCTCCTCGTTTCGTATGTGGTTAAAGGCAAGGGAGAGTTTTCGCAAACCCATGGGAGAAAGAAACCCTGGGTCGAGTGCAGGAATTGCCATCTGAGCGAGGTTTCGCAGGGTTCTGTCACCATGAAGAAATCCCACGGCCATGCGAAACATGTATTTGCCCTCGATATGGAATGCAAGGTGTGCCACGGCAGCAGCCTCCACTCCTTTAACCCTGATGAGAACGCGTGCCGGAACTGCCACAAGGATAAAGGGGTCCATGGTATCGGGATGGAGGCCTTTTCCTGCCTGAAGTGCCACTCCTTTGCCGAGAAGTCATCCAGCATGGTCTCGAGGGAGAAGTGCCTCGGATGCCATAGGGTGCCTCTCAGAGGACCCATGGCAGGCTTTCAGTGCCATCAGTGCCATAAGCCCCATGGAAAAATCAAACTCAAATCAGCGGACTGTTTGGGAGAGTGCCATACCAATGAAACAAAAGTAGGCCAGCACAACCTCCACATGAAGAAGGGCATGGAGTGTCTTAACTGTCACAAGGCCCATACCTGGATAGTGGGCACCGCTCAGGCGAAAACCCTCTGCACCCGCTGCCACAAGTTCAAAGAGCCTAAGAAGTTCGTATACTAGTCTGAACAAACTCAATATCAAATGTAGTTGCTTCGCGGTTTGACTTTCCCGATTTCTCATCAATAAGGATGCAGGTCTTCTTTGTCTTCCTGCTCATTCAGTAAAAGGCTCATCCGTTTCAACTCCCACAATCCTCAATCTCTGGTAAGAAGAGTTCTTTTTTTGCACATTTGCAAAAGAAAGGCATAATTTTCTCAATTCTGCAAAAGGTTTAGTTTTAATACTCTTTTATTTCAATATGTTTCAATCTGGCATGGAAGGTGCTTTATATGGGGTGAAGTCAAAATAAAGGAGGACATA
>DATKOU010000137.1:0-4242 GCA_035524455.1 Thermodesulfovibrionales bacterium | reverse complement strand
GCCAATTCCACTGCCATGGTGTTTTCCTGTGATTCGAGGAACTTAGTGATGAGGTTACAGCTGGTGGCGACCACCCCCTCCCGGTCCACAATGAAACCGCTTCCCGAGACAATGCGCCTTCCATACCTGTCATCCACAGAGACTGCTACCACTGCTTTTTTCTGGCTCTCCACGCTCTCAGGTGTTTTGGCATCAAGAGATGTCCCGCTCACCATGGAAGCGCAGAAGACAAAAAGACAAGCTATCCCTATACACACGTTTTTCTTTTTCATAATTCAGTGCACACACCTTACTGACAGAGATACTATTATAATTCGACGGCAGTGCTTTTTTAAAGGTGGCGGAGAGAATAACAAAAAAATAATTTTGTTATAATACACAATAAAAAAATGTTCTTTGCGGAGGAGACATGAAAATTGTCGGCATAAGCCTTGCGGTAATGATTATCTTGGGTGCGGTAGTTTTTGGATACGCAGAGGTGAAAGAAAAAAAATTTACAGCAGAGGAGATCAAGAAGATGGCAGAGACAAAGGCGGTGATCGAGACAAAGCTTGGTACAATTGAGCTGAAGTTCTTTCCCGAGGTTGCTCCAAACCATGTGAACAACTTCATCGAGCTTGCGAAGAAGGGATTCTATGACGGCACCACCTTCCACCGCGTAATCCCTGGGTTCATGATTCAGGGGGGAGATCCGAACACGAAGAATCCGGATAAGTCAAAACACGGTATGGGCGGGCCGGGATATACCGTCAAGGCCGAGTTCAATGACAAGCCCCACAAGAGGGGAACGCTGTCCATGGCGAGGGCAGCAAATCCTGACAGCGCGGGCTCGCAGTTCTTCATCTGCGTTGCGGATGCGCCTTTCCTGAACAAACAGTATACGGTATTTGGTGAGGTGGTCTCAGGCATGGATGTGGCTGACAAGATTGTGAGCCAGCCCCGTGACCCGAGAGACAACCCCAATGAACGGGTAGAGATGAAGGTCAAGATTGTGGAGAAGTAATTTGCGCGAGGACTGCCGGGTTAATTGATTCTCACGGTCCCGGGCATTCCGATTTCGCCTTTGATAGAGTACTGAAATTCATGGAACAGACCGATTACCCGTAGGTTTGTGAGCAGGTGGTGGGTGATGCGGCATGTGGTGAATATGGATTGTTCTTTGCAAAGGGAGAGGTAGGGCACTATCTGGTCTGCCAGATGGGGACCAAGGGCTGCATCTGTCCTGAGGTATTCAAGGAGTTCCGTCGCAGCCTCTTCCCCCACTGCTTCGGCCCTCTTGCCCCTTTCACCAAGGGTGGTAAACCCCGCGATGGAGTGTTCACTCTCTGCCTTCAGGAAAATGAACGTCCCCTGCCCCGGTGAGGGTACTTCCAGCAGTTCAATGTCCGTCTGATATCCGCAATCAGTGTTATGGGGGAGGAGTTTTCCAAGTGCCGCATTCCTCTGCCTTTCGGCGATGGATGAAGGGAGATTTGCTACACCGGATATTCCCTTCACCCTGAGCATCTTCCCCCTTTCCGTAATGTGTAAAGGCATCACCTCCTTCGTTGGAAACAATTCAACACGTATTCTGCCCCCGCCTTTTGGATAGAACCCGTAGGATTCGACAGAGAGGGCTATCTCTATTCCTGCTTTTTTCAAAAAAGGAAGAAACACGTCTCTTACATAATGGAACGAAGGGCTGAAGGGAACATGTGTGCCGCCCGCAAGGGTGAGGATGGTCTTTTCTCCTGAAAAAATTAAGGCAGGGATAAGGGTCTGGAGAACGAGCATTGTCGAGCCGGCTGTGCCGATGTCAAAGAAAAAACTTCCTCCCTTCACCTCTCCGGGGGAGAAGGAGAGTTCGACCGAGCCTGCGCGGTCACCCTGCACTTTTGCACGGGAGAGGAGCTGTGCTGCCCTGACCCCTGTAAGGTGCTGGGGCATGAGACCAGGTTTTTTACGGCTCCTCCTGATATTGAATATCCTGAAGGGCTTGTGAAAGAGGCAGGAAAAACTGAGGGCGGTTCTGAGTATCTGTCCGCCTCCCTCTCCAAAACTTCCATCGATCTCTATCATGGTTTATAATATCACACCATGAAGGAGATCCTCGGTTTCCCAAGGAATGTCTTTGTCCTCGGAATAGTCAGCCTGTTTATGGACGTGAGTTCTGAAATGATCTACCCCCTTATCCCACTTTACCTGAGCAATGTCCTCCATGCATCCAAGACATCCATCGGGGTCATTGAGGGGATTGCAGAGAGCACCGCAAGTATCCTCAAGGTCTTCTCCGGCTGGCTCTCGGACAGGGTGGGTAAACGTAAGGCCCTTATATTTTGGGGATACGGGATATCTGTGTTCAGCAGGCCTATCCTTGCCACCGCAGGATCCTGGGTGCATGTCCTTATTTACAGGTTTACGGACCGCTTTGGCAAGGGGGTACGCACCGCTCCGCGGGATGCCATCATTGCGGACTCCACAGGAAGAGAGATCTTAGGAAAGGCATTTGGCTTTCACCGCTCCATGGACACGGTGGGCGCGGTGATCGGCCCTGGGTTTGCCTTTGTCCTTATGGCTATTTTTCACGACAGTATCCAGACAGTCTTCTGGCTCTCGATTATCCCTGGTCTCTTCGCTGTTCTCACCATCGCCTTTTTTGTGAAGGACGTAAAAGGCTCCAGGGGAGACGAGCCTCCCCGTATCAGCATGAGGGGATTTGACAGAAGGTTTAAACTTTTTCTGGTGATTGTGGCTATTTTCACCCTGGGTAAGACGTCGGACGCATTTCTTGTGTTGAGAGCGCAGGATCTTGGTGTCAAGGCTGGGACAATACCTCTCCTCTATCTCTCCTTTAATGCGGTGTCGGCTGCCCTCTCGACTCCTGCAGGAATACTGGCTGACAGGGTAGGCAAACGGAAAGTCATTCTCGCGAGCTATGTCCTCTTTTCGCTCGTATTTGTGGGTTTTGCGTTGTCTACGAGCCCTCTCCACGCCTGGCTTCTTTTTGGGGCCTATGGGTTGTTTGTCGCCATGAATGAAGGAGTGCAGAGGGCCTATGTGGCGACCATTATAAAGCCCGAGATAAAGGCGACGAGTTACGGTGTTTATCATACCGTCATCGGACTCGCTGCCCTTCCTTCCGGGATTGTCGGAGGCTCCCTATGGCAGCATATTGCCCCCCAGGCCTTGTTCTATTACGGCGCGGCCATGTCTTTTTTGTCCTGCATACTCTTCGCTCTCTTTCTTTTTGAAAAGCGATGAAAGGGAGCGTTCTCTTGCTGCTGCAATCAGTAAATATCTCTTGGTACAGCTGAGAGAAAACCCTTTTGAAATGAAGAGAGGATGGCAATGGGGAGATTGATGTTTTCCTTAAGAGGCCCGGCCCATCGTCCCTTTGAGGTTGTCGGTCCGGTCAGAAAAGGCGATTATTGTCTGAGGGATCTCTTTACGTTCCCGCTGATCTCCGTTATTCCCTCTGCAAGGCTGGTGCTCAATCCCTTTGCCAAACTCGCAAAGCTCCGGCCTTCCAGTTTTATCCTTTTGCTGACGCTCCCCTGGTAGACGTCTTTGCCGTTAGGCGAACTGAGGTTTGCCTCAAAGGAGAGTTCGCCGAAGGAATCATCCCCCTCGTCTATCCTTTCGAACCGCTTGAGCTGTATGGTAAGGGAGTAAAAACCTGCTGGTACCACATAGGATGTCCTTATCTCTTTAAAGAAGCCGGTTGCGGAGAGGGCATCCTTCATGGCATGGCTCACTATCTCTTCAGGAGAAGATTCCCATTTTGAGTATCTTGATATGAGAAGCTCGTAAGGGGACTTCCTGTAGGCAATGTAAGGCTGGGCGAGGTATTTGGGAGAATGTATCAGTATGGCAATGGAGGCATTCGTGTTCTTGTTCGGCGAATTCTTTGGTGTAGGCAGGTGTAGACTGTAGATCTGGGTCTCGGGCATGCTGCATGCCGCACACACCGTGAACACCGCGATAAGCAAGAACATGGTCATTCGCTTCAGCATTTCACTCCTCCCTTCTCCTTTCTTCCTTGTAGACTACGGTCCATGGCTTGTTTTTTACCTCCTGGAGGACGTCCCTGAGTTCTTCGGCTGTCCTGTTGAGGCTTTGGAGGACATTATCGATATTTGTTGAACCCGAGACGATGGCAGAATTCGTATTCTGGAGGATATTTCCTAGCTCCTTTTTGTTCTTGTCGTTGAAGAGGCTCCCAATATCTTTAAGGAGGCTGTCCGCTGTAAGGGAAATGCTGTC
>DATKOU010000136.1:0-4378 GCA_035524455.1 Thermodesulfovibrionales bacterium | reverse complement strand
AGTTGCACTTGAGAGTAAGAAGTTTGACTTTACTAGTGAAACACCTAGGGCTGAATCAAAGGCATTTAGCGCTCTGGTTGGCGACTGGCGCATCGATAAGGATGGCTCTAACCTTGTATATGCCGTCGATGGCAAAGAAAGAGTGCCGGGGTTATCAGCAGGCGCTGATGGCTATGCAAGAGATCTGTACGGCGAGAAGTCCGCCGAATTTCTCAAAGGCATCGAAGCATTGAAAGATTATCCTCTCACTGTGTGCAAGGAATTTCAAAACTTCAAAAATGGAACGCTGACAGTATCCTTTAAAGCAATCAGTGGGAAAGGAGACCAGGCAGCCGGAATTGAATTCAATATCAGACAGAGCGGTGAGTATCTTGCTATGAGGGCCAATGCCCTGGAAAATAATCTCGGGCTTTTTAAGTTCGAAAATGGGAAACGTTCACCTTTGCAATGGGCACAAGATGTCCCTCCGCCCGAAAGAGAATGGCACACACTAAAAGTGGTGATCAAGAAAAAGAAGATTGAGGGGTATCTCGATGACAAGAAATACATCGATTATACTTATGACGATACTATAGACGGAAGAATCGGACTCTGGTCAAAGGCTGATTCGCATGTCTTTTTCAACAATTTTACGGTACAATCTGAGTAAAGGGAGTTATCTCATAACCTTAATCCTGATGCCTCGGATTAGGCAAATTGATGATGGAAGGAGAAATTATCATGGGTCCTGCAGAATTTTGTCCAGTGGGAAAACTTGAGAAGCTGCTGGTAGCAACGGACCGTTCTGAATTCAGTGAAGGAGCCGTAAGGGAGGCGATAACCTTCGCAAAGAAGTGCTCGAGCAGGCTTTTCGCGATATCGGTGCTTGAATCGAATCCTGAGTATGAGACGATCGGTTCTAATGTTTTTCAAAAAGAGGAGGCGGAGGCATTGGCCTATCTTGAATCTGTTAAGGAAAGAGCGTCACGAGAAGGCCTTGGTTGCGAGATTATCCTCCGCCAAGCAGACGATCCTTCACAGACGATAGTAAGCGAGGCAAGCAAAAAGAACGTGGACATGATAGTAATCGGCAGGCATGGCCGCACAGGACTGATGAAGGTTCTCATGGGTCAAGTTGCCGCAAAAGTTATAGGGAATGCCTCCTGCAAGGTTTTGGTTGTCCCGAGGGCGGCGAAGATCGAATACCGGAATATCCTCGTCGCCACAGACGGTTCGGTCCATGCGAATGCAGCCGTAACGGAAGCGATCGCCATTGCGAAACGCTGTGGGAGCAGTCTTATCGCTCTCTCCGCCATGCACGACGAAGGTGAAAGGGCGGAGGCAACGGCCCACGCGAACATGGCTGTCGAACTGGCGCAGAAGGAAGGGGTTTCTGCTGAAGCGGTCACCCCTATGGGGGGGTCGTTCACTGCAATCGTCGAGACGGCATGCGGCAGGGGCGTTGACCTGATAGTTATGGGAACCTACGGAAAAACCGGACTGAAGAAGTTCCTCATGGGAAGCTCAACCGAGAAGGTCATTGGAAACGCCGGCTGCGCAGTGCTCGTGGTGAAATCTCTGTGAGATGTCTCATTATACGTAACCGGCTTTTGCCCCTTATCAATTGCCCCAAAGTTTTGTTACAATAGGGCAAATTATGGAGAGGTGAAGAGATGAAGAAAATAGTGGCTATTCTATTACTGGCTTTTGTAGTGTTCGCATGCAAACAGAAGGAAGGAGCAAAGCCGCAGGCTTCGCTCCCCGATGGTCCGATCCAGTCTCTGCCTGGCAAGACATTAGAAGAAGAGAAACTCCTTAGAGATGTGCTCTCCAAGGACCCGAAGAATCTGAATGCGTGGCTACAGCTTGGAAACATAATGATGGACTCGGCAAGATTCAACGAGGCCGTAGACGCGTACGCAAAGGCCCTTGAACTTGACCCGAAGAATGTGGATGTTCGTGTGGACATGGGCACATGCTTGAGAAATTCCGGGAAACCCGATCTCGCCATCAAGGAATACAAAAAGGCCATAGAAATAAATCCGAACCACGTATATGCCCATATAAATATGGGGGTTGTCCTCTCTGATAAGAAGGAGTACAAGGCCGCAGTGAGCGAGCTTGAAAAGGGTCTTAGTCTTAATCCGAATTTACCCAACGCACAGGCTATCAGGCAGGAGATAGAGAGGATGAAGACGCTGAAATAACTTTTCATTTATTTCCCAACGCATGAAGAAGGAAAAGATACAGGTCGTAAACACAATCTTTATGCCGGGAGGGCGTTCCCATCATAACAAAAAACGCAGGCTGAAGCCTGCGTCCCCAGATATTCTTTTGTGCTATTTGGTTATCTCAACATTTCTTTTTGGAGGTCCCTGACCCCTTGGGATTCACCCCTCAGGTGGAGATCCCAAGCTTAGGGAACACCACGAGCTGGAGAACAAGCCACACGACGAGAACAATAACCACTAAAAGCAAATCACTCATTGCCCTTGGGTTCCACTTTCTTTTCCTTTGTCTTCTTAGTCTCGGCTTTTTTCCCTTCCGTTGCCTTTCTTACCTCTTCATAATCTACAAACTCAAGGACAGCCATCGGGGCAGCATCGTTCACTCTGTTTCTTGTCTGGACAAGCCTTAGGTATCCCCCGTTCCTCCCCGAAAATCTTGGGGCGATCTCATTGAAGAGTTTGGCAATGGAACTCCTGCTAGGCACATGGGAAAGGGCCACCCGTTTTGAATGGAGGTCTCCTTTTATGCCCAGGGTAATGATTCTTTCTGCCAGTTTTTTCACTTCCTTGGCCTTGGCCAGTGTTGTCTCTATCCTCTGATGCTCGAATAACGATGCCATAAGCCCTCTCAGAAGGGCCTTTCTCTGATTCGCAGTTCGACCAAATAGTTTCCCGGAAACTCTATGACGCATACCCTTTCATCCCCCTACCATTACTTAACTGCATCCGTGTCAATTCTCATACCGAGGTGCAACCCCATGGAATGGAGTATCTCCTTTATCTCATTCAAAGACTTTCGACCAAAATTCTTTGTCTTTAGCATCTCGTACTCTGACTTCTGCACCAGTTCGGAGATGGTCTTGATATTCGCATTCTTCAGGCAGTTGGAAGCCCTCACCGAGAGCTCGAGTTCATCCACATTCTTCAAGAGATTCTCATTAAAGGAGGCGCTGCCCGAAACGGATGCCATGGCCGTACTCTCTTCGTACTCCGCGCCCGTTCCCTCTTCTTCGGATATAAAGAGGTCCATGTAATCTATGATTATGGATGCTGCCTGTGAAACTGCGTGTTGGGGCGTGATGCTCCCGTCTGTCCATATCTCCATTACCAGCCTGTCATAATCCGTGGCCCTTCCCACCCTTGCCTTCTCAACAGAGAAGTTCACCTTCTTGACAGGACTGAACACCGAGTCTATGGCAAGCATATCCACTGGGAGATCCGCTTCCTTGTTCAACTCCGAGGCTACATATCCCTTTCCTTTTCTGATGTACATCTCAGCCTCAAAGGATACCCCCTTATCCAGCGTGGCGATTACCTGTTCGGGATTAAGCACCTCAATAGCTGAGTCCACATGCAAGTCCCCGCCCTTTGCTTCTTTTGGACCGCTCACCTTAATGGTAGCGATCTTCTTGTTGTCCGAATACATCTTGAATCTCAGCTTCTTTATGTTAAGGATAATATCCATAACATCTTCCTTCACCCCTGTGATATGGGAAAACTCGTGGAGTGCGCCCCTTATCTTCACCGCAATGACCGCAGCACCTTCCAGAGACGAAATCAAGACCCTCCTGAGGGAATTCCCCAACGTCGGGCCATAACCCCTTTCAAAAGGTTCTGCGATGAGTTTCCCGTAGGTATCGGTCAATGTCTCTTCATCAAACCGAATCTTATCGGGTAATTGAAAGCCTTTTTTTCTTAAATCCATATAAGGCCTCCTATGCCTTAAATTTTAACCTGGTTCTATTTGGAATATAATTCAACGATAAGCTGTTCCTGCACAGGAAGCTGTATCTCCTCCCTGGACGGAACATGCACAATCTTGCCCTTAAAGTTAGCCGCATCTATCTCGAGCCAGCTGGCAAGCCCGCGATGCGCGGCCTTGTCCAGATTTTCTTGAATTGACTCTATATCCCTGCTCGACTCCCTGACCTCGACCACGTCACCCGCCCGTGTGCTATAGGAGGGTATGCTCACAGACTTCCCGTTTACCTTAAAATGTCCGTGAGTGATCAATTGTCGCGCCTGCCTTCTGTTTGCAGAAAACCCCATCCTGTACACTACATTGTCAAGACGGCATTCAAGGAGCTGGAGAAGGATTTCACCGGTAATGCCTTTGCGACGTTCTGCCTCGTGGAAATATCTTCTGAATTGGGTTTCGACGAGCCCGTATG
>DATKOU010000135.1:0-9247 GCA_035524455.1 Thermodesulfovibrionales bacterium | reverse complement strand
GAGAAGGTTTGGATTTTCAAGGAGCCTCAGGAGGAATTCCCTTTTTTCAAGGAAAAAAGTGCGCAGGTACACAAGGTCGACCTTCTGAATCTCGACCCCATAGTCGTAATGCTTCATACGGCCTTTCATCCTTACAAATTCTTTATGAGACCAATTGTTGGTGACGATGAGATCCTTTCTGGTGTTCTTAAGGTTCGGGTCGCAATCCGAAAAATAGGTAAGGAGCTTAGTCCCCACTTCACTGAAGAAGGCGCCTATGACCATGTTCAGTTTTTCCAGGCGGGAGCGTTTTTCCCTCACTGTCAGCAAACGGTTTATGATCAGGGTAACGAGAAGGACCTGAATAGGGACAAAGGCGATATCCTGAAAAAAATAAAAGAAAGTATCCCGGGAGGAATGAAAGACCTCAATTTCTATAAAATAGAGAACTGCGGATAAGGCAATCAACGCAATCCCAAGTGCTGCCTGCCAGCTGAGACGGTTCATGATAGAGTGTATCAAACTGAATGGGCGCATCGCAAGCACACATTATTTCATGTGTGTGGCTTTTAAAAGATTTATTGTCCCATGTCTTTTCCTAAGAAACGATTCTCTTTCCTGGAAGTGTGATTGGGCGATTGACATTTTCCTGAGACGAAATAGAATAACTATATGGGATACGTTTGAATGAAGGTGTCTTTACTTACGGAGGTGTGGCATGACGAAGAAGGAATCAAAGCAGTCAAAGGAACTGGTCAGGATTGAACCGGGGAAGACCTTTTCTCCCTTTGAGGAGATGGAGCATCGGATCGGGGAATTGTTCAGGAGGCCCTTTTCCCTTGGTCCTTCATGGCTTCCAAGGTTGAGGATGCCTGAGATGGAAGAGCTTTCTCCCATAGTGGATATCTTTGAGGAGGGAGACGATGTGGTGGTGAAGGCAGAGCTGCCCGGGATGAAGAAAGAGGATATTGATGTAAAGCTCACCGAAAATAGTGTCACCATTTCAGGGGAAAAGAAGAAGGAGGAAAAGGTCGAAAAAAAGAACTACTATCGGATGGAGCGCTCCTACGGCTCCTTTACCCGGGTGTTCAGTCTCCCTGCTGAGGTCCAGACAGATAAGGCAAAGGCACAGTTTACAGGGGGGATACTCCAGATTAGGGTCCCCAAGACAGAGGAGGCGAAAAAGAAGGAAAAAAAGGTACCTATAGAATAAGGTATGCCGAAGAATCTCACCTATAAGATTTTGGAGTCCCATCTCGTGGAGGGCCTGCTTGTCGCAGGCACCGAGATTGGGATCAGGATTGATCACACCCTGCTTCAGGATGCCACGGGGACTATGGCCCTCCTGGAATTCGAGACCCTGGGAATCGACAAAGTGAAAACAGAGCTTGCCGCACAGTATGTGGACCACAACCTTCTCCAGACTGATAGCAAGAATGCCGATGACCACCGGTTCCTCCAGACTGCCTCTGCACGCTACGGAATCATTTTCAGCCGTCCGGGCAACGGGGTATCCCATCAGGTACATATGGAGCGTTTCGGTGTCCCGGGCAAAACCCTTCTTGGAGCAGACAGCCATACTCCCGGCGCAGCAGGCGTTTCGATGCTTGGCATTGGCGCAGGAGGACTGGACGTGGCGCTGGCCATGGCAGGCTTTCCTTATTATCTTCCCTGTCCTAGGGTCCTGGGTGTAAGACTCACAGGAAGATTTCCGGACTGGGTGAGCGCAAAAGACGTTATCCTTGAGATGCTGGGGCGGTATGACGTCAAAGGGTGCGTGGGAAAGGTCATCGAGTATTACGGGCCCGGAGTGAAAAATCTCTCTGCCACAGACAGGGAGACCATCGGCAATATGGGAACAGAGCTGGGTGCTACCAGTACCCTATTCCCCTCGGATGAGAATACCAAAACCTATCTTGAGGCCCAGGGGCGCGGGAATATCTGGAGAGAACTGGCTCCTGATGAGGGTGCTGAGTATGACGAGCACGACGAGATCGACCTGTCATCCCTCGAACCCCTTATTGCATGCCCTTCCTCACCCGGGAATGTGGCGAGGGTTAGGGAAGTGGCGGGGATCAGGGTGGATCAGGTTATCGTGGGGAGCAGTGTCAATTCCTCTTTCCGTGACCTTATGGTGGTGGCAAGAATCATGGAAGGACGGCGCTGCGACCCTGGGACGGAATTTAATGTAAATCCGGGAAGCAGGCAGGTTCTTGAAAATGTGGCACATCACGGGGGGGTGATATCCCTCCTTGGAGCAGGTGCGCGGATACACGAGCCTGGCTGCCTTGGGTGCATCGGTATGGGGCAGGCCCCGGGTACAGGGCAGGTGAGTCTTCGTACCATGCCACGGAATTTCCCGGGACGTTCGGGCACAAAGGATGATAAGATATATCTCTGTTCTCCCGAAACCATTGCTGCCGCGGCCCTTAAGGGGGTCATCACTGATCCGAGGGACCTGTCAAAGGAGATGGATTATCCCCGTATTAAGGAACCCGACAAATACCTCACAGACGAATCTTCCCTCATATTCCCCTCAGATGAGCTGCGGAACACTGTTGTGGTAAGGGGACCGAATATCAAGCCCCTCCCTGAATTTGGGCCACTCCCCGACACACTGGAGGCAGAGGTGGTGCTCAGAGTGGGAGACAATATCTCCACCGATACCATCATGCCCGCAGGGAGTAAGATCCTGCCCCTGCGCTCCAATATCGAGGCCATAAGTGAATATATCTATTCGCAAATCGCCCCTGATTTTGCAGAGGAGTGCAGGAAAAAGGGCACTGTGGTGGTCATAGGGGGTGAAAACTACGGCCAGGGATCGAGCCGGGAGCACGCTGCCCTTGCTCCCCGCTTCCTGGGTGTCCGGGCCAAAATCGTGAAGAGTTTTGCACGAATTCACAAAGCCAATCTCTGTAACTTCGGCATCCTTCCCCTCATATTTAAGGAGCCGAATGACTATGATTATTTCCGCAAAGGGTCCAGGGTAAAATTTCCTGATGTGCGAGAATGCGTAGAACGGGGAGACCGGGAGGTCCTTGTGGAGATTGAGGGAAAGTCGGTCATCACTATTCTGGATGTCTCGGACCGCCAGAGGAAGCACCTCCTTGCGGGGGGGACTCTCAATTTTGTGAGAAAGGAACTGCAAAAAAAATGAGCGAAACGGTCTCGGTAAAAAATATCGGCCTAAGGGGAGTAAAAGTGGCGGACACAAAGATCAGCTTTATCGACGGAGAGCAGGGCATACTGATTTATCGCGGTTTTCGCATTGAGGAGATGGCTAGGGAATCTTCATTCGTGGAGACCGCCTATCTCCTTTTGCACGGGACATTGCCAGGCGGAAAGGAACTGGATTCCTTCAGCAGACAAATTATGGAAGCGAGGAAGCTCCCCGGGTTCATCTATGAGAGTTTCAAAAAATGGCCGAAACAGTCTCAACCCATGGACGTGCTCCAGGCCGCCATACCCCTTCTCGCCATGGCAGACCCAGACCTTTTGGAAGAGACAAGGGAAGCGAATGTGAGGAAGGCCATCAGGCTCATAGCCCGTCTGCCCCAGGTGATTGCCGGCTGGCACAGGATACGAAATGGTCTCGAACCGCTCCCCGTGGATGACCATCTGCCACATGCCGCCCATTTCCTGTGGCAGCTCAATGGAACAAAGCCTGACGAAGAAATGGTGCATGACCTTGATACCTGCCTCATCCTCCATGCAGACCACACATTTAATGCCTCCACCTTTGCCTGTCGCGAGGTAGTATCCACCAGGGCGCATATGTATGCAGGGGTTGCCGCGGGTGCTGGAGCCCTTTCTGGGAGTTTGCATGGCGGCGCCAACGCCGAGGTGATGAAAATGCTCAGAGAACTGGAATCCGAAAGGGATATACCCGGCTGGGTGAAGACGCAGCTGGATCAGGGCAGGAGGATAATGGGGATGGGCCATGCGGTATACAAAACCACAGATCCCAGGGCAGCGTTTCTGAAAGAGATGTCAAAACGGCTGGGCAAGAAGCTTGGGGAGGAGAAATGGTCACGATTATCAGCAGAGATAGAAGAGGCATCGGTGAAGGAATTCGAAAAGAGGGGGAAGCCGACCATTAAACCGAATGTGGATTTCTACAGCGCCCCGGTCTACCATATGATGGGAATACCGAGTGACCTGTTTACTCCCATTTTTGCCATGTCGAGGATTGCGGGATGGTGCGCCCATATCATAGAAGAGAAATTTGCAGAGGCCCAGGAAAAGCCCATGCTCTACAGACCCTCAACCGAATATGTCGGCAATTACTGCGGACTTATGGGCTGCACCTATGAACCTGTTACAGAGAGAAAATAGCGGGCGGCACCCCCTGTTTGGATAAGAGGAGGTCGTAGTGCATTGGAGGAACAGATTATCTTTCCGGCATTAAGACACAATGTTTTTTTCTTGAATATTCTTTGACTTAGTAATAAACTGAACAGCGGAAATTGCTATGGATGACCGGGACAGGACAAAAGAAGAGCTGATTGATGAACTGAAGGACCTGCGCCAGCGGATCGTTCAGCTGGAAGGCACGAAGAATGATCTCATGAGGACTGAGGAGAGATTGAGCAAGGCCAATCGGACGCTCAGGGCTCTCAGCCGGTGCAATGAGGTACTGGTGCACTCCTCCAATGAGGCAGAACTCTTGGATGAAATATGCAAGATTATCATAGAAGAGGGGGGATACCGCCTCTGCTGGGTCGGCTACCGCGAGTATGATTCATTCAAGACCGTAAAGTCTGTAGCACAGGCAGGATACGAGGTGGGGTATTTTAAGAAGGTGAAGATCACATGGGACGACTCTGAACTGGGGCGGGGACCCACCGGCACCGCAATAAGGAGTGGTGAGCCGTATATCTGCCAGAACATCCCTAGCGATCCCCGTTTTGCCCCCTGGAGTGAAGATGCCGGGAAACGGGGGTACTCCTCTGCAATTGGCTTACCCCTCAGAGGAAATTCCACAACCCTAGGCGCCATTACCATATATGCAGCGGAAGCTGATGCATTTGATGAGGAGGAAGTGAAGCTCCTGACCGAACTGGCAGATAACCTTGCGTTCGGAATCCAGGCGCTCCGCGCCCGTGAGGAACGAATGTGCTCTGAGGACGCCTTGAAATCGAGCGAAGAAAAATATCGTTCTTTAGTGGAATCCACTGAGGATTCCATCTATCTGGTTGACAGGGAGTACCGATACCTGTTCATGAATAAAAGGCATCTGGAACGGATGAATGTTTTAAAGGAGGTGGCACTGGGACAACCTTACCAAAAGTTCCATTCTCCTGAACAGAACAAGAAAATGGTCGAGCTTGTGAATAGGGTATTCGAAACAGGTAGCTCGATACAGCAAGAGCATCTGAATCGCGTGGACGGCAGGTACTTTCTCCGTACACTCAGCCCTGTAACAGATAAAGACGGGAAAATCGTGGCGGTCACGGTTGTTTCAAAGGACATTACCGGGATCAAACAGCTGGAGGAGAGATTACGTGCGCTGACCCTCACCGATGAGCTCACCGGCCTCTACAACCGGCGAGGTTTCTTGGCCCTGGTCGAGCCTTTGTTAAAGCTGGCGCGACGGCAGAAGAAGGCACTTTACATGCTCTACGCGGATATGGACAGGCTCAAGGAGATCAATGACACATTCGGGCACAAGGAGGGTGATCTTGCAATAAGGGATACGGCCAATATTTTCAGGTCCACGTACAGGGAATCCGATATCATTGCGCGCATTGGCGGAGATGAATTTGTGGTCATTCCTGTGGAGGGTGCGAACAACGATAGTTCGGGAATCGAAACCCGTCTGCAGGAAAAGATCGAGAATCACAATACGAAAGGGGAGAGGCCGTACAAACTGTCCATAAGCTGCGGAATAGCGCACTATGATCCAGGGAATGCTACCTCTATTGATGAACTTCTCCTTCAGGGAGAACGGTTGATGTATGAGCAGAAAAATAAGAAACGGGAAGGGTAGGGATTATCACCCGTTCTATTCGATCACGTTGTTCTTAAACTAGACAAGCGTCGCCACGGTCACACCAGCCCCTCCCTCGGATTGCTCCCCGCTCCTGAAATTTTTTACAAGCGGATGGCCGGTGAGGTGCTCACGCACGGCTCTGGCAAGTATGCCGGTGCCGAAGCCATGGATGATGGTCACTTCTGATAGTCCTGCCAAAGAGGCATGATTCAGAAAGGGCTCGAGTCTCGACAGCGCCTCATCAACCCTTGACCCTACAAGGTTCATCCTGGATGAAGCTATCTCGTCTGGATGGTCTATATGAACGGCCTCCTGTTTCACCTCTGCTGATTTTCCTGTCTTAAATCCTATGTCAGACAAAGGGACCTCTATCTCCAGGCCGCCGCTCCTCACCCTCAGCCGCTTGTGCCTCAGGTCCACCTCCAGCACAGAGGCGTCATATCCCAGTGACCTCACAAAGACCACATCTCCTTCCCTGATCTCCTCAAGGGAAGGGGACCCGTAATCGGTCATGTCGTATTCTCTGAGTTTCTGCACAATCTCTTCCTGCTTTGTCTCGACCTGTGCGATGACCTCACGCCTCTTTGTCTTTTCCCTTTTCCTTACCTCATCAAGGAAGGCTCGCATCTGCCTTTTTGTATCTGCAATGAGCTCAGAGGCTTCCCGGTACGCCTTTGCAAGGAGGTCTTTTTTCTGGCGTTCAGCATCAAAGAGGGTCTGTTGCAGGAGCTTGTTTTTCTCTTCCATCTCCTTCTGCTGACTGTCAAGCTCCCTCAGACCTCTTTCATACCTGAGCCTCTTTTCATTGAGATCAGCGATGAGGTTGTCGAACTCCACCTTGATGCCACCCAGCATCCCTTTCGCTGATTCGATAATGCGATCAGGCAGCCCGTATCTCTTTGCGATCTCCAGTGCATGGGACTGGCCGGGTTCGCCTTCCCGTAATTTGTATAACGGGGTGAGGGATTTCTGGTCAAATTCCATTGAGGCATTCACCATTCCCTCCATCCTGTGCACAAAGCCCTTGATGTCAGTGAGGTGCGTTGTGGCAAAAAGGAGGGCGCCACTGCTCCGTATCTCCTTCAGCACCGCACATGCGAGCGCAGCTCCTTCCTCAGGGTCGGTGCCGGTCCCCAGCTCATCAATGAGCGCAAGGGAGTGCGCATTAGCTTTTTTCAGTATCCCGGAGATGTTGGACACATGGGCGGAAAATGTGGAGAGGCTGTTCTCTATGGATTGTTCGTCACCTATATCGATGAGGAGGTTGTGGATGAGGGGAAAACGGGATGAAGAGTCTGCGGGGACCGGCATTCCAGAGAGGGCCATAAGCTGAAGCAGGCCGATGGTCTTAATGGCAATGGTCTTGCCCCCTGCATTGGAGCCGGTGATCACCATCACCGTGTTTTCTCCTCCAAGGCGGACATCAAGGGGAACGACCCCCTGTGCTCCTGTCTTCTCCAGTGCGAGGGTGAGGAGGGGATGCCTTGCTCCCACAAGATGAAGCATGCCCGCGTCATCTATCCGGGGAATCTGCATCTCCAGTTCATCGGCAAATTGGGAAATGCAGTACAGCAGGTCAAGGTGGACAATGACCCCATACTGGACGCCCATCTCATCAGCTACGCCCCTTATCCTGGAGCAGATGTCCCTGAGGATGCGCATCTCCTCTGCCTTCTGCTCTGCGATGAGGTTTTCGAGCTCATTGGAGAGGCCGATGATGGCCAGGGGCTCTATGAATGCGGTCTCGCCGGATCGTGAGACGTCATGGACAACCCCGGGCACCTGCCCCTTGGAATCCATCCTCACCGGTATCACCCATCTCCCTGACCTCTCGGTGATGAAGGTATCTTGGAGAAAGAGAGAGATCCTCTCATCCCTCATCATCTCCTCCAGTCTCTTTCTCACCCGCCCTTCAAGCTGCCTGACCTGAGCCCTCAGTTCGGAGAGGAGAGATGAAGCGGTATCAAGGATATTTCCCTCGCTGTCAATGGACCTCTTGAGCAATATGAGGATCTGGGGAAATCCGGTGAGCTGGCCAGAGACCTCTTTCAATAGAGGGAGGTCAGGTCTTTCTTCCATTTGGGAGGATATGTCGGAAAGGACGGTCAGAAATGGGGTGAAGAGGGAAAGCTCCTTGGCGTCCAGCACAGCCCCCTCGGGCCTCAGACTGGTAAGGAGGGGCGCAATATCGGAAAACTCCGAGAGCCTGAGGGGATCATTCTCCTGGGACATCCTTTGTATCTCATGGACCTGTCCCAGCCTTTTTTCAATCTCCTCCCTATGCGCGAGGGGAGTGATTTCTCCTACGGCCTTTTCCGAGGCTTCGCTATGTGAATACTTCGAGATGATCTTGAGGAGTTTGTGAAACTCGAGGAGATTGAGGGCGTTCTCTGTTATCATTCATCAGTCTGAAAAAGCCTTAAAGCCCAAGTCCCTCAATAATCCTTTTCTTCTGTTTCTCTATAATCTTCTGTCCGTATTCAAAGGACTTCACCACTTCTTTTTTGGCAGTTTCAGACAGCTCCACGCCCCTTTCGATAATGTCTGTGGCCTTATCCTTCACCTCGCCTGCGAACTCATCAATGCTCTGGATGGTATCCTCAACCAGGTCAACGGCGTCACGCTTTATCTTTTTTGCTGCCTTGGAGATGTCCCTCCTCGTTTCGCGGCCTGCTTTGGGCGCGTAGAGAAGGGCGATAGCTGCTCCGATCAGCCCACCCACCAGGAACGCCCCGGCAATGGTCTTATTGTCTTCGCACATGGTAGTTCTCCTTTCGAAAAAGCTCTCTATGATAGCTTAATAATATAACTCTAGCAGGAATGGTCTGAAGAGTCAAATGCGCCACAGGTCTTCGGAATGGTGTATGTCTGCCGAAGGGCATCTTTCCTGAAGCAAAGAATCGTTACGCACTCAGCTGGCAAATGGTGGGCAAAATTATTCAAAATCTCTTCATTGATTAACATCGCCATATAGGGTATAACATAGACAGTTTATGATGAGCTATGGATTAGACATCAACAGCATCAGCGGCCTTTCCGAAAGGGATGCCGCAAAAAGGCTTGCGGAAGAAGGGTATAACGAACTCCCCGGCACCACGGAACGGAGTATTCTTAGCATTGCGCTTGAAGTGATCCGTGAGCCCATGTTTCTTCTTCTGATTGCCGGCGGTGCGATCTATCTTTTTTTAGGCGACATCCGGGAAGCGGTGATGCTCCTCGGGTTTGTGCTTGTAGTCATGGGCATCACGCTCTATCAGGAGCGCAAGACCGAGAGGG
>DATKOU010000134.1:0-10655 GCA_035524455.1 Thermodesulfovibrionales bacterium | reverse complement strand
CTGTGAGCAGATGTTATAGGTTCTCTGATCGCTGAAACGTTTGTTAGTGGCTGTAACAGACGAACTCAAACCTTCCAAAAAAGGCGCGACCTTCTGCATGCTATCCGCTGTTCGCATTTCACGTTGAAGTTATCCATTGAGGATCTTAGGGACAGGAGAAATTGTATCTGAAATGATCCGCAGCAATCAAAACAAGAGGGTGACCGCAGGGGCGCTCGATCAGGTCCCGGGCGAGGCTTAGACAATCAATTTGTCGACGGACAAAAGTGTCATCACAAGGAACATGTAGGTGTTGATCCTCCTGAATGTGGAGGTATAGGTCGAGGTGACTTCTCCCCCTTGAATCAGGAGTCTTATGGCGGTGGCCATGAGCCATAAGGAGACCCCGAGCAACATATAGTTTATCAGGGGAGTGAGTACCATGCCGCTTATAGACAAAAAGAGACAGCTCACTGCAGTGGCAAAAATCCAGTTCACGATTATTCGCAACAATTGAGTCCTGGTAAAAATGGCGGTCAAAGAGGGGAGACCTGCATTCCTGTATTCCTCCCCATAGCTCAGGATGAGGAGCCAGAAGTGGGGGACCTGCCACAGAAAGAAGAAAAAGCAGAGGGCAATGAGCCCGGGATCCGAAAAAGTCCCCTCTCCGGTGACCCAGCCTATGGCAGGGGGTATGGCGCCCACAAGTGCCCCCGGGATCAATGCAAAGGCGCTTTTTCTCTTGAGATAGGTGTACAGCCCGTTATACCAGATGACTGCGAGAAGCCCAAGGACCGGAGCAACTGCCCTGCCGGTGAGGAGGAGTGTGAGGGAGCCGAGGGAAATAAGCATAACGGAGAAAAACAGGGCATGGGAGGGTTCCATCCTCCCTGAGGGAATCGGTCTTCCCTCTGTCCTTGGCATGAGGACATCTGTCTTCCTCTCCTGGTATTGGTTGAGGGCAGAGGAGCCGCACGCAAGGAGAAAGACCCCGGCGACGAGCACAACTGCCTCTGGCCTGAATTCGCGCGCAGCGAGGAGAAGCCCGGTGAGAGCAGAGAATGCCGAGAAAAGAGATATCCTCACTTTGCATAACTCACTATACACGAGGAGTGGCATGGTCTTTTGCCCCGCTTCCGTCATTTCAGCGTTTTCAAATACTGGATGATGGCATCCAGCTCTTCCTTTGTCACGGGGAGGGCGGGCATGATATTCTGGTATCCCTTTACAATATCAGCACCTGGTTCGAGAATGGATCTCCTTAGGTATTCTTCATCCGAAGTGACGGTCCTCTCCTTTCCGCTGGTCAGCACTGTTACCTGTGAGCCGTAGAGTCCCTTGAAGGTTGGCCCTATCTTCTTCGAGCCGTCCATGGAATGACAGCCGAGACATCCCCTGGACTCCAGGACGGTGAGACCCAGACCGCCCTTCTCCCCTTCACCCGCATACCATGCATCGAATTCCTTTGCAGACGTAACCACGACCTTTGAGAGCATGTCCGAATGTCCGAGACCGCAGTATTCGGTGCAGAAGATATCGTACGATCCCGTCTCTTTTGCAGTGAACCAGAGATAGGTCTCCAAGCCAGGGACACAATCCTCCTTTATCCTGAAGGCAGGGATGTAGAGGCAGTGGAGCACGTCCTGGGAGCGGAGTATGAGCTTCACCGGCCTGTTGAGGGGTACTGCGAGCGTGCTGCTCTGTTTTCCGTTTGCGTAGGTGAATTGCCATGACCACTGGCGGGCGGTCACCTGGACCGGCATGGCCCCTTCAGGGACCTTCCGGATCAGGATGAAGCTTTTCAGCCCGATGTAGAACATGATGAGGACCAGGACCGTGGGAATGGCGGTCCATGCGATCTCCAGGAGCATTCCTCCCTCGACGTTCTCAGAACGGGGATTTTTCTTTTTCCGGTACCTGATGACGAAAAAAATCATGGCAGCAGTCACCGCGAAGAGGAGGAAGACCTCAATGGCGAGGATGACGGCAAACGTTGCGTCCACGTGGCGCGCTGAATTTGATGCCCCGGGAATAAACATGGTCACCTCACCTGTACCACACGTCCGAAAAGGTGAGGAGGGCGATGAGGGTGAATGCCAGGAGCGCCACAAAGAGCATGAGCCTCAGGATAAGGGGTTCATTCTTGAGGTGCATGAAGAACGTGACCACGATACCTGCCTTTGTGGTGGCGATGAGGATCGCGATGAGAATGGCATAGCTTGTCAGGTGGAGTCTTGCCACAGAGACGGTGAGTGAGGTGAGCACGATGAGGGAGAGCCATACGTACACATACTTCCTGTAGCGTGTGGCCGTGAGCTGCGTTTCCTGTTCTGTGCTCATTCTTCCTCCGCCATGCCCTTACACGATGAGATAGAAAAGGGGGAAAAGATATATCCAGATGATATCCACAAAATGCCAGTAGAGCCCGGTGTTTTCAAGCATCACAAAATTATCAGGCCCCAGTTTCCCCTGCGTGGTGAAGACCAACGTTCCTGCGATCACTCCTGCACCGATGAGGACATGGAGGCCGTGAATCCCTGTCATGACATAGTAGAGACTGAAAAAGATGATCTGACCTCTTTCCATGGCAAGGAGTGCCGGGGAGTCCGGGTAAATCCCGTGATGGATATGGGTACTCCATTCCAGATACTTGTTCACGAGAAAGATGATCGCCAGGAGTATGGTCATGCCCTGGAAAAGGGATGAGAGGCCCCGGTGTCCCTTCCGGAGCGCGGAGATGGAGAGGACCATGGTCAGGCTGCTCGTAAGGAGGATGACGGTATTCAAGGTACCGAGCACGATGTCGAGCTCAGCCGCAGACCCGTGAAACTCTGCGCTGTACTTCGAACGGTACACGGAATAGAGAAGGAACAACCCGCCAAAGAGGAGCATCTCGGTAAAGAGAAAGACCCACATGCCCATCTTCGCCCCCTCGATGTCTCTCGTGTGTACCGCGTGAGCTGTTTCAGTCTTTTCCATTCTTCCCTCAGTCAAATCTATAGGGACCGTGCGTGATCACCGGTATCTCCTCAAAGTTCTCGCGCGGCGGAGGGGAGGGTACTTGCCATTCAAGGGTCTTGCCCCCCCATGGGTTGCCGGGCGCCTTTTTCCCCTTCCGGAGGGACCATATCAGATTTCCGAACATAAGGAGGAGGCCTGCGACAAATATCCACGAACCAATAGTGGAGATAATATGGTTGGTGCGGAACTGGGGCAGGTACTGAAAGTATCTCCTGGGCATGCCCTGGAGACCGAGGATGAACATGGAGAAATAGAGGATATTGAAGCCGATGAACATGATGAAGCACGCGGTCCTTGCAGCGCGTTCGTTGTACATTCTCCCGAACATCTTGGGAAACCAGTAGTGGAGGCCGGCAAAGAAGCCGAAGCCCGCGCCGCCAAACATGGTGTAATGGAAATGGGCGACAATGAAATAGGTTCCGTGGATATAGAGGTTCAGCGAAAGGGTCCCGTTGATCAAGCCTGTCAGTCCGCCTATGGAGAAGAGGAAGATGAAGGCAAGGCTGAAGAGCAGCGGGGAGTACACCTCGATCGAGCCTTTGTAGAGGGTCGCGATCCAGTTGAAGACCTTCACCCCGCTCGGGACCGCCACAAGGAAGGTGATGAGCGAGAAGATGATCCTCGATGTGTCGCTCATTCCGCTTGTGAACATGTGGTGGCCCCAGACAAGATATCCGAAGAAGGCGATGGCGAGGCTCGAAAAGGCGATCGCCTTATACCCGAAGACGGTCTTCCGGGCAAAGACAGGGAATATTTCGGTAACCACGCCCATAGCAGGGAGGATCATGATGTAGACCGCGGGATGGGAGTATATCCAGAAAAGGTGCTCGAAGAGGATCGGGTCCCCTCCCTTTGTGGGATCGAAGAACCCTATGCCGAACGACCTCTCCAGGACAAGGAGGAGGACGGCGATGGCGAGGATGGGAGTGGCGAGGATCTGTGTCCATGCCGTGGCATAGAGTGACCACACAAAGAGCGGCATGCGAAACCACTTCATGCCCGGTGCCCTGAGACGGTGGATGGTGGTGACGAAATTCAGACCGGTGAGTATGGACGAAAAGCCGAGGATGAATACACCGAAAAGGGCGAGGGAGACATTGGACGCTGTCCGTATGCTGTACGGCGCATAGAAGGTCCAGCCTGTGTCGGGCGCGCCGCCTCCGGTGAATATCGAGAGGACCACTATGAGTCCGCCAAGGATGAAGAGCCACCACGAGAGGAGGTTGATCCTGGGGAATGCCACATCCCTTGCACCGATGAGGAGGGGGAGGAAGAAATTCCCCAGCGTGGTGGGGATGGCGGGAATGATGAAGAGAAATATCTGGATTACGCCGTGGACAGTAAAAAGTGAATTGTAGGTCCTCTCGGATATGAACCTCCCGGGATCGATGAGGTTAAGTCTCATAAGCAGGCCGAGCGTGACCCCTACCGCGAAGAAGCTGAGCACTGAAATGAGGTAGAGGATTCCTATTCTCTTGTGGTCAGTGGTGAAGAGCCATGAGTAAAGTCCCCGGTACCGCCCGGAATCATCATAGAAGCTTACGGAGAGCGGAGAGTTCTCCCGGGCGTTCACTTCGGCCCTCCCTGTGATCTTCTTCCGGTGACCGTGAGATAGAGGAAGAAGGAGACGAGGGATACGATCATCACGGTACCGAAGACCTTAAGGATGTTAAAGACATAGCGTCTTCCCGGCTGGTCATAGCTGAAGCAATAGAGAAGCACCCCCCGGCTGAGTCCGATTTTGCCCTTGTCCGCTTCGGTGATGGCCATGGTGAGGTCAAAGGGGAGAAAGGTCCTGCCGTAGAGATACCTCACGATCCTTCCGTCAGGGGAAAGAATGATGAGCGCAACGGGATGGGCAAAGCCGCTCTCTTCCCTCCTGAAATTGAACCCCACTGCGTCGGTGAATTTTTTTATGTTCTCACGGTCCCCTGTGAAAAACCTCCACGCACTTTCAGGAAAGGGATGATTGATGGCCTGGAGGTAGTTTCTTTTCTTGTCACGGGCGATGTCAGGAGTATCTTCCTCATCAAAACTGATGGTGAGGACCGAGTAGTCTTTCAGCGGTTTAAGGTCAAGCCTGCCGAGGACCTCGGCAAGGGCACCCAAAAGGAGGGGACAGGTGTGGGCACATTTCAGATAGACGAGGGATACGATAATCGGCTTCCCCACGACTTCTTTCAGCAGTACCTCCTTTCCTGTCTCATCGCGGAATGACGCATCCAGGGGAATTCTTTGTCCCAGTTTCTCTTCAATCCCTATTTGTTCCTTCCCCTTCGTCTCATTCGCTGAAGCGATTCCGCCTGTGAGCAGAGAGATGAGGGCAAGAAAAAGCGTAAGGTACATGAGCGACCTCATCGACGCTCCAGTTCCTTCATCTTGTGCGCAAAGAGTCTGTAACTTTCCCCAGGGTCTTTCTGGAGGAATATCCTGCTCCCCACACACGCATAATCGACTCCTGCATCAAAGAAGTCCTTCAGGTTGTCGAGGGAGACGCCTCCGTCGACGGAAATGAGCTTTGCAGGGAAAAGTCTTCTCGCCTCAACGATTTTATGGAGGACTTCGGGTTTAAAGGGGCTCCCGTAACAGCAGGGGTCGACTGTGAGAAACAGCAGTGTGTCAACATGCTCCGCAATCCCCCTGCATTGGGCCAATCCTGTCTCGGGCTTGATGGCTACACCTGGAGAAAGCCCTCTCCCCCTTATGGTACTCACGAGGTCAAGATGGTTCACGCCTGTCTCACAATGGAATATCACCTTCTTCAGCCCCGGATGTTCCATGCCGTTCATGAACCCCAGGGGGTCCTCTGCCATGAGATGTACCTCAAAGAAGAGCTGCATCTCAACAGAGTTTATCCTTTCCGGGGGAAAACTCCTTGTCTCGACAAAGACCCCGTCCATGAGGTCGACCTGGACATAATCGGTGAAAGACTCCGCCTGGCGTAATCTCTTCACAAAATCATCAAACTTTTCAGCAAGGATTGCGGGAACGACTTTCATTGTTTCTCCTTACGTGTCCATTTGAGGAAGATATCCAGTGAAGGCAATAAGTGCCACTTCACTTCATCTGTTCCTTCTCTATTTCCTTAACCTTCTTGAGTCTGCGGATATGCCTTTCTGCTCCGGAAAATCGTGCGGACAGAAAACTTACTGCAATTTCCTTTGCCAGCTCAGGACCTATCACTCTTTCCCCGAGGCAGAGCACATTCATCTCGTCGTCTTCAACACCCTGATGGGAAGAGAAGGTATCGTGGCAGACCGCAGCCCTGATGCCCGGGAACTTATTTGCGGCCACTGAAGCGCCGACCCCGCTGCCGCAGATGAGTATGCCTCTGTCCGCTTTTTTGCTGAGGATTGCCTCGGCCACTGCCCTGGCAAAATCAGGATAGTCTGAGGGGTCCGGGGTATGAGCACCAAGGTCAAGGACCTGATGTCCTTCCCCTGCCAGAAATCCTACCATAACCTCTTTGAGAAGAAACCCTCCATGGTCCGATCCCAGGGCCACTTTCATGGTATCAGGTCTCTGAGCTCATTCATCTCTATTGCATGGTTTGCTTTCATTCACCCGTTTCCCAGTATCTCCTTCACTTTTTTCATAATGGCATTCTTCGAAATCCCTTCGTATTCCAGGAGCTCATCCGGCTTCCCGCTCATGGGCATTTTCTGCACTGACAGGCAATAAATGGGGATGTCGATTTCAGACATGACGCTCCTGATGGCCTCACCAATGCCGCCTTCGGCAAAATGGTCCTCTGCCGTAATAATGGCCTGGGAGACGCGGGCAGCTATCTTAAGGGTTGCCTTATCCAGTGGCTTGACGCTGTAAAGGTCGATTACTCGGATAAAAATCCCTTCCTGTCTCAGGGTGTCGTGAGCAGCCAGTGCCTCGTGGAGCGTTATTCCTGCAGCAACCACGGTAACGGCATCTTCGTTGCTGCTCCTCAGTACCTTGCTTCCCCCTATCGGGAAATCCTCATCACTGGCGTAGATGATTGGAGTGTCTTTTCTGGTGGTGCGCAGATACACGATTCCTTTATGGTCTGCCGCTCTTTCCACTAACTTCTCGGTGGATACCGCGTCAGAGGGATACAACACCACACTGTGCAGGAGGGTCCTGAACATGGCGATGTCTTCGAGTCCCATCTGGGATGAACCGTCCTCGCCTATGGAGACTCCGGCGTGGGAACCGCAGAACTTGATATTCGCGTCAGAGTACTGGCTCATCCGTATCTGATCAAAGGCGCGTGTAAGAAACGCGGCAAAAGTCGAGACAAAAGGAATCTTCCCTCTGCGCGACAGACCTAATGCAGCTCCCACCATGTTCTGCTCAGCGATATACATCTCGAAAAAGTGTCCTGGATGTGCATCCCTGAATATCTCTGCAAAAGTGGAATTGCTCACCTCGGCATCAAGGACCACAATATCAGGGAACTGGGGAAAGATACGCGCCAGGGCATTCCCGTATGCGTGTCGTGTAGCAATGGGCTTATCAGGTGAATACGCAGCGACACCTGCCCTGACCGGGGAGGGTGTTTCGGGTTTAAGATCAGCGGGTTTCGTGATCTCACCACGAACAGACGTATCCACAGGACCCAATTCCTCAAGTGCGCGGACCAGTTCTTCTTTTTTGAGGGCCTTGCCGTGCCAGCCGTTCTTGTCTTCGATAAACGAGATGCCCTTGCCCTTTATTGTTTTGGCGATGAGCATGACCGGTTTTCTCCGAACAGTGAGGGCCTTTTCGTACGCAGCCAGGATTTCTGACATGGAGTGCCCGTCGATGACGAACGGTTCCCATCCAAAGGACGAAACCCTTTGTTCATACACAGAGAGATCATGGCCGTACATGGTCTCACCCCTCTGCCCGAGCCGGTTCACGTCCATTATGCCCATGAGATTGTCTAGCTGATAATATGAGGCGATCTCGAGTGCTTCCCATTGGGAACCCTCAGCCATCTCGCTGTCTCCCAGCAGCACATAGGTCCTGTAGGGAAGCCTGTCTATATACTTCGCGTTCATGGCCATGCCGAGACCGACCGAGAGCCCCTGTCCGAGGGAACCTGTCGAGGCCTCGGTGTAGGGAAAGGCGGTGGTGGGGTGGCCTTCCAGGGGGCTTCCGAATTTTCGCATGGTCATGAGTTCCTCTTCGGTGACTTTACCCGTAGCTGCCCACAGGGCATAGAAAAGGGGTGATGCGTGGCCTTTGGAAAAAATGAGGCGGTCATTGTTTGGATGGCCCGGCCTGTCCACATCGAACCTGAAGGTCCCGCCAAACATGAGGCCGGTCATCAGGTCAGCTGCAGAGAGGGAAGAGGTGGGATGTCCCGATCCTGCCTCTGTGGTAGAGACAAGACTGAAGTAACGAATAAGTCGTGCAATTTTCTCTAACTGTTCTTTATTTGCCATAAGAGCTCCTTCTTTTCTGTGCCGGCATCACCTCAATTCTAACAAGTTTAAGGGTGTTGTCAACTTGAGGGCAGGGAGGGGAAAGGGCATGCACAGAACTTATGTGAACAAGAGGCCTATCCTAAACAAGACCTCATCGGATTTGTTGAGATAAAAGATGTCGGTATATTTTTCCACCCAGATTACTACCGCTGACCGGGAAGAAAAGGACATGAAGTCCCTGATGGTGATCTCCTGTCCCAGAGAGAGGCGGACCGATGACAGAAGACATATCCCTGTCTCACTGAAATTCATTACACCGGCACTGTAGAGCTCTTCCTGAGCAAAGGGAGTCAGCGTAAAATCCACTTTATCACCCGAGAACTCATACCGTTCTTTTTTCCTCTGTTCAAACATCATAGTGGCATCTCCCGTCCTGCAGGGGACATTCGTGTGTCTCTCATCCCCGGAGCTCTTTTCGCAGGAGCAAGAAGCCTCCTCCGTAAGATTGCCCTGAAGGCCACCGACGAGACCAGGCCGAGCAGGAAAAACTCGTAAATTACATTTTTTGGGACCAGTACCGGTTTTGTGAATGACATAATATCGCATTGTACCACAGGAGGGATTTCCCGGGGGAGGAAGTTGTCCTTCTGCCTGGCTATCACATCAGGCATGCGCTCCACGACTGCCAAGTTATCTGGCCGGTCTTATCTTCTTGAACATGTCGGCGCAGATTGGTAGAATGGCACAAAAAGATAGGGGTGGTATGAAACTGCGTTTTACGAGAACCAACGGATTACTGGATACGGCTATTGATCAGCTCATTGAGCTGGCCGCGGGCATCCACTCCCCGGAGCTTATCCGCGAGATGATTATCGCTGCACTCATGGCAGGCCAGGAAGAAAAAGAGGATAAGGCGGACCTGAAGTTGATGAACACCACGCTGAAGGAAATGCGTTTTACCTCAAAGGTATTCGGCCCTTATAAGAACGTGAGGAAAATTACCGTATTCGGTTCTGCCAGAACAAAACCTGACGATGAGGTATATACGATGGCACGCCTTCTCGGGAGAAGGATCGCTGAAGCGGGTTACATGGTAATCACCGGAGGAGGCCCTGGTATCATGCAGGCAGTGAATGAAGGTGCAGGCCCGAAACACTCTTTTGGGGTGAACATCAGGCTCCCTTTTGAGCAGAAACCAAACCCTGTGCTCGAGGGGAACCCCCGTCTCATAGTGTATAAATATTTTTTCAATCGTAAGGTGGCCTTTATCAAAGAGGCTCACGCCATCGTCCTTTTCCCCGGAGGCTTTGGTACCCTGGATGAGGCAATGGAGACCCTCACCCTTGTCCAAACCGGGAAGAGAGATCCTTTGCCCCTCATTCTGGTGGATGAGCCTGATGGCACCTACTGGTCCCATTACCTCCAGTTTTTTAGGGAAAAGCTCTTGAAGGAGGGATATATCAGTGATACCGACTTCGATCTTTTTGAATGCGTTGACTCGGTGGAGGACGTGATGGAGAGGATCAACCATTTCTACCGCCGTTATCACAGCCTGAGATATGTGGAGGGGCAATTGGTAATGCGCCTCACCTCACCTCTGGATGCGGGGTCAATCAAGAGACTGGGAGAAGGTTTTTCCGACATCCTGATTCCCGGGGGCGGGATAGTTCACTCTGTCTCTCTTCCCGCGGAAGCCGATGAGCCGGACCTTGCCGGGCTACCCAGACTCATCGTGGACTTTGACCGCAAGAACTTCGGAAGGCTCAGGAGCCTCATCAATGCCATTAACAGTTTCTGACCGGAACGGGACTTCTTATCCACATGCTCAGAGATGTTCGCGAGGTGCGTGATTATCTTTTGAAGGAGGAATGAATATGGATGATCTGAAAAAGTTTGTTGGCAATGACTGTTTCGCTCGCCATCTGGGGATCGAGGTCCTGGAATACTCGGAAGGAAAGGCGCGGGCGAGGATGGAGATTCACCCTCACCATCTCAATAGCGCGGGGACCCTTCACGGCGGGGCGATTTTTTCCCTGGCTGATGCGGTCTTCTCTGTGGCATCCAACTCCCACGGGACATTGGCAGTGGCAATCAATGTGGGCATAGCCTATTTCAAGGCAGTAAAAAGCGGAACCCTCACAGCAGCAGCGGAAGAGGTTTCCCTTAACCCCAAACTGGCCACCTACCTGATCAGGGTGGAAGATGAGAAAGGTGACGCCATTGCGCTCTTCCAGGGTACGGTGTACAGAAAGAAGGACAGACTGGGAGACC
>DATKOU010000133.1:0-5414 GCA_035524455.1 Thermodesulfovibrionales bacterium | reverse complement strand
GGAAAACTGTTCTTCAGCGATAGTAAATTTTATTTCATCCACGGACATATTCAAAGCTATATTCACCATCCGCGTGGAGGGAACCATGACCTCTCTGGCTGACGTGTCCGTGAATTCAAACACGCTGTGAATAAGCTCCTGCTCGGTGGGTTCAAAGACACCCTGCTCGCCCCCCTCCATAATAAGCATCTTGACCTCCTCCTCGGTCACGTATGCCCTTTCGGTAAAGGTCTTTCTCCCGAATGGTTTGAGCAGCAGGTTCGCACTGAAGGTGAGGAGCTTCACAATGAGGGTGGCGAAACGCGAGAATGCCTCAACGGGTCTTGCGATTCTGAGTCCCACCTCCTCAGGATGCGAAAGTGCCACGGACTTTGGGATGAGCTCACCAAAGACCATCGCAAAATAAGTGATGACAATACTTACGACGCCGATGGAAATGGCCTCGCTTGATGCAGCGATTGGTCTATAAGGCATCTCACTGATAACCGGTTTTATGTGCTGGATTGCTGCCGCACCACCGATGGCTGAGGCGAGCACACTGCCCAGGGTGATGGCAATCTGGATGGTGGCAAGAAAACGATTAGGCTCTTCCTTAAATTGAAGGAGTTGTTCCGCATTCTTATTGCCCTCCTCAATGAGCTGCTTGATCCGGCTCCTCCGTGCGGTCACCACTGCAATCTCCGCAGCATTAAAAAGGCCATTGAGGACAATGAATATACTGATGAGGAAGATATCAAACCACATGGGGACCTTTCAGCACTGTGTGTGTGAGTGAAGCTCTTTATTGGGTGAACTCTCAGCTTCCATGCAAATGGTCAGTGTAATTTTTCTATAATGGCATCTGCAACCCGTGAAGTCGTTGCAGAGGTTGGATCGTCAGGAGCAGGTTTCATATCATAGGTGACGTGGGTGCCTTCTTCTATCACCGAAGCGACCGCCCGTTCCAATCGTAGTGCCGCCTCTTTTTCTCCAAGGTGAATAAGCATCATAACCCCTGAGAGTATCATAGCAATAGGGTTCATCTTATTCAAGCCCTTGTACTTTGGTGCACTGCCGTGAGTGGGTTCAAACACCGCCATGGTACTGCCGATGTTCGCACCCGGCGCAAGACCCAGTCCGCCGATAAGACCAGCTCCAAGGTCTGACACGATATCGCCATACAGATTGGGGAGCACGATCACGTCATACAATTCGGGTTTCTGGACAAGCTGCATGCACATATTATCGATTATCCGGTCTTCAAATTCAATGTCAGGATACTGGCCAGCCACATGCCGCGCCACATCCAGAAACAATCCGTCAGAATATTTCATAATGTTTGCCTTATGCACTGCGGTCACCTTCTTTCGCCCGTTTCGCCTTGCATATTCAAAGGCAAACCTCACAATGCGCTCGCTTGCCGCCACAGAGATCGCTTTGACACTTATTCCCGAATCCTGACTGATTGTCTTCCCCGTGGCCTCTTTCACCAGATCAATAAGTCTTGAGGTATTATGAGAGGACTTCTGGAACTCAATGCCTGCGTAGAGATCCTCTGTATTCTCCCTGACGATAATGAGGTCTATATCATCATACTTCGTTCTTGCACCCTTAAAACTCTTGCATGGTCTGAGGCAGCAATAGAGATCCAGGGTCTGCCGCAAGGTGACGTTCACACTCCTGAAGCCTGTGCCCACAGGGGTCGTCACCGGTCCCTTAATCGCAATCCTGTTCTTCCTGATGGATTCGATCACCCTCTGGGGGAGTGGTGTCCCTTCATTTCGGTATACCTCTTCTCCTGCATCCTGTATCTCCCATTTGATGGCAACTCCTGTTGCTTCGACCACACGCCTGGTGGCTTCTGCGATTTCGGGCCCCACCCCGTCACCAGGTATTAACGTTATTGTATACAAGAGAAACACCCTATAAGGATCGTTCTGCTGGCGTCAGCATAGCGCGTAATACAACCCGGCCCGCTCTCTTGCAATAGTGTTAGTGTAAGCATGTTTGTATACAGCAAAGGCTCAGGGCTCTCCTTTGTCACATGAGTATGAATATAATGATGCATGCACACCCACCCTTTCCTGCGGATAATTTGGTGAATATTATAACCAAAAACCTGACAGGTATTGCAAATTTATCTTTTTGCGTGCTCTACGGTTCTCAAACAAATAAGAGACAATATGTTGATACAGGGAGATGCCTCCTGTCCAGCCCCTCCCCAAAAGTTTCGATTTTGAGGGTCTTCTCCGTTACACTCGTTTTCAGACGCCCAGAGTACAGGTCCATTCCTTGATTGTTGCAACGGATTCCTGGCAGTGCGACTGTGAACAATCTCGTGTTTTTCAATGAGATTTTGCTAATTCATAAAAAAGCTGGAAAATGAAAGATTTCTCTGTTAAAATTATAGCCGTCTTTCATGGGGAGGGGTACTGATGGGGTTTAAAGAACAGGTTGCACTTGTTACGGGAAGTGCGAGGGGTATAGGAAGGGCGATAGCGGAAGCACTTGCCCGCAAGGGTGTGGCCCTGGCGATTGCTGATGTCAACCTCGATGAGGCAAAGGCCACCTCCGCGGATTTGGCGAAAAACGGCGTAAAGACAATGGCGCTCAGGATTGATGTATCGAATTCAAGGGAGGTGATAACTGCATTCCAAGAGATACTGAAAGAGTTTGGGAGGTTGGATATACTCGTAAATAATGCGGGGATAACCCGTGACAGCCTTTTATTAAGGATGAAGGAGGAAGACTGGGACGCGGTGATTGATGTGAATCTCAAGGGGGTTTTCCTCTGCGCAAAGGAAGCGGTAAAGGTAATGGCAAAACAGAGGTATGGAAGGATTGTCAATATTGCTTCTGTGGTTGCCTTTATGGGCAATCCGGGACAGGCAAACTACTCTGCGTCAAAGGCGGGTATCGTCGGGCTGACCAAGACCCTCGCAAAGGAATATGCGAGCAGGGGAATTACCGCCAATGCAGTTGCTCCCGGCTTTATCACCACTGCAATGACCGATGCCCTCCCCGACAATGTGAAAGAGGAGATGAAAAAGGCGATCCCCATGGCAAGGTTTGGAACCATTGAGGACGTGGCAAATGCGGTAGTGTTTCTTGCGTCTCCTTCCTCCGGGTATATTACTGGCCAGGTGATTCATGTAAATGGCGGTATGTATATGTAAGCACCCATGACCCTGTACGGTTCCGGAAAGAGCCTATTGGTAAGAAAGTTTTACCTTTTGCAGTTTACATATCAATTTTGAATTAAGGAGGTGCAATGATGGTTGAAGAAAAAGTAAAGGAGATTATCGCGAAACAGCTAGGGGTAAATCCTTCAGAGGTAACCCCTGAGGCATCATTTGTCGAGGATCTCGGAGCTGATTCTCTGGATACGGTGGAACTGGTCATGGCATTTGAAGAGGCATTCAATATCGAGATTCCGGATGAGGATGCCGAGAAAATCGCAAAGGTAAAGGACGCCGTAGAGTATATAAAGAAGAAAATGGCCTAAGGCCTTCAGGGAATCATGGAAAAACGGAGAGTTGTGGTAACTGGCCTGGGACTCATCACCCCCCTGGGGATTGGGGTGGAGCCCTCATGGCAAGGGCTTATAGAGGGCAGGTCGGGAATCAATACTATCACGACCTTCGATTCCTCAGACCTTCCTGTTCACATTGCGGGCGAGGTGAAGGGTTTCGATCCCCTCCTGTACATCGAACCGAAGGAAGTGAAGAAGATGGACAGGTTCATCCACTTTGCTGTGGCCGCATCGACCATGGCCGTGGATGACTCAGGACTCACCATCACTCACCGTAACGCGGCAAGGGTGGGAGTCATTATCGGCTCTGGCATGGGAGGACTCCCCGCAATTGAGCACTATCACAAAGTATATCTTGAGAAGGGGTACCGGAGAATCACTCCTTTCTTTATCCCCATGCTCATCATCAATCTTGCCTCGGGTCAGGTCTCGATAAAATTCGGGGCCAAAGGCCCCAATTCCGCTGTGGCCACTGCCTGCGCCACCGGGACCCATGCAATCGGCGACGCATTCAGGATCATACAGAGGGGCGAAGCTGATGTGATGATCGCGGGAGGAACTGAATCTTGCATAACCCCCATGGCGGTAGGTGGATTCGCAGTGATGAAGGCGTTATCCACAAGAAATAAGGAGCCGGAAAAGGCGAGCAGGCCGTTTGACACGTATCGGGACGGATTTGTCATGGGAGAAGGCGCAGGGGTTTTGATCCTCGAGTCACTGGAGAATGCAAGGGAGAGGAACGCCCGGATCTATGCAGAAATTATGGGTTACGGGATGACCAGTGACGCATATCACATCACCGCCCCCGCTCCTGAGGGGGAAGGCGCCGCTTCGTGCATGGCCCTCACGTTGCGGGACGCAGGGGTTTCTCCTGAAGTGGTGGATTACATCAATGCCCACGGGACGTCCACAAAATATGGCGATGAGCTGGAAACAAAGGCCATAAAGACAGTATTCGGGGCACATGCTTATGCACTGAAGGTGAGCTCAACAAAATCAATGACCGGACATTTGCTCGGTGCGGCAGGCGGTATTGAGAGCGTCATAAGCGTCCTCAGCATCCATCATAACACGGTTCCTCCCACGACGAACCTTGAGAACCCGGACCCGGAATGCGATCTCGACTACGTTCCCCATATACCGAAAACTCTTGATGTGAACTACGCCCTTTCAAACTCCTTTGGTTTTGGCGGGACGAATGCCTGTCTCCTCTTCAGAAAATTTAGAGCAGCTTGAAAGGGACCTGGGCTATTCCTTTCACCGCCGGGATCTGCTCCTTGAGGCCCTGACCCACAAGTCGTTCCACCACGAAAATCCTTCCCACATCCCGTCACATAACGAGCGTCTTGAGTTTATCGGCGATTCCGTACTTGGTCTTGTCATCGTTGAACTTTTGTTTCACGACAAAAAAGGCTATACAGAATCCGAGATGTCCGAAATCAAGTCATATCTCGTAAGGGGGTCCCTTCTCTCCGAAATCGCCCATGGCATGGGACTGGGAAGATATCTGAGGCTCGGAAAGGGGGAGGAAGAGACCGGCGGAAGAAATAAGAGATCCCTCCTGGCAAATGCCATGGAAGCGGTATTTGGAGCGATCTACCTTGACGGAGGATATGGGGCTGCGCAAGAGTCAATCCTCAGGCTTTTCAAGGAACGGATCGTGTCCGTATTATCCTCCGGGCAGTACCACAATTACAAGACAGACCTGCAGGAGGAAAGCCAGATGCGGTTTGGGGTCCTGCCTGAGTATCATATCATACACCAGGAGGGAGAAGAACATCGCAAGATATTCACGGTGGAGGTATTCATCGCAGGCAGGAGGTTAGGCATGGGGAGCGGAAAAAACAAGAAAGAGGCACAAACCGCAGCGGCTAAAGAGGCCATCGAGAGGCTCCATACAGGA
>DATKOU010000132.1:0-5221 GCA_035524455.1 Thermodesulfovibrionales bacterium | reverse complement strand
GGGAGTGTTGAGCCATTATCCGAATATCAGTCTCCTGGCTATGCATTACCGAACCACGAGGAAAACTTAATTCTATTGCAAAAAAAAAGTATGCGAGGTAATTTATTAGCAATGAATAATAAGAAGTCTCCGACAAACATAATAACCCCTGAAGGTTTTTTCTTCTCCACTGTGGAGGCTGCCATAAAAAAGCCGGGGAAAAAAGACCTCCTCCTTATTTATTCACCGCGTGAGGCCATTATGTCAGGCATGTTCACCACGAATCAAGTAAAGGCAGCACCCGTGAAGTTGGATATGCAACGCATCAGAGCGGGTAAGGGGCAGGCAATTATCGTGAACAGCGGAAATGCCAACGCATGCACAGGGAAGCAGGGAATGCGCGACGCTCTGGCAATGACCAGGCTGATCGCAAAGGGACTGAACCTGGAACAAGACAAGGTCTACGTATGCTCAACAGGGGTCATTGGTACACCAATGCCAATGGAGAGGGTGAGGGCGAAGATTCCTGAACTTGTAACTGGTCTCGGAAAATCCACACCGGATGACGCAGCTGCCGCAATCATGACAACGGATACGTTCCCTAAGGTGGTGACGAGGAGGATAAGGATTGGCAGCAAAACTGGCACCCTCGTGGGAATATGTAAGGGTGCGGGGATGATTTGTCCGCATATGGCAACTATGCTTTGTTTTATCATGACCGACCTCAAGATTGGCAAAGGCGCCCTCGATAAGGCCCTGAAGGACACGGTGGAAACCTCTTTTAATAGCATAACCATTGACGGGGATATGTCCACAAACGATACGGTCCTTATCATGGCCAACGGCATGGCGGAAAATGAGCCGATCAAGAGGAATACCGCAGCGTTCATGAGATTCTCATCAGCTCTTTCTGATATCACTTATGAATTAGGCAGACTGATTGTCAAGGACGGTGAAGGGGCAACAAAGCTTGTCGAGGTTGTGGTGAAGAACGCTCGGAAACAATGGGACGCGAAGAAGGCTGCACTTTCAATCGCCAATTCCCCCCTTGTAAAGACAGCCCTTTACGGCAATGATGCTAACTGGGGGAGGATTATGGCAGCTATGGGCTCCTCGGGGATCGCCATTAGGGAGACGAGAACAGACATCTATTTCGGGAAGGTGAGAGTAGTAAAAAACGGGATCTCCCAGGGAAAGGACATGGAGGCTGCCCGCATAATCAGAGGGAAGGAGGTGACCATAACCGTGGACCTGCGCCTGGGGAGTTCGTCGTCCAGAGTGCTGACCTGCGACCTCACAGAAGACTATATCCGGATAAACGCGGAATACAGAACATAACGAGTTATCCTAGTCCTCTAATGTCCTTAAATCATTTAAAAAGTCAGGTTCCTCCTCAGCACTTCCACCCTAAACTTACCATTAACAGAATAACTAAATTTTTACTTGACAAACCGTTTCTTTTCTGTAATTATAAAAGTGCTAATATTTAGCGCCTCGTTACCTCCCCTAAGCTGCTGTTCAGTTCCCACGAACAGCAGCTACTTTTCTTTTTGGGGTATCTCAATGAGCTCATAAGTTCTTGACCCAAGCCCCAGCCTTTCAGCCTCATCTACTTGAATTAAATAGTTTTTTTTGTGCAGACCCAAAAGGATATCTCTGTCGGAGCCAAGTTTTTCTTTGCTGGCCGCAGATTCGGGCAGGGGTTCCGAATTGCGGAGCATGTCTATGCTGGCCTGTTCTACGGCTACCAAATCATCAGACACTAAGATTCCCTTATCCTGGATGACAGGGACATCCGCTATGGGCATACAGTCGCACTCAGGCTGAATTTCGCTAAGAAAATTGACATAGATGATCTTCAGGGGATCAAAAGTGCCCAGGACCGCCTTTGCTGCCTCTGCAAGGGAGCGGAGAAACCTCTCATCATCCCCGGGAAGATGGAGGGCCTCATTCTGACAGACCCTTGTGCACCTGCCGCACCTCCAGCAGGTATCTCCATTCCAGACAAGCTCATCACCCTCTTCAAATACAATGGCATCCAAGGGGCACACCTCCGCGCACTGGTAACACAACTCGCATTGTTCACTGTTCCATACAAGGGCGCCCTCACCTATGGTATGCATGGCCCCTCTCCCGCACTTCCACCCGCAATGACGATGGGACGCACTTACTCCCCCCATGGCAAGATTCTTGATAGCACCCGCGTACCCTGCATTTATGTGTCCTTTCACATGACTGCAGACAACCATTGCGGGAATGTCGTGGATAAGAGACGCCACAGCTATCTCTCCCAGGATCTCCCCTGCCCTGACCATGATATTGTCATTCCCGTAGATGCCGTCAGCAAGTAGCACAGGCGCTCCCACAGAAAGGTGATTTATGCCGTTTTGGTTGGCGACCTCAAGATAATCAAGGCCCTTGATCCTTACTGTATCCACCACACACGGCCTTGCCCCCACATCCTTAAGACCCTCCACCACCTTTCTCAGAAAGACCGGCCTCACCACCCTGTGAGCGCCCTCGGAGCCAAAGTGGGTCTTGACCGCAACCCATTCCTTAGGGCTGAAATAACGGGAAAGACCTATCTCTCTGAGGAGCCTCTCAAGCTTACCCGGCATACTTTCATCGTATTTCCATTTCTGTACCCTTGCTGAGGAAAAATACACTTTTGACATAGAGTCCTCCCTTTATCCAAAGACCTCTAAATCGAGCCTGAATGCGAAAGTCTCAATCCCTTTCAAATCCCTTTCATAAACCATATGCCGAAGAAGACAAGAAACACGCCGCAGGCATACAGCAGAGACCTATATCCCCTGTCCCCCATCATTTCTTTCCCTCTTGCCACAGCAAAGGAGATAAGGCTGTACCATGCGATGTCAGCCATGATATGGCCGATAAAAAAAACGATTACCCCAAGGAAGCCAAACTTCAGGGAGCTTACGAGATAACCCAGCCCAATCGTGACCCACCATATACTCCAGTAAGGGTTTGAAACGCTCCCCACGATTCCTGTGAATACAGGATGTAAACCCTTCTTTTCCTCCCCCCCGGTCAGGAACAGCCTGGCAGCCCCTGCATCCTTTATCAATCGGTATCCCATGTAGATAAGCACCAGACCGCCCACGGCACAGATTATTGTCTTTGCAGACAGGGAAGAGAGGAAAGGCGTTATGCCCAAAATGATGAGAGTGATAAGGCTGATTTCCAATAGTCCGTGCCCGATGATTATCAAAGGCCCTGCTGATGCACCCCTTTTTGCGGATTCCGCCACGGTAATGCTAAAAAGCGGACCGGGGACCAGCGCCCCGGAAAGGGCGATAATGAATGATGAAAAACCTATCAACAAGAGACCCATCTCCGTAACGCCCTCTTTCTTCAAATTCTTAAGGCGCGAGGGACATCATCTTCCCCGGCGCAGCCAGCAGTAAAGTCCAGTAGATCCCTCCCTGGCCCCGGACATGGGCAGAGCCCGCCTCTTTAAAGGAAGGGTTCATGATGTTCTCGCAATGACCCTTGCTCTTTAACCAGCCCTTTACTACCTCTTCAGGAGAATGATAACCCTCTGCAACGTTCTCACCATATGCAGACCATACATATCCAAGCCTGGTGATTCTATCCCCGGGATCTCTCCTGTCAGAACCTGTATGGTATAAGAGACCCTTCTCCGCCATATCCAGGGAATGCATTAATGACGCCTTTCCAAGGGTATCATTCCACGCAACAGCAGAAGCAGCCCTGTAGTATGTGCTCCCACACTTTATGCCCTGTGCCCTTGCATGATTCACTAATTCCACAACCCGTTTCTCAACAGCCTGATCCCGTTCTTTGCGTTCCGTTGCCAGAACCCCGCCATTGTATAGAAAGTACTGCGCAATGCAGGTAATGAAGAAACAAAGCGTGCCCCAGAGCATTGGACCGCCCCTGCATGCCTTGAGATCAGGTCTCAAGCAAACTCTTTTCATACAGGTCATTCTTGCTTAACCCGTATTGTTCAGAGATTATTTTTACCGCCTCTTTTCTCCCCCTGCCCTTTTTCATAAGGGCCAGTACCTCATCAAGGGCATCCTCAAATGAGGCCTCTCCCTTTTGCCTTCCTTCAACCACGACCACGTATTCACCCGCAATTACCGTACCCTGGAGCAAACGAATAATATCCGTAAGACTCCCCCTAAGCACCTCTTCATGGACTTTAGTAATCTCCTTTACCACCGCAGCCTTTCTCTCCCCAAACACCTGTGCCATGTCCTCAATGGATTCCAAGATCCTATGGGGTGCCTCGTAAAAGATAAGTGCCCTCTTCTCCATACCAAGGTCCCTCAGCATTCTAAGACGTTCCCCTTTCTTTGGAGGCAAAAAACCGACAAACGTAAATTCCTTTATCAGAAGCCCTGAGAGGGAAATGGCAGCGATCAGGGCAGAAGGACCGGGAACAGACACCACAGAGATACCGTCTTTGATCGCCTTCTCTATGAGCACGTTTCCTGGGTCTGATATCCCGGGGGTCCCGGCATCAGAGACCAGGGCGACCGACTGTCCTGCCTGCAATCTTGCAAGTACCTCTTCGGACTTTACCTTTTCCTTTTCCCCCCAGTAGCTTATCAAAGGTTTTGAGATGCCGTAATAGCTGAGAAGTTTTGAGGAGTGCCTCGTATCCTCAGCAGCGACGAGATCAACTTCCTTAAGAATCCTCAATGCCCTTAGGGTGATATCCTCCAGATTGCCAATGGGGGTTGAAACAATATAAAGAATCCCTTTCATAGTGGTCCTATTGGTGAATCGGTTATGGCCGGGAGAAAAAACTTTAGCGACATCTTTATGTGTTGGCTCACTCTATCCAAGACTCGTGATGACCGGCAATCCTCAAGGGTGAATATTGGTTCACAGAGTCTCCATTCTTTATGGACAATCCATTACAGCTTATCGCAAAATCGCACCTAATGGTTTTGGACCCTGACACACCGTATCGCTATTTCTTTTTCCTAAAACTGTCCTTAAACCGGTGGAGCCACATAATATGGCTCCTCTCTTCGTTGATAATCTCCTCCACCACTTCCCTTTCTTTCACTGCATCCCGTATCCCGTAAAAATAGAGAAGTGTCTCTTTCTCAAATCCAAGGGCAAAGTTCACCGCATCCTCCACCGTCTTGACGTGTTTCAGGGAAGGAAGCGACTTGTTCTTGCCGAGGAAAAACTCAGACTCCACAATTGCCCTGAGATAGAGTTCCGCATCTTCCCAGCCCTG
>DATKOU010000131.1:0-10328 GCA_035524455.1 Thermodesulfovibrionales bacterium | reverse complement strand
AGCCGTAGCCCGGTGGAGGGGGTGGTGGAGGGACTGTCCGGATTGTACGGGTCCGTGTCACCACCCCGGGGATCTGGTTCCCCTTGGAGTACATACACTGCTGGTATGCGATGTCGTATCGACGCTGCGCCTCATATCCAGACGCCTGACCGGCATTGGCGCCTGCGGCCGTTCCCACAACAAGTCCGCTTCCTGCGCCAATGGCAGCGCCAACACCCGCATTGCCTGAGGCTGAGCCAATGGCAGCGCCGAGGCCTGCCCCGATGGCCGTGCCAGCGACAGCCCCTGTGGCAGTATCCTGATTGACCGCCTGCTGAGGGCTCATTCCAATCTGGTGTGCTGCCCACTGCCTGCAGATGGCGTCCTCGGCCTGGAACTGCTCAAAGGGCTTGTTCGGCGGTGGCAACACCATCACACTCGGACCTGTGGGGAGGGTCGCACATCCCCCCACCACCAGCAGAATCAATAATAAAAAGATGCTCTTTCCGAATTTCGTCATCTCTTCACTCCTTCACGTCAGGCGGAACAGAAGAAGGAATGACCTTCAGCCAGCCGCCAGGACATTTCTGCACATAGGGATAATAGCCTTGGGGTTTCCTGCAGTAATACCAGTAACTCTGCTCCTCTTGCTGAGGGGTCGGCTCAACATATACATGAGGCTGCTGCTCCATCACAGGCGGTGATGCATAATATGGATAGTATGGGTAGTATGGGTAGTACGGTGCACCCCACCACCACGGACCCCATCCACCCCATCCCCAACCCCATCCCCAGCCAGGGCCTATCCAGACACCTCCAGACCAGTGACCTCCATGAGAACCACCCCAACCATGGGAGCCTCCTCCCCAGCCATGAGAGCCGCCGCCATGGGAGCCTCCTCCGCCTCCGTGAGAGCCTCCTTGAGCACATGCATGATCGGCTACGGTGCTTGTCATGAGCAGTAGCAGGGTTGCTAGGACGAGACAAATTACCTTCTTCATTTTCATCTCCATAAAGATCGTCTTGTATATAATTATTTTACACCATCCAATGCAGTCAATCCACTGTTGCCCATTGCAGCATAAGCAGATTACTGTGTACCAAGGGGTGGAGTTTTTAGTTTTGCCTGGAGTCCGGCGATAACCCTCTGTATTCGCTGGTTTTTTGCTGCGATCCTCCCTTGCACTGCGGCTTGCTGGTCAGGAGTCAGCACGGTCGTTATTACTGCATTGAAAATCTGTGCCCGTACGTCAGCCATATTCTGCTGGGCAACTGCCAGGGTATTATAGGCTACGTTTACGGCGCTCTTGTCGTAGGTGCTACTGGTCATCACCGCCAGCAGATTCTGCCGGGCCTGAAGAACAGCAACTTTCCCTGTAAGCAGTTCATTGCGGTGAGTCTGGATGATTTCCTTAATTTGCGCTTTCTGTTGGTCAGTGAGACCGATCCCCTTCAATAACTGCTTCATCATGGGATCACCACCTTTCCCACGATACGCGTGTGAATCGGTAACCATGCCTCCGGTAAATAGCGCCAAGAGACAAACCACCAGAGCAAGCATCGAAAACCGGCTAAAACCTTTCATTTTATTTCCTCCTTTGAAAAAGATTGTTCTTTTACAGCAACCATATCCAATTAGACACCGACCCCTAAAAAAGGTTTAACAGGTATTCGGATCATGATAAGGCAGGCAGATACATCCTTACTCTTTGTCAAATTAATTACCGGATGAGATTAAGTATTACCAGCAAGAAGTTCCCTCATTGATTACATGAAAACATTCTTAAACATACGCCCATAAGCCTTTGTCTCGATCCTCTCATCACAGATCACGATCCTGCCGGTATCGGTTTTCGACCTGACCAGTCTCCCGAATCCCTGCTTGAATTTCAGCACCGCTTTGGGAAGGGAGTACTCATAAAATGAGTTGCCCCCCTCTTTTTCGATAATCTCTGTTCTTGCCAATGCTATGGGTTCGGTGGGGACTTCAAAGGGCAGTTTCGTAATGATAAGACATTTGAGGGAATCCCCCCTGACATCCACCCCTTCCCAAAAGGAATCAAGGCCGAATATAATGCTGTTTTCGCTTTCACGCATTGCCTGGAGCATTGTCCTGTTGGATAGCTCACCCTGGATCATGGGGTTGAGATCCATATTGTTTAACTGCTCAGAACAGAGGTCCCACGTCCTTTTCATCACTTCCCTGGAGGTGAAGAGTACAAGAATCCCCCCGTCTTTTTTTGAAGCCTCCTCAAGCACTACTTCAGAAAGCCCCACAGTCCCCTCATCTTTTTTCAGGTCAATTCCTCTTCTTATCTCTATGACCATCTGCCTTTTGAGGTCAAAAGGGGATGGCAGGGTTATTGTTGCCGGATCTGTCAGCCCGAGAACCTGCGATATAAAATGGAAATCCCCTGATACAGAAAGAGTGGCCGATGTGAGAACGACCGACCCGAACTCAGGCATGATGTGATGGGCAACAAAGTCCCCTGGATAGACAGGCACCATTTTCAGCGCTGTCTTCCCTTCTTCCCTTTCAATCCACCGCACGTAGCCGTCCATTCCGCTGACAAATCCTTCCAGTCCGTCAGAGAATGCCTTGAGTTTGAGGAGGGATGCCCCGAGTTCGATCTCTTCGTCTTCCTTAAACAGTCCTGTGGTGGTGGCCCGTATTTCCATAATCAGTGACCGGAGCGATTCCGCGAGTCCTTCAGCCATATCGCCAAATTTGAAAATGTCTCGTATGATGTCCTTGTCCCTGAACTCGTTCCTCACCTGGTTCCACAAGAGTTCCATCTCGGTTGCCAGCGACGTAACAGAGGGGAAAAGCTGTGAAGACCCTGAGAGGAGACCCTTGTAGGTCCCCCTCTCATCGAGTTTGAGAAGTCTCCCCATAATGTTTCCGAATCCCCTGTTCGACAGGGTAATGCCTATTACCTCAGAAAGAACACTGTCCAGTGCATGCGCCTCATCTATGACAAGGACTTCCGCCTGTGGCAGCATTCTTGAATTGTCGGTAAGCATACTGTTGATGCCTATGAGGGCATGGTTCGCCACCACAACCTGGGCCATCTCCCATCTCTTTCTTGCCCTGAAATAGAAACACCGGTTGTAATGGCCGCACTTGACTCCCCTGCAGGCATCTGAATCCGAGCATACCTTGTCCCATATGAATGACCTTTTTATGTCAAGGTCTTCCACATCTCCTGTGTCTGTGTTCGCGACCCACATCTGGAGCATCCTGTATTCAATGGCATCTCTCTCTCCTTCGGCCCTGAACGCATTGAAACGCCTGAGGCAGAGGTAGTTCCCTCTTCCCTTGGCTATGGCATAAGGGAACTCCTTCAACCCTGAGAGAAACCGCAGGTCTTTGGAGACAAGCTGTTCCTGGAGGTTTATGGTCTTTGTGGATACAATGGCCTTCTTGCCTGAAAGGATGATGGGAATAAGATATGCAAAGGTCTTGCCTGTGCCGGTCCCTGCCTCTGCCAGGAGGGTCCCCCCTTTCACGATATTTCGGGAACAGGCATTCATCATCTCCATTTGCGGGCGCCTTATCTCATAGCCTTCCATGGATCCGGCGACCATCTCTTTCAGAAACCTCTCAGACTCATCCACCAGTGATGAACCCAGGACATTATCCCGGTCATCGTCAATATCTTTATTGTTCCGCATACGTTCTGATTAATAATAGTATCTTGGGGGACAATCTGTCACCTCTCCTCAGCACTTTCCTTGTGGGCAGGCAGGATAATTTCTCCATCTCTCAGGGTCTTAATCCACCGAATTATTCCATTCCCCCATCAGCCGATGACTGAATAGTTTTCTGCGCAGCGGGATGAAAGATGTTGTGTCTGTTCTCTTTAAAAGGTATAATCATTAATGAAAATTTGTAGAGAAAGGAGACTACCATTCATGTATAAATCACGCGTGGGCATTACGCTGCTTATCCTCTCACTATTTGTTCTGGGGGGTACCACGACAGCAGCCCCACCCCTGGTGACAGAAGCCAAGAATTCCCCCTTACAGGTCGGGGTAACTCCAGATAACCCGCCCATGATCTTCAAAATTAATGATAGGCTCACCGGAGCAGAGGCCGACTTCGCCAAGCTTCTCGGAAAAGAGCTTGATAGGCAGGTCCAGTTTGTGGAGCTTCCATGGAACCAGCAGATTAACGCCCTGCTGGACGGGAGAATCGACATCATCATGTCCTCCATGACCATCACCGAGGCTCGGAAGGTTAGGATTACCTTCACCGATCCCTACCTTAAGAGCGGCCTAGGCGCCGCCATCCGCGCATCGGATGCATCGAAGTACAGGTCAGTGAAAAATATAAAGGAGGATTTCCCCGCTGTGGGGGTGATGGAAGGGACGACCAGCGAGGCATACGTGCGCAAGAATATGCCGAACTCGCCAAGGATTCTCGCGCTCAGAAAGTTGAGCGACGCTGCCATTGAACTAAAGAACAGAAGGATCGATGTCTTTATCTACGATGCCCCTGCCATAGTATGGCTTGTCTCGGAAAACGAAGCGGATCTCAGAGGCGTCTGGGAGCTGTTCAACGAGGAACATCTCGGATGGGGAGTGAGGAGGGACGACAAAGAACTCCTCCTACGGGTGAACACAGTACTCAATAAATGGAAGAATGATGGTACGTTGAAAGAGGTACTCTCCAGATGGCTTCCCTACTGGAAGAATTTCGAGTTCTGAATGTGACAATCATGCGAAACGCAGAAAAGGAGGCAGCATGATTCGATTGGTGTATTGCGTCAGCCGGAGCAAAGATATCTCAGTCGAGGAATTCCGGCGTTACTGGAATGATGAGCAATTCTCGGTCCTAATGAACGCTTTCAAAAAATTATACAAGGCCATTAAGACCACCAAGAATCTCGTGCTGAACGTGCCTATGAATACCACAATGCTGGAGAGGCAGGGAACAAGGGAGCCTTACGACGGCATCATTGAACTGTGGTGGGAGAGCGCCAAGTATCTGATTGCCCTTAATGAAACATCCGAGGCCGAAGGGTTTAGACAGAAAATGAGGGCGTTTGAGAAACAATTTATAGACAAGTCCCGCTCCACGATCTTCTTTTCCGAATATTTTGAGTGATTGGTCACTTTACGTATTCGTACAGTTTTCCCTTTGAAGGGAAAGTAGCACACAATCGCTTCCCATGCTGCTTTCCTTTCATATGGTAACCGTCATGCCTTTTCTGTTTACCCGTGTGAAAAGAGGGAGGCAGGGGCAGGATATATCGATAGAGGGGTATTCAAAGTCTCATAATGAAAGAGCCTATGATTAAGGGGAAGAAGTTTTTTTTGTGGATCGCAGGGGGGACAGGAACTCTTCTCCTCATCCTGTTGGCGCTCTACTTCCTTATACCAAGGCTCGTTGATCTCAATTCCATAAGGGAAAAGATAAAGACTGGCATTTCCCAGAAAATCGCCGGCACCGTAGATTTCCAGAAGATGGAGGTCTCGCTGTTTCCCCGCCCCAGGATACTGATCAACCAGGCGAGATTCTCTTTTCCGGGAACAGCGGAAGGAACCATCGATTCACTAAACATTTATCCCCACATCCTTCCGCTTCTCTCCGGAAAGGTGAGAATCGGGAGGATTCAGATTGAAGCCCCCCACGTATCTCTCACTATTACAGAAAGAGAGAAAGACAGGAAGAAAACGCCTCTCTCCGCAGGGGACATCGAAGAAAAAGTTTCTGCGTTTTTAAACGTACTGGCATCAAATGTGCCGGGCACCAGCATTGGTATAGAAAAGGGAAGTGTAACCATCTCTGATATAACCCAGTTCCTTTTCTCATTCCAGGACATTGAGGGCCAGATCGTTCTCCCTCCCGGAGAGGCCAGTGTCACCCTCACCTGCAGCTCCAACGTCTCAAAAAGCATGTCCTTTGGTATGCGCCTGGATCCAAAGAATCTCAAAGGCATGGGTACCCTCAAACTTACAGGTATGAAGCCACAGCCCGTTGTTCAGCACTTTTTCCCTGACTTTGTCAGGCGTCTCGGAGATTCTGAGGCAAATCTCATGCTCTCATTTAAGATTCTCGGGTTCAAAGACATTCAGGCAGAAGTGCAAGGCTCATTCCCTTACCTTACCCTCCTGAGTAAGAACGATAAGGTTCCCCTGAAAGGAATTGGGATTCACGCAACCCTTCTCCTGACCGGCGACAAGACGGAGATAACATTAAGCGAACTGAAGATTGAGCACCCTCGGCTCACCCTGAGCGGTGCGCTCGTCATGGATAAAAGCATACAGAATGTCAGCATGGAGATATCCGGCAGCCAGGTGGATGTCCCATCCTTGAGGAATGTGGCTCTCTCGCTGGCAGGAGAGGTGCCCGTGGTGCAGAATGTTTTCAGTTATGTGAGGGGAGGAAAGGTTCCCTTCATCACCGTGCGCAGTCAGGGCGCATCACTTGAAGACCTCGGAAAAACAGAGAGCATATTCATCAAAGGAGTTATACAGAAGGGAGAGATTTTTGTCCCTGGTCCAAAACTGGATTTCAAAGAGGTCAATGCAGATTGCATTATTTCCAGGGGAATCCTGGACGGAACAAATGTCGAGGGAAACCTTGGGAATTCACAGGTGAGAGACGGAAAACTGAGGGTGGGACTGAAAGGGAGTGATGCCCCCCTCCACATCGATGCAGCGGTCAAGGCAGACCTTGCAGAGGCGAGGAACATCCTGGGACGTCTGATAAAGGATGAACCGTTCTTGAAAGAAATCAAACTCATCAATACCCTACACGGTGAAGCAAAAGGAAGGCTCATCCTTGGAGAAAGCACCGCCTTCATCAAGCCGCGCGTTGATTTATCTGAAGTCTCCTTCACTGCTGAATATCAGAGAGTCCCCTTTCCCCTTGTGATTAAAGGAGCTCAGTTTTCTTATGATGAGACGCGAATCGGCGTAAAAAAACTGAGCGGCACGCTGGGCAAGTCCTCCTTCGCAGAGCTTGCCGGCGAATTACGTCTAGGGGATGCCCCTTCCATTGAAATCCCATCAGGGAAACTAAGGATCGTACAGGATGAGATATATCCGTGGTTGAAGTCCCTTGAAGGATTAAAAGGTTCTTTGGAAGACCTGCGCTCAGCGCGGGGCGTCATCAATCTTGACACCATCAACCTGAAAGGTCCCTTGTCGAAACCCAAGCAATGGCATTTCAGGCTGGCAGGCAATGTGGAGGATACGGTAGTAGACTTGGCGTTCCTCACTGCTCCTGTCTCTTTGAAAAAAGGAGCTTTCGATGCAAATGAAGAAAAGATATCCCTCACAGACGCACGGACAGAGATCCTCGATGCCTCGGTAGCCCTGTCAGGCATTCAGCAGGGTTATCTGGGGGGCAAGCGCAAAACGGACCTCACCTTTCAGGGAAAGATGGGGCCCCAGTCCTTTGAATGGGCTGCAAAGCTCGCAAGCCTGCCCTCTCAATTCTCTCCAAAGGATTCCATTACGTTCGAACATGCACATATCGCAGTGGACGAGGGCACTGCGCTTTTCCAGGGGAGCTTGCGGGTTCAGAAGGGGCCGAAGATCACCGCTGATGTGCTCAAGCATCCGAAGGGGCTTGCCGTGAATAAGCTTATCATTAAGGATGCCTCATCCGACGCAACCCTCTCCCTCGATCTCCAGGCAAAGGCATTCAAACTTGCCTTTGCCGGAAAACTGACCTCAGAAACATTGGGTAAGCTCATCTCAGAAAAAGAATTCCCCCAGGGAAGGATCGCGGGAGATTTTCGGGCAGAAATCCAGAGGGAGAAGCCGTTTCAGTTCACCGCCACTGGGAAGATCAGGGGAGAGAATATCGTCATGCCTTCCAAGTGGGGACTCCCGATAAAAATAGAAAACCTCTCTTTGGCTGGCGACGGCAGCAGTCTTTCCATAGAACCTTCTTCCCTCAGGGTGGATGACACACCTTTTTCTCTTAAGGGGAATCTGAATTTCACCAAGGGGGACTTAGCGATCGATATGGACCTCTCCGCAGACCGGATCGAATGGCAAAAGATCACACAGGCTCTCAAAGGTACCGGGAAAAAAGACAGCGAAGAAACCAATGACAGCAAAGAGAGCAATCAGAGCAAAGAAACATGGGGCATACCCGTTAAGGGGACCGTCAGGCTGAAAACGAATTATTTCACCTACGACAAATACACCTGGACACCTCTCCATGCGGATATATCCCTTCAACGTGATGACATTGATATTGCGGTGACCAAGGCAACTCTCTGCGGCATTTCCTCGCAGGGGACCATGAATGTGACGCCGAAAGCGCTCTCCCTCGATTTTCAGCTCACTGCAGATAATCAGGAACTGGAACCGGCCCTTGTCTGTCTCTTTGACAAAAAACGGGACGCAACGGGAAAATTTGGCCTGAAAGCAAGGATCAAGGGACAAGGGAATAAAGAGACGCTGCGTGATTCTCTCGAGGGAGATGGGGAATTTGTTGCCACAGACGGGCGGATTTTCCGTCTGCCTGCTCTCTTGAACATTTTCTCCTTTCTGGAAGTCAATCAAATCCTGAGAGGGTTCCCTGAAATAAGGAAAGAGGGTTTTGCATATCACTCCATAAAGGTCAAAGAAGGGCTGAGGCAGGGCACTCTGGAAATAAAAGAAGCGATAGTGGATGGTTCTACTATGAAGATCGCTACCCAGGGTACAGTCGATCTGAGGAATGACACACTGGACCTTACCGTCCTCATCTCTCCCATGAAAAAGACTGATTTTATCATCAAGAAAGTCCCCATCATAGGCAACATTCTCGGAGGTTCGCTCGTCTCCATCCCCGTTAAGGTCTCCGGAGATATGGAGGACCCAAAGGTGAGCTCTCATCCTGTTTCAGCTGTAGGGTCAGGATTAGTAGGAATCATGGAAAGGACCCTCAAGGCCCCTATGAAGCTCTTTGACCCCTTCCTGCCGGACGAAAAGAAGTAGACATCGCCACAAACAGGGCCAGCGCTCTCTTCACGATGCCCTTCCATAAATCTGCGTCATTTCAAGAAGAAACTCTGTATGGGAAGAGGTCAGCAGGTCCGGAAGCAGCCTCCACTCCCAATTGTGATTTGTTGTAGACGGACGATTCATCCGGGCATTTCGTCCAAGCCCGAGAACGTCCTGCATTGGTATAATGGCGGTCTGTGCCACTGACATCATGGCAAGGCGGATGAGCTCATTATGAACCTCTTCAGCAGAGACCTCTCTTCCGAGATACCGGAACAACCGCTGCTTCTCATCATGACTGGCCTCGTCTTCGAACCATCCCCTTATCGTGTTGTTGTCATGTGTTCCTGTGTAGACGATGCAGTCTTGTCTGTAGTTGTGCGGCAAATAGGGATGGGTTGCCGAATCTGCATTAAAGGCGAACTGGAGGACACGCATTCCCGGGAACCCGAAACGCTCCATGATCTTCCTCACATCAGGAGTAATAACACCCAGGTCTTCTGCAATGATGGGTGCAGAGGGAAATTCCTTAAGAAGGGTCCTGAAGAAGGCTGCTGCAGGGGCCTCGACCCACCGGCCATTCATGGCGGTTTTCTCTCCTGAAGGCACTTCCCAGAACCCTACAAAACCTCTGAAGTGGTCAATTCGCACGCTGTCAAAGAGCTCTAAATTATGGCCAATACGCTCTTTCCACCACCTGAAACCTGTCCTCTTAAGAACGTCCCACCGGTATACCGGATTCCCCCAGAGCTGTCCGGTGCTGCTGAAATAGTCAGGAGGAACACCGGCAACAAAAGCAGGCTTCTTTTCTCCGTTTAACTTGAAGATATCTGCATGTGTCCACACATCAGCACTGTCATAGTTCACATAGATAGGAATGTCCCCGATGAGGTTAATGGCCCGTTCATTACAGTAGACCTTGAGATCATGCCACTGCTTGAAAAAGAGGTACTGGAGGAACTTCTCCCGCTCTCTCTCATCATGAAGACCCTGCAATGACTCTCCCAGATTCCTGGGATCCCTGTCCCTCAGCCCCTCACTCCATTCACCCCAGGGTTTTCCCTCATAACGAGTTTTCAGAACAACATAGTGAGAAAACTCCTCGAGCCACTCCTTATGTTGTTCGCAGAATGCATGGTACGCATCTCTCCCGCTCCCTGTGATTTTAAAACGCTCATAGGCGCGATGCAGGAGCGCTGTCTTATACGGTATAGCCGCTGCATAGTCACACCGCTCCAGAGGAAACTTCGGTATCGGTCCAAGGTCATCTGTCTTAAGGAGTCCGGACTCCACCAGCAGTTCGGGGCTTATAAGGTGGGTATTTCCTGCGAATGCAGAGATGCTGCTATAGGGTGAGTTTCCACTCCCTTGGTCTGCGGGATTGAGCGGCAATATCT
>DATKOU010000130.1:0-4982 GCA_035524455.1 Thermodesulfovibrionales bacterium | reverse complement strand
TGTTTCTGAGGTTGTGGCCATACTCTTCCTCCTTTTTCTTTTAGTATACACCTGTGCATCTGCGCATGCATATGACGTGTGTCATACCTCTCAGTTTTTCGTGATCCTGACCCTCCATATCTCGGGCCCCTGTGCAAGGTACTCCCATGTGAAGAGCCCTTCCCTCTCGTGGAGCAGCTGGTAATAGAGCGGCTTCGGGTCATGGTCATTGGTGAGGATAAAGGCCTCGCCCCTGCCCAGTTCGTCAAATGTCCTGAAGATGAGGGGATGCCTTTCCTTTGGAACAATCTCTATGACATTCAGTTCTTTCATCGCACACCTCTTATCCTGTGACCGGGCGTTCGCCGAGGAGGTCGCCCTTCACCCCGATTATGGTCTCGGTGAGAGAGATATTCTTCCCTGACCTGTTGATCGCCTCCTTCAGCACCGCGGTCATCCCGCCGCAGCAGGGGACCTCCATTCTGAGGCAGCTCACACTCTTTAGCGAAATATTGCTGAAGATCTCGGTAAACTTCTCCACATAAGACATGGCGTCGTCCAGCTTCGGACAGCCGATAAGGACCTTTTTGTCCTTCAGAAACCTCTTGTGAAAGTCATGCACTGCAAAGGCGGTGCAGTCAGCAGCCACAAGCAGATCCGCGTCCTTCAGAAAGGGTGCTACCGTTCCAATAAGCTTGATCTGTATCGGCCAGTGCGAGAGCCTGGGATTCTCCTCGGTCTTGCTCGCCGGTATCGCTCCAATTGATGAACATGACGGACATTCTTCATTGACATGTGTTTTCATTTCTTTCCTCCTGCTGATAATTTTTCATTGCTCTTGTATTCAGTCTACTCCCCGGATCCCCATCCTGCCATGATGTATATCATACAGCCATTCCCTCCGGACTGCGTGTATGATTTTGTTCGGTTTCGTGCTGCTGTTTTATAGGGAAGGCTGAGAAGAAGTTCTCACAGAAGCGGGAAGCCTCACGCATGCCGGCGGCATTGACCATACCTGCGCCTCGTGTTACAACGAGATAGGAACTCGTTAAAAGGCATATATGCGGAACAATCATTGTTCGGAAGATTAAAGACCTGCCCGCGTTTCCTTCTCCAGATATGAGCCATTGAGAAAATGGGGTGTGTTCTATTTAATCCAACATATTCAATACACGAGTTCAGCTATTGGGAACACGAACATTATATTATATGCGTATTCCACTTTTGAGTGCATTATGGGAAGCGTCTACCCTTTGAGATACTTGTTGAACCATGCCAGACAGCGGCTCCACGCGTCTTTGGCAGCATCGGACCGGTAACTGGGCCTATAGTCAGCAAAAAAAGCGTGCGGCGCACCGGGATAGAGCACGAACTCTGTCGTCTTGTGAGCTGCCTTGAGATTAGCTTCCATTTTCCTGACATCAGCTACCGGGATACCCAGATCATCCTCACCATACAGACCAAGAACAGGCGGGGCGATCTGTGCAGCTATATCCAGAGGCCCGACCGTGCGGATCCCCGGCTTCTTTTCCGGACTGAGCTGTCCGTACCACGCCACGGAGGCTCTCAGTTCACGGTTATGGGCAGAGTAGAGGAGAGTATACATCCCACCACGGCAAAATCCTGTGACTCCAATTCGATCGGCACGGGCAGACGGATGCTGCTTGGCATAGGCCACTATCGCATCCAAATCCTCCATGACTCTCTTATCAGGAACCGAGTCAGCTACAGCCCGCACTGCGGTTATGTCGGAAAGATTCAGTACACCACCCTCGCGCGCATATGGTTCAAAGGTTATACTGAAGAAACCCTCTTTGGCAAACCGGCGGGTGACATCTTTGATGTGTTCATGCATCCCAAAAATCTCCGGTATTACAACCAGGATTGGATATTTCCCAGATGCAGCCGGTCGGGCCCCGTAGATCGGAACAGGGAAATCTCCGGAGAGCACCGTACTGTCGGCCACGGCAAGACCATCACCAGAGGTCGTAATAACCTCACCTCCCACTGAACTTGAGGCGATTGCGAAACCCGCGAGGCCGACTCCGGCAGCACTCAGCCGGGCAAGAAACTGTCGCCGGGACATGCCTTCATATGCATTTGCGAGCCAATCTTCAACCATCTCTCCCTCCTTGTTGTGAGCCAACGATAAAACTTTCAAGAATCTCTTTCAGGTTCATTATAGCAATAAGTGGGGCGCTTAGGTGAGGCCTGAATTGGATTGCGATATAATAAGGTCAGGAAATGAGAGGCTATATCCTCTTAGAAGGCGGATCAGAGTTCGGTGGGCAAATGGCTGAGCCGGACAAACGTGCTATCGAGCTGGCAGGCGGGTCAGATGTTCAGGTGAGCATTGTTCCGACCGCCGCTTTTCCCGACAGGAACCACCAGCGTGCAGGCCAATCCGGGGTTCGTTGGTTTGAACGGTTAGGTGCTAAGCAGGTTACTCTGTTGCCTCTTATCGATCAAGCTTCAGCCAATCAATTTTCTGTAGCGAGCGCGTTGCGCCAATCCCGTCTTATTTATCTTCTGGGCGGTTTCCCGCATTATCTTGCCCAAACCCTGGCGGGGAGTTTAAGCTGGCAAGCCATGCGTGAAGCATACGACACAGGAGCGGTGATCGGTGGCAGTAGTGCAGGGGCTATGATATTATGCCAGCACTACTACGATCCGGACACACAAAGGATTAGGGAAGGACTAAACTTGATTCCCCAAGCCTGTCTTGTTCCTCATCATAATACGTTTGGAAAAGGTTGGGCATCTTCTCTGGTGCCGTCTATCCCGTACGATGTGATCGTTGGGGTTGATGAACAGACCGGACTGATCGATAACGGTGTGAAAGGTGAATGGACTGTTCTCGGAAAAGGCGTAGTAACAATCTATAAAGGAGGGAAGACTATGACCTATCGCTCAGGTGAAACGTTTTCCCTTTGATAGACATTCCGCTCATATGACGTCCGTCATAGCGGATGAAACCACAGAGAAAGTAAAGTATCATTAAAGAAAATAAGAGGAGGAGTCTTTATGGACAGATTTGTGAAGAATTTTATTTTGATGAGTATCATCTACCTTGCGGTGGCATCTCTTCTGGGAATATTAATGCTGGGTAATCCTTCCCTGATGCATCTGAAATTCGTTCATTCCCATCTCAACATGCTGGGATGGGTCTCGATGATGATCTTCGGAGTGGGCTACCATATCCTGCCGAGGTTCGCAGGTAAGCCCCTGAAGAGCCCAAAGATGGGTGAGCTTCAGTTCTGGCTCGCAAATATAGGACTTGTCGGCATGCTCTTCTTTTACACCCTCGGAAGCTTTCATCCTGAAGCGGGAATCTACAAGGGATTGACCGTTGCCTTTGGCCTAATGGAAGCGGGTTCGATCTTCCTCTTCTTCTACAACATGATCGTCACCATATACGCGAAGTCAGAAGCATAGCTCAGAGGATGGTAAAGGCAGAGGTGAGATTCTTTCAGCCTCTGCCTGTTCCTTCCTTTTATCTCACCCCCTCGCCTGACCGAGGCGTGTCAATTCCGCAATATGCATTGCCCCAAGGTCAGATCTGTGATAACATGTTACGTAATAATTATTTTATGAGACTTTTTCATGCAGGGAGTGAACCCTATGTCCTCTGAAACTGTTTCTCCTTCCAACGAGACCTTAAAAACGATTAATCATCGCCGAAGTGTCAGGACCTTCACAAAACAGCCGGTCCCTGACGAGCTGATCCATGTCCTGCTCCGGTCAGCCAATGAGGCGCCCTCTGCCCATAACCAGCAGTCATGGAGGTTTATTGTGCTGAGGGGCGAAAAAAAACAGGAGCTTGCACAGCTCATCAACCAGAGGTCAGGGGACTTCCCGCGGCCCGCTTCAGTCCTGCTGCGCATGGCTGCAAAGAGTATCGCAGGCGCGCCGGTGGTCATTGCCATTGCGAACACCGGTGACCTTATCAGCCACGGGACAGAGCTGTTCAAGGTCGAAAAAGAGATGGCGTATGATTTTTTCCGTACCATGGAGATACAGGGCTCTGCCGCAGCTGCCCAGAACCTGCTCCTTGCCGCAACATCCCTCGGGCTGGGAACGGTCTGGCTCGGGATCCTTTATCTGATCAAGGACGATCTCCTGCCCTTTTTTGGTGAGCCTGGGGGTGAATTCATGGCCGTGGTCCCGGTGGGCTATGCAGCCCATCCAAGCAGCGGCCCCAAGAAACAGCCTCTCGAAATGAAGCTGAAATATCTGGATTAAAAAAAAGCCCCGGATTGCTCCGGGGCTTGAATGTGTAATGAGTAACCTCTCTAAGTAATTTTACTGCCCTGGACCGTATCCCGTTGCAGGCCTTGAACCCGCAGGCCTTACCGCCCCGGCAAGAGATGCTCCACTCAGGTCCGCATACGCATCGAGCAACAGCTGGATGCAATACTTGTAGTTATGGACAGCAGCAGATGCATTGGGAACCAGCACCTGGGATGTCGCCGCCGAAGGCAGTCCTTTTACCACAAAGGAAAGGTTAAAGGCTGCCTTTAAAGTAGCAGGAGTCCATGCAGTGAACTGTTGAGTGTGTCCTGCGTCAGCAAAGAAGTAGGGGTACAGGGTGTCGTCATAGAAGATCCCCCTCGCCTGAAGCAGGGCGATGACTTTCTTCTCCAGGGATTGAATTGACTGCGCAATAGAGAGGGTTTCTCCTCCGGCCTCTCCGGTGTAGTTATTGGTATCAGAGCTAGCCCGATAGGTATCCACATCAGGAGATGCGCTGCCAGATTTTGCCGCCACAGGACCGAGGCTGCCGCCATGGCAGTCAGCGGTATTGCATGTTACCACGTTCGGCGCCCAGGTGTGACCGCCGTTCTTGTTATCAGCGGTCGAATTGGCCATATGGCAGGTGGGACAGTTTGCGCTCTGATGCGCTGCATTGACACTGTATGACTTGCCCGCATATTCATAGGCATTTGCACCCCACAGCATTGCTCCGGTCCCGAGATAGTGCGGGTTGAAAAAACTGCCAGTAA
>DATKOU010000129.1:0-5460 GCA_035524455.1 Thermodesulfovibrionales bacterium | reverse complement strand
CTTCAGTCGAGGCCTCTTCCTTGCCGACAAGAACAGGAATCTTGGACCTTCTCTCCACTTCGCTGGGCACGCACCCTGCAACAAGCCGCAACATTCCCTTATTCCCATTTGCGCCGGTTACAATGAGATCAACCTTCTCATCCTCGGCAACCTTCAGGATCTCGTCGGCCGCGATGCCGTCCCTGACCAAAGTCCTTACGCTGATTAAGCCGCCATCTTCAAATTCCCTCTTATAGTACTTGAGGATCTGCTCCGATTCCCTGTCAAGCTTTTCCTTGTACTCAGTGCCTTTGAGAGACTCCCTCAGCGTTGAGAGCTCAGCATCTCCGAGCATATCAATCATTAAGGACTTCCCTTCCAGCCGCTGCACATGAAGGAGCAACACTTCTTGAGGTGGCCGAACCAAATTCTTAAAGACCGACAATACTGCCTTTGAACCCTTTGTGTCGTCTACTACTACCAATACCTTTTTCATATCTCCTCCTTTTTTATTAAGAAATAAAGCTATGGTTACCTTCCCACAAACGTTCCAAAGATAAACAAAGCAAGAACGATTGCGCTTGTGATAGACACAGATGCGATAGCATCCTTCCAACTATATGGTTCTTCACAGGTCGATGGTCTTTTTGCAACCATCACGGGAACTTTGGTGTGTTTCTGTACCTCACGAGCTACAGAGCCGGAGATCAGTCTGTTAAGCCCCCTCCTCCCGCTATTACCAAGGAGGATAAGGTCTACGTTTTCTTCATCCGCAACCTTCAGTATTTCATCGCAGGGATGGCCAGCCCGTATTTCGGTGGTAATGCTGACTGTGCCGCTGTCCTGTAACTCTCCTTTATAGTAATTCAGGATTTTATCAGCTTTTTCATCCAGGGCATCCTTATGTTCCGTACCCGCTATAGACTCTTTTAATGTAGACATTTCAGCATCGCCTAACATGTCTAGCATCAACGACCTTCCCTGCAACTTCTGAACATGAAGTAAAATGACCTGTTCAGGCTTCTTTACTAAGTTGTAAAAACTTGATAACACGGCAGTTGAGGCCTTGGTACCATCGACTGCTATTAAAACCTTATTCATTTTTGCTTACCTCCTTTGCTTCAATTTGCAGCTAATCATTGTAAATGCAAATCATATGCCATATCTACAATAAATGAAGTTATCTTTGTATATCAACAAGTTATACAAAATGAATCATTATCTTATTGAAAAATGAGCGTTAATGTGTTAACTTTGTTAATAGCAAACTTTAACAATATTAACGCTGGACAAACAATTCTAGAAATATCTAAATAATTATGTTAGACAATATGTTAGACAAATTGATGAAAAACCCTCAGTTTTTGCCTGAAGTGTTTGAAACCTTGAGGGACGGTCTCATGGTTGTTGATAATAAAGGCAATATCGTATTATTTAATCGCGCAGCTGAAGAAATAACCGGTTACCGAAAAGAAGACGTCATAGGGGGGGAAAGCTCCATATTTAATTGTGAAATGGAGCCAAACAAGGCAGGAGCTGAGGCGGACTCACAACTCAAAGAATTCGGGGCCACCTACAACATGGAATGCCGAATACGTTCAGGGGATGGTCGGATGGTGCATCTTTTAAAGAATGTCACTACCCTAAAAGACGAACATGGCGAGATAATAGGAACTGTCGAGTCAATGACTGATATAACGTCTCTCTATAAAAAGGAGATGGAGCTGCAGGGCCTCAAGCAGGAACTCAGACAGGAATACTGGTTTATGGGCCTACTGGGCAAGAGCGTACCCATGCAGAGATTATATGAGCATATTCGTAATGCCGCTATGAGCGAGGCCCCTGTCCTGATATACGGTGAAAGCGGGGCCGGGAAAAACCTTGTTGCCCATGCATTACACAAGCTGAGCAGACGCAAGGATGGCCCCTTCATGCAGATGAACTGTGCGGCTCTGAATGAGCAGCTCCTGGAAAGCGAGCTTTTTGGCCATAAGAAGGGAGCGTTCACCGGCGCGGTGAGCGACCGGACAGGAAGATTCGAGGCGGCACATAATGGGAGTGTTTTCCTTGATGAAATCGGTGACATGCCTATGTCAATGCAGGTAAAGCTCCTGAGGGTTCTTGAAGAAAAAGTGGTGGAGCGCGTGGGAGACCATAAGCCAATCCCGGTTAACATCAGGCTCATATCGGCCACCAACAAGGACCTTACAAACCTGATACAATCAGGGAAATTCAGGGAAGATCTTCTTTACCGGATAAATTCCATTACCATCAAGGTGCCTTCGTTGAGAGAAAGAAGTGAGGATATCCCTCTCATTGCCTTCCACTACCTGAAAAAGATCTCTTCGGTAAACAACAAAGAGATCAAGAGTATCAGCCCTCCGGCCATGGAAATCTTAATAAATTTCCCATGGCCGGGCAATGTGCGCAGGCTTATCAATGCCCTTGAGCATAGCGTCGTTACCTGCAAGACCGATACGATTGATGTTTCGGATCTGCCGGACTATCTTGTGTATGAGAAGAAAGCAGACGGGGGCGAAAGCCGCATTGACCCTGAGAAAATCCGTGCAACACTTGCGCTCTATAAGGGCAATAAAACACTTGCGGCAAAAAATCTCGGTATCAGCAGGGTTACGCTCTGGAAAAAACTGAAGACGCTGGGGATAGAACAATGAAGGTGAGACATTCGCTAAGAGGGTATGTTGTTATTGTGGGGATATTTGCTGCTATTATTCTGGCACTCGTGACCTTGAACATCTATTTTCAGCGGTCACTTAAAATGGAAATGGCCGAACAATTCAACCACCAGCAACTCCTCCTCGCAAAAACAGAAGCATTACGCATTGAGAGCTATCTGAGCGTGATAAAAGAGGATATGCTTCATGTCGCGCAGTTCGCGGCGGTGATGAACTTTCCCAAGGAAGCAGATTTTCGCTTGCTTACTGACGCCGTGTGCAGGCATATCGGTGACATAAAAAGGCGGGTTGCGTTCCTGGATAGTGAAGGGAGGATACGCTTCACCCGGGGAACCATGGCGATTCAAGAATTGGATGACAAGTATTTCGCAAAAGCGGTGAAAAGCGGTTGCCAGGATGACATACTGATAGAGCAAGGTTTGAAGAGGCTGCGTCTCACCGCGCCTGTGTGTCGTTCCGGCTCCCTCACCGGTGCGCTCATGGTTTTCATCGATTTGCAGGACATTGCCACGATGTTCCTCGGTCCCATAAAATCCGGTTCACGGGGATATGCATGGATGATGGATAATAAGGGGACCCTGCTTTACCATCCCACGCAGGCAGATATGATGGGCAGGAATCTTTACCAAACAGATTCTTCCTGCTTCAAGTGTCACAAGTCTTTTGATGTGGAAAAGAAGATCATCGAGGGGAGCGGGGACTTTCATGGAAGGTACGTGGCACCATCAGGGGAAGACAAGATTCTTGCCTTTTCCACCTCGTCTGTCGGAAGTGCAAAGTGGATTGTGGCCGTGTCGGCTCCCTATACCGAGGTCACCAAGCTCATAGGGAAATCCATGAAGGTTTACTCGCTGTTTGTCATGTTCATCGTCCTGACCACGGGGTTCACGTCTGTAATTCTGATCGTCTTTTTCCGAAAAAAAGCAAAAGCTGAAGAACTCGAGCATGAGGTCGATATCAGAACAAAAGAACTCTCGACAGAGAAAGAAAAGCTCCACACCGTCGTAAGCGCCCTGGGAAGCGGCCTTATCCTCCTCGACGCCAAGGGCAAGATACAATGGACAAATCAGGCCATGAAGGATATTGCCGGCAGGGATGTTTCAGGGAAGTCTTGCGAGGAAATCTGCTCCGACTACACGGTCATCGGCTCGTACGAAGAACATGGGTTACAGACGGAAATCATATCGAATCTTTTTGGAAAGAGCGACAGATATTATCAGATGACCACGGCTCCTGTGAAGGGCGAGAACGGCTCAATAGACGGATATATCAAGCTGCTGCAGGATGTGACAGAGATGAAAAGGACCGAAGAGCAGTTGATTCACTCCGAAAAACTGTCAGCCCTTGAGCGACTGACTTCTGGCATAGCCCAGGAAATAGGAAATCCTTTAACATCAGTTTTCTGCTTTGTACAGATGCTGAGGGAAGTAGAGCATGACGAGCTGAAAAAAGAGACCATCGAGACCATATATTCCCATATGAACAGAATTGCGGACATCCTGAAACAACTTTCCAGTTTTTCAAAGATGCCGCCGCCTGAGCTCAAACCCGTACGAGTGAACAACCTTATAGAGGATTCTCTGGCACTCATGAATTATGACAAACGGGTGCAGGACATCACCATCATGAAAGACCTCTCGCCCGCTCTACCGGAAATCGCCACCGACGGTAACCAGCTCCGCCAGGCTTTTGTGAATGTAATACTGAATGCCGCTGACGCAATGCCGGATGGGGGGACACTCACCATACGAAGCAGAAGGGAAAATGATAGTGTTGTCATCGATTTCGAGGATACCGGGCCCGGCGTCACCCCCGAAGATCTTAGCAGGATATTCGATCCGCTTTACACCACAGAGGAAAAGGGCACGGGCCTCGGACTTGCAGTGAGCTATCGCATCATTAAGAAGCTTAATGGAAACATGACTGCAGAAAGCGAACCTGACAAGGGCTGCAGATTTGTGATAACGCTTCCGGTAAGGAAGGCAGACAAAGGAGCTTCTCACAGCCGGAAGTAACGACCATGCTCAGCAAAAAAGAAATAGTCTTATTAAATTCTGACTGACTCAATCTGTATGAATGGGGAATCATGCTCCCGGCATCTGTGCGCATTCATAGAATATCCGCGCTTTACAGGGCCGGCACCTTTCAGGGTCCAGTCTCGACCATGTCTCTGAACTTCTTCCGCATGAAGCTTCCTCAGAAAAACACTCAATACCTGATCGTATGAACTCGGTCTTTCGTATCTTCTGGCTGGGTTATGAGGGAGAAACGGGGTAAGGATTAGTGAGCGAGTTCAAGAAATTCGACCCGAGAAAACTTGACAAGCTAAACGATCCCAAAAGGCTGGAGTACCTGAATCCCGATCTTATATGGGAAAAGGCAGCCCTTAAAGATCCCTCAATATTGATTGACATAGGGGCAGGCACCGGCTTTTTTGCTCTCCTTTTCAGCAAGAAGATGAAGAAAGGAAAGGTATATGCCTGTGATATCTCTGATGAAATGCTTTTATGGCTGGAGGATAACCTTCCCTCAGAATCTAAGGGCAGGGTTATTCCTGTGAGGATGGAGGAGAGTTCAGTGCCCCTTTCCGAAGATATGGCAGACCTGGTTTATATGATAAACCTGCATCATGAACTTGAGCAGCCTCAGAAGATCCTCAGGGAAGCGCTTAGACTTTTGAGGAGAGGGGGCAAACTTCTGATTATCGATTGGAAGAAAGAGCAGACCCCTGAAGGTCCTCCCCTTGAGATAAGGGTCACGGAAGAGGCCATTGAGTCCCAAATGC
>DATKOU010000128.1:0-4985 GCA_035524455.1 Thermodesulfovibrionales bacterium | reverse complement strand
CGCCTAGCCTATCGAGCCAAATTTGAGCCATATGCGAGATAAATGTCTGGCAATTGCGGATATGAACAAGTTAGCAGAAATACCGCACGCAATAGGGAGAATATGGATGGATTTAGGTTATGGCAGGGGAGAATGAGGCATACATCACTCTTTTTCTTGATGGTCCAGCAGGCACACGGCGGAAACGTACAACGTTAGTCGGTCTGAACTTCTACCTACAAGCATCCACTGTCTCTGGAGTAAACAGCCCTGTACTCAGATAGCGGTCTCCCCTGTCAGGGAAGATCACCACAACCTTTTTACCTTTCCCCAGCCGCTCTGCGACCTTCATTGCTGCCCACATGGCCGCACCTGAGGAGATACCTGCAAGAATTCCTTCCCTGAGTGCCAGCTGCCTTGTGGTCTCCATCGCATCTTCATCGCTCGCAGGGATTATCTCGTCGTATATCCTTGTGTTCAGCACTCCGGGATAAAAACCGGCACCGATGCCCGCGATTTTGTGAGGGCCTGGTTCGCCGCCTGAGAGGATGGCAGAACCAGCCGGCTCAACAGCAACTATGAGGACATCAGAACGCCTTTCCCTCAAGACCTCTCCTATGCCGGTTATTGTCCCTCCTGTCCCTACACCGGCAACAAACGCATCCGGGACGCCGCCCAGGGTATGAATGATTTCCATTGCAGTGGTCTTTCTATGTGCACCCGGGTTTGCGGGGTTCTCGAACTGTAAAGGCATGAAGTAACCGGGGTTCTTTTTGTAAATCTCCTCTGCCCTTTCCACTGCGCCCAGCATTCCTCTCTCCCCGGGTGTGAGGATAAGCTCCGCGCCATACGCCTGAAGGATATTTCTCCTTTCCACAGACATCCTTTCGGACATGGTGAGGATCAGCCGGTATCCCTTCACTGCCGCGACCATGGCAAGGCCGATCCCTGTATTTCCGCTCGTGGGCTCTATGATCGTCCCGCCGGGTTCCAGTCTCCCTTCCTTCTCGGCAGTCTCTATCATAGAGAGAGCTATCCGGTCCTTTACAGAACCTCCGGGATTAAAACCCTCAAGCTTCGCCCATATCTCTGCAGCATCTCCATGAGAAAGGCGGGTGATCTCCACCAGCGGAGTGTTACCGATCAGTTTCAAAATGTCCTTATGGGGCTTCAAAAACCCTCCCGGAAAGCTCTGTTCAATCTTATAATTCGCTCTTTTCCCCAAGGAAATAATTACGCGACAGGTAGAGTAGTGATTATATCATAGGGAGTGAAGCAGAGACATCGAAAGACCTACACAACAATGAAACCTGTCATGTTGAACTGACCCTGATCAGCCCCCTGATTGCTGCTCCCCTTTCAACGCCTCATAGAGACTTTCCATCTCTCCGGAACTTAATGACGCAAACTCGTTGTGATAGGAAGGGTCCATGTAATTGTCGCGGGGAAGATACGACTCGTCAACTGTGATTTCCTCAGCAATGAGAGGGATATCTTCTTCAGTCGCATCAGTGTAATCCGACACAGAAGCGGTCAATGGATCATTAAAGAAAGGGTCCTGCACCGACACCTTATCCTTATTGGGATATATATAGATGAGCGTCAGCAGTAATGCCGCGGCAATTGCTGCTGCAACAGGCAGCCGTCGTACCAGGAATCCTAATGGGAATCTCTCCTTCTTCTTTTCGACGGTCAGTCTCACTCTCCGGGGAAGGCTCTGCCAGAAGAGGTCCCCGGGGTCAGGCACTTCACTGTCAACAATTTCACGGAGAAAGGAGACCTCGCTTTTGCACTCCTTGCACACCTCCAGATGGGCCTGAACCTCGTTTCCCAGTTCCCCGGGAAGAGAGCCTTTCAGATATTCAGGGAGCATCTCCATTATTTCTTCATGTTCTGATCTCATAGCCCTTCTCCTTTACAATCTCCTTTAATCGCTTCACTCCGTGGTGATAATGCGCCTTGACCGCGCCTTCCGAACATCCCATGACCTGGGCGGTCTCAGTACAGCTCAGCCCCTCATATGCCCTGAGGATGACCGCAAGCCTCTGCCTTTCGGGGAGCTCATCCAATCCCCTCCTTATGAAGCCCCGCTTTTCATTTTCTATAATTGTGGACAACGTGCCCGGGTGGCTGCCCATCATTGATTCGTCCAGTTCCCTCTCTTCACGCCGGTTCCCCTTAAGATGGGTGAGACCCGTGTTTATGGCGATACGGTAGATCCATGTCTTGAATGAAGATTCCTTGCGAAACCCTTTGATTCCCTCAATAGCCTTGACAAAAGTCTTCTGGGTCAGGTCCTTGGCATCCTCAACATTCCTTGTCATCCTGTACACAATGGTATAAATCCGCTTCTGGTATTTCACGACAAGCGTCTCGACAGCTTCCGCATCCCCCCCGAGGTATCTCTTCACAAGCTGTATATCTTCATCCATCTGTTTCATTAGACAGGGTCAACAGAAAAAGGTTTAGCACAAAAGATGTCTTTCCATTATATACCCCTCATGGAAGGCGCTCAAGTGCTTGACAATGCACCACAAACTGGGCAACGTGAAATTATAGAGAAGACTTATTAGTTATATACTGAACGCTTCTCACAAAATTTCGTTTAAGGGAAGGAATATGCCTCTGTCAGCTATGAAAAGATGTTACTTTTCGGAGTCCATACATTGACCTTGACAGACCTAAAATTATAAGTTGACAGTTGCCTCTATCCATGATAAAAGTAAAGTAACACAAAGAGCGGATTTCGACAAAGCTAAACCTCCGTAAGAAGGAGGGAGAGCGACGGGTCTTAACAATAAGATGGCCGCGCTGACGACGTGATAACTTTGGTATGGCAGGATTTGATATGGAAGGAGGCGTGATAACCCGATGCACGCTATGAAGAGAGCCAGGGTGTGAAGACGTTTATCACTGGATCCAGGTATAAACAAATGTTTATTAAGACTAAAAAGAGGAACCAATGAAAGATATGCAGCATCAATATGCTCTGCTCAGCAAGGACAACCTTGACGGGTTCATATCAAGGTTGTCCGGTATCAAGAAGGTCATGGCGCCTTTCTCAAAGGGTCACAACAATTATTCATTTGAAGAAGCGAGGTCGGGCGAAGGAATCGCGCTGAATTATATCCCTACAATACTTCCTCCCAAGAAATTCTTTATGCCTCAGTACGAGACGCTGTTTTCATACAAGGTTGGCAAGACGATTAATGTCGAGACCGTTGTGGACTACGAAGAGATGGTACTCTTCGGGGTCCACACATGCGACCTTGCAGGCATTCAGTGCCTTAACATGGTATTCTCGGAGCGGCCTAAGGATTACAACTACCTGACAAGGAAACCCAACATATTCGTCATCGGTCTGGAATGCAACAACTACTGCGACGAACATGCGAGCTGTCACCTGGTGAATGCCAGCCTTCCCAGCGGAGGATACGATCTTTTTTTTACTGACCTTGGTGATTACTTTATGGTCCATGTCAACACCCAAGAAGGAGAGGAGATGGTCGAGGCGACAAAGTCCTTTGAACCTGCGGGGAAGGACCAATTACACGAGCTAGCTGATCTGCGGGAACAGAAGAGAAAGATTTTCAAGAACGAGGTCACGATATCTCCGCGCCATCTTCCAGAGCTCTTCGAAGGCGCCTTTGAGAGCAAGGTTTGGAATGAACTCGGCGAAAGGTGTCTGGCCTGCGGAAACTGCACTAATGTCTGCCCCACATGTTACTGCTTCGATATCCGTGAGGATGTGAGCCTCGACCGAAAGTCCGGCAGCAGATACAGGATGTGGTATTCCTGCCAGGTAGAGCCCTTCGCAAAGGTGGCCGGAGGCATCAACTTCCGGGGGGAACGATCCGCGCGCCAGAGGCACCGGTATTATCGTAAATTCAAATATCCCGTACTGAAGTTTTCGAGATTCTTCTGCACCGGATGCGGCAGGTGCAGCAGAACGTGCATGGCCGGCATACATCTTAAAGAAACCCTTAACGCCTTGGTAAAGGAGAAGCAATCGAAGCTATGGAGAGATTGGGGAATAAAATAGAGACGAAGTTTGCTGTCAAGATAGCAAAAATCCTCAGGACCAAGAGGATGACCGAGCAGGAGAAGCTCTTCGAGATCGCGTTGGAGGGCGGGGAGAGTCTCGACTACGAGCCCGGTCAGTTTATTATGATCACTGTCTTTGGCGCCGGCGAGATACCGATATCTCTTACGTCGGCCCCCACGAGCCGTCTTAGCTTCGAAATCTGCGTGAGAGCAGTAGGAAGGGTAACTAATGCCCTCCATACGCTGGAGGCAGGAGACCTGGTAGGCATCCGGGGGCCGTACGGCAAGGGCTTCCCCATAAGAATACTCGAGGGCAACGACCTGCTGATCGTGGCCGGCGGACTGGGGATAGCGCCTCTGCGCTCTCTCATCAATTATGTTCTTGAAAACCGCCGCGATTTTGGCAAGGTACACATACTGCTTGGCTGCAAATCTCCAAAGGATATGCTTTTTGTTGACGAACTCAATCATTGGGACAAACGAATGGATGTCCACTACGAATGCACTGTTGATAAAGGTGCCCCGGACTGGGCAGGCAACGTGGGAGTCATCACCACACTAATCCCCGGGGTAGACCTGGAACCAGAAAGGACCTTTGCCGTGGTTGTGGGCCCGCCGGTAATGTACAAATACGTGATAAGGGAACTCCTGGCCAAGAATATCCCGGAACGTCAGATACTGGTCTCCTTTGAGAGGCACATGAAGTGTGGCATAGGCAAGTGTGGCCGCTGTCAGATACAGAATCTCTATGTTTGCCAGGATGGTCCCGTATTCAATTATGACGATATCAAACACTTAAGCGAGGCTCTGTGATGATAAAACCTAAGACTGCTTTTTTTGACTTTGCCTGCTGCGAGGGCTGCCAGCTGCAGGTGGCAAATCTCGGCGAGTCTCTTCTCGATGTTCTCAACTTTCTTGACGTGGTGGAATTCCGCGAGGTGATGTCCGAGAAATGGGATAAG
>DATKOU010000127.1:0-13882 GCA_035524455.1 Thermodesulfovibrionales bacterium | reverse complement strand
ATGGGGTGATGAGTGTACAAATGGAACCCAGTGGAGAAGTCATAAACGATTTGAATCCTGTCTGCAGGAAACAACCCACGCATTCATACAGAAGTTATTTGCTGTCAGTAAGTATACTGCTTGTCTTTTCTATAAGCGGCTGCGCACACTATCCTGTCAATGAGCCCCTCAAAGAGTATGCCCCCGAAGCCGGCTACAGGGCCAAGAATGTGAGGGACCCCGAACGATCCGATGATATACTCTTTTTTGTCACCTTCTCGGGAGGAGGAACCCGTGCCGCTGCATTTTCTTACGGTGTGCTTGAAGAACTAGCAGTCAGGGAGATTAGCATCAATGGGAGAAAGCGAAGGCTTCTTGATGAAGTGGACACCATATCCAGCGTATCGGGCGGAAGTTTCACCGCGGGGTATTATGGCCTTTTTGGGGAACGTATTTTTGAGGACTTTGAGCAAAGGTTTCTGAAGAAGAATGTTCAGGGAGAACTCGTATCGAGGACATTCTTCAACCCTGTGAACTGGGTCAGGCTATTTTCTCCATCTTTTGACCGTAGCGATCTGGCAGCAGAATATTATGACAAGTACATTTTTGAAGGCGGTACGTTTGGCGACATTGCAGCCAGGAAAGGGCCCATGGTCATCATCAATGCCACTGACATGACCTATGGCATAAGAGTAGGGTTTACCCAGGACATGTTTGACGCCATCTGCTCGGATGTGTCACGATTTTCTGTGGCAAGGGCTGTGGCTGCGTCATCCGCGGTTCCCATCGTGCTCACACCCATTACCGTGCGCAATTATGCGGGAAGCTGCAATTACAGGATGCCGGGACCCATCGAAAGGGTCTTTAAAGAGAGCCAAATATCAGAGCGCCAGTTTTATCTTGCGAACAATATCGCTCCCTACCTGGATTCCAAGAAGAAACCGTTTCTCCATCTCCTGGACGGCGGAGTTGCTGACAATCTCGGTCTGAGGGCGATCCTTGACAGAATAATTTATCGGGGGGATTTCTGGAAGACCATCAAGGGCACTCACCATGAGAACCTTCATAAGGTCATCTTTATTGTGGTGAATGCAGAAACGCAGCCGGATTCCTTCTGGGACAGGGTTGAGAGCCCTCCTGCATTTGCCGCAATGCTCGAATCCTATTCATCCATAGCTATAGAACGGTATAACGTGGAGACGTTGGCGTTATTGAAGGAAAGCGTGAAAGGATGGGCAGACCAGGTTCGTACGGGAAGATGTCCGAAGGGCAAGATTTCCACAAGACCAGGTTCCTGCGGCGACATCCAGTTCTATGTCATTGAGGTAAAATTTGATGCCCTTAAGGACGGGGAGGAACGCTTGTATTTTATGCGGCTTCCCACCTCATTCAAGCTGTCGCCTGAAGAGGTGGACAAACTTCGTGACGCAGCCCATCGGATACTTGCAGAATCCCGGGAATTCCAGAGGTTGTTAAAGGACTTAAGGGAGTAGTGGTTTTGATTTCACCGAATTTAAACTATAAAAAAGGAGAAAACCTATGGGAGAAAGAAATAATAAACTCGATGAACTGTCAAATCAGCTTGGCGAGAACATATTAGCGGTTAAGGGCACATTAGAGCTTATGGATGCATCGGTTACCGAGGACGATCTGCATGAGCTCTTGCTTAAGGCGATTGAAAGGATGGATATGATTCAGAGGTTATCCCACGAAATGCTTGTTGCGTTAAGAAATTGTTTCGACAAAATAGATGAAATCAAGAAATGATAAACACCGCATTACGTCACACGCTGTAGCCTTAGAAAGGAACAAAAGAGGGAAAAGTGCTGGATGCCGCGAAAGTGGAGAAAGAGAGCATGAACCATGGTTCCCTGTTTGAATATTATTTCTTATGACACCTTATGCACTTCTCGTCGCTTTTCCTTTGCAGTCTCCATTCCTCAGATGATTCCTGTTGCCCGGCGTATGGCAGGCAAAACAATCCTTGTAGCCAAGCTCTGTGTGCATCTTCACCATTCGGGGACTCTTGCTATGGCAGACGTTACAGGCAAAGGAGCAGGAATACCATAAAATCACTGCCATTACACACACTATCGCACAAAGACCGCAGTATTTATTCATGATGAATTATTACAGCTTTCATGTAGTAAACACCATGACATACATCATATTATGGCCGGGTATGTGTATGTGTGCTTAATTCTAAGTAAGCAATGACAATGGAGAAGAGTTGATACCGCTTACAGCGTGAGCTTCACGAAGGAAACAGGATTCACGCTCACTCCCTGGATTTTCACCCCGAAGTGAAGATGAGGTCCGCTGGATCTCCCTGATGAGCCTACAGACCCAATGATGTCACCCTTTGAAACAACATCTTCAGGTTTGACCCTGAATGAAGAGAGGTGCATATACATAGTGAATATTCCCTGACCATGGTCAAGGATAATGGTATTGCCGCCGAAAAAGAGTTCTTCTGCAAAAACCACTTTCCCCCTGTTGGATGCCTTCACTTCATCTCCTTCTTTGCCCCTGATATCCACTCCCTTATGGATGCTCGCCACTTGCCTGTTCATCATTCTTTTTGTGCCGAATACGGATGAGATGCTATGTTCCAGGGGGAGCAAAAAACTTCCTTCCCACAGCCGGTCGCTTATGGTCATCCATAATAATCGTAACCGCTCTTCTTCCCGTTCAGCCCTTTCCAGGTCTTCAGGGCTGAGGAACACCTTTTCTTTGGGCAGGGTGAGAAAGAGTGTGGGGAAGCGCGTACGTTTCACCAGCAAGGACAGCTGCGTGCTCTTTTCTCCCATACGAAGGTAAATCACGTGGCGGCCTGGTTTTGTTTCCAATGCCGCGGCGCCAATACCAATAAAACATGTTTCCCCGCAACGGCTAAAGAGAATTTCCTTTCCGTTTAGGGAGGCAGCAGGAATTTCTGACGCCCTGGCCTCTGATACCTTAATGAGAAAGGCATCGCCGGGGCTAATCCGGGAAGGGAGGGGGCCTGCCTGAAACGCATCTGCACAAGAATAGCCAATAAGGACACAAAGCGCGGGGATAAGGAATGTCAGACCCATTCTTTTAGTATACACTGGAACCCGAGTGCCAATACAATTTATGGTGACTACAATAACCTGGCTTCTGGCAGTATAATGTAAGAGACTTCTGGAACAGTTAGGAAGACTTCTTTAGAAAGGAGTTCGCATAATGCGACACAGAACAGGTAAGGTCACGATGGCAGGTGCTTTTGCATGTCTTGTTGTAGTCACCATCCTTCGCATGTCGTATGCCCAGGAATTGAAAGAAGAGAAGGGAACCATTTCTGTTATGGGTGAGGCAAGGGAATATTACCCCCCTGATACTGCCTTTATAACCCTTGGTGTTGAGACAGCAGGGAAAACGGTATCCGAGACAGTGGCTGAGAACAGCAAAAAGTCTGAAGGAATGGTAAGTGCATTGAAACGCCTCATTAGCCCTGCCGCCGGGGATTCCATAAAGACCTCTTCCTATACAGTCCAGCCTGTGTATGAATACGATGAGGTGAAAAAGAAAAGTATTCTTACTGGTTACAAGGTACTCAATCAGGTGACGGTGAGAACGAAAAAGATAGAGATGGCAGGAAAGATTATAGACAACGCTATGCAGATTGGTGCAAACCAGGCTCAGGGTATTAGCTTCACCCTCTCAGAAGAAAAGGAATACTGCGATGGTGTGATAAGGAAGGCAGCAGAGGGGGCAAAAAGAGAGGCAGCTTTTGTTGCCCGGACACTCGGCACGACAATTTCGGGAATAAAAAGTATTTCTCCGTCCTGCGGAAGACAACCACATCCCATTTACAGGCAGGCGGTCATGGAGACGAAAATGGCCGTTGCAGCTCCTGAGATATCAATAGAGGCGGGAGATATTGCGGTAAGTGCAACGGTGAACGTTGTATTTTATTTAGACAAACAGTGAAGGCTGAGGGAAGGGTGATTCGGATGGTTTTAGGAGAATATCTGAAAGAGAAGAAAAGTAAGCGAGGCGCCGATTGCCCCTCCGAGAACTACTTCCCATACCGTATGGATCTTTGAAGCGACCCTGCCCGCAGCGATGACTGCAGCGAGGGTAAAGCAAAATGCGGACGCAAGTACATTTCCCGTGGTGTAGCTGACTCCCACCCATAGGGAAAAGGCGAGGGCTGAATGGCCACTGGGGATGCCGCCTCTTAAGGGAGTTCCCTTTCCGAGATACGCCTTGGTGATGACCACAAGGATAAGTACCAGGATGACCGCCATAACTGAGATATCTTCTCCTGAATGTTTTGCGATACTGAAGCCTGTTTGAAATCCCTTGCGGATATAGGGGGAGAGAATAATGTAGCCGATGACCGCTGCACCGAAGGCGGTGGTGAGCACTGCTCCTGCAGCCACATCTTTTGCAATTCTTGCCTTTTCGCTATGTTTCGGGGAAAGGATGTCAACCATTGTCTCAATGGCGGTATTAAAGAGTTCGGCAACGAGGACAACAATCACCATGACAGCGATCACGAGGAAGTCATTTCTGGATATCCCAAGGATATAACACAGGATCAGGACACCTGCAGCAGAATAGAGGTGATATCTGAGATGCCTCTGGGTCTTTGTTCCATGGAGTATCCCCTCTATGGCAAAGTTGGCACTCTTAATCCAGCGTTTCAAGGGCATTCCTTAGCTCATTTTCATGTCGTCTCATCTTTTTTTTCTGATAGAGACTTCTCTCGTGGTCGTAACCCAAGAGATGCAGGAACCCATGGATGAGGAGACGCCTCACCTCACCAAAGAGGGTAACGCCGCAGAGGGATGATTGCCTCTTTGCCGCATCGAGATTAATGACGATATCACCCAACAATGACTCTCTGTCAACGGGAATTTCAACTCTCCGCTCATATATGGGGAAAGAGAGCACATCGGTGGTCTTGTTCAGGCTGCGATGGAGGCAATTGAGCTGTTTCATCTGCCTGTCGTCCACAAGCAGTACCCCCAATTCTGCCTTATTAAGACGGAATATCGTGAGAAGTGCCAGCGAGTCGCCTTTTAGCTTCCTGGGGTTTATCTTTATGAGACTTTGGCGGTTCTCTATGAGGATCTTCATGAGTGTGGGGGGTAAACGGCATGTCGCCCCCGAGCCCCCTTTCACTGTCTTTGAAAATTTCCTTTGGTTCCTGGTTGAAATCAAAGCCCGGGTAATCGATTCTCTTATGGAGAATGCCGGTGAGGATATACGAGAAATGTTTCTTGATTTCGGATATGTCTTTCAGGGTGAGTTCGCATTCGTCCAGCTGACCTTCGAGAAATATGTGGTTAATTATTCTGTCGACCAGTGCCGTGATGCGTGCAGGAGTCGGATCATTGAGAACCCTGGAGGACGCCTCGACCGCATCTGCCATCATCACAAGGGCCGCGATCCTCGTTTGGGGCTTTGGCCCCTGGTATTTATAATCTTCCACCAACGGATGATCACCCACATCGTGGTCCTTTGCCTTCTGGTAGAAGTAGGTCATGAGGCTTGTCCCGTGGTGTTGTTGAATGATATCTATGATGGACTGAGGCAACTTGTGCTGATAGCCGAGTTCTATCCCTTCCTTCACGTGGGAACCAATGATCATGGTGCTCATATGGGGGGTGAGCCTGTCGTGCTTGCCCACCGCGCTCGTATAATTCTCGACAAAATATTCAGGCATCTTGATCTTTCCTATGTCATGGTAATAGGCACTTACCCTCGCAAGGAGCGGGTTAACGCCCACTGCCTCTGCTGCTGACTCTACGAGGTTTCCCACAATGACACTGTGATGATAGGTGCCGGGCGCGTTGATCATAAGGCTTTTCATAAGGGGCTGATTGAGGTCAAGGAGTTCAAGAAGGCTTATGTCGGTAGTGACATGAAAAGTGTATTCGAGGACCGGAAGGAGCAGGGAAACGATGGCAGGCACACTGAGACCTGTTGAGGCGGCAAAGATTAAGGTGGAAATAGCCTTTTCTGTGAAGAGTTCCCCCTGAGAAAGCAAGAGGAGTATTGAGGTGACGATGCTTGCCCCTCCCACAGAGAGACCTCCCTTCAGAAAGGCCGAGCGTTTTTTGCATCTGATTACACTAAAGGCGGCGGTGAGACTCCCTACAAATACGTATACGGGATAGACGGCATCCAGCAGCCAGAGGCCTGACAAAAGGCTCACGATAAAGGAAAAAAAGATGGCGGTGTGAAAGTCAAACATAAGGGTAACGAGCATGGCTCCCGCAGCGATAGGCATGCCAAACACTGCCCCTTCAATGGCAAGGGAGCCGAACCCCTTGGAAAGGTTGAGCAGTACATAATGAGAAAGTCTTCCCAGCACAATGGTGGTGATGATCATTAACCCGAGGAGAAAGAGCATGGGATACTTTTTCATATATTGGGGCTTATATCTCAGGATATCCCTGTAGAGGATGAAGAGCAGCAGAGAGGCCACGAGAAAGCCACCGATGAAGGATTCAATGCCGATCTTTGTCTGGATGGCAAGGGAAGTGAACAGGCCAAGGGCAATGAGGAGCGTATACTTCCTAGCCGTGGTTATTTGCTCATTCCTGGGTCTTTGAATGATCTGAGCTCCGTTTTTCATGCCTTTCATATGCCTTTACGATCTCCTGAACCAGTCTGTGGCGCACCACATCTTTCTCGGAGAAATAGATGAATTTAATCCCGTCTATTCCCTCAAGGATTTTTTCTACCTCAATTAGCCCTGAACTTTTTCCTGCAGGCAGGTCTATCTGTGTGGTATCTCCCGTAATCACGGTCTTTGAGCTGAACCCGAGTCTTGTGAGATACATCTTCATCTGCTCGGACGTGGTGTTCTGCGCTTCGTCAAGGATAATAAAGGAGTCATTGAGGGTTCTGCCCCTCATGAATGCGAGGGGGGCAATTTCTATGACACCGCGTTCGATGAGCTTGCCCACCTTTTCCGGTTCCATCATATCAAAGAGTGCATCGTAGAGGGGTCTGAGAAAAGGATTCACCTTTTCATACATGTCACCGGGGAGAAACCCGAGCCTTTCCCCTGCTTCCACCGCAGGGCGCGCGAGGACAATCCTGCTCACCTCTTTCTTGAGAAGTGCATTGATCGCCATTGCCATGGAAAGATAGGTCTTTCCCGTACCTGCAGGCCCTATGCCTATCACAATATCATGGCTCTTGATGGCTTCGACGTAGTCCCTTTGTACCTCTGTCTTCGGAATTATAAACCGTTTTTTTGAGGACACGGGAATATGGTTCATGATGAGGTCTCTGAGGGATACCTCTCCGCCAGAGGAAATTGCCCTTACCGCAAAACGGATATCGTCGGGGTTCAAGGTATACCCCTCTTCACTCAAGGACCGCAATTCATTGATCAGATTTCCGGCCTTCCGGGCTGACGGCTCATCCCCCTGAATGAATATCGTACTTCCCCTTGCACTTATGGTTACGCCGAGTGACTCTTCTATGAGTTTAAGGTTTTTAGTGAGAGGACCATAGAGGAGGGGAAGTTCCTTTTCTGTATCGAGATCTATTTGGGTAGTAACCGTATTTGCTCCTTATTAATTTTTCAAGACGGCAAAGGCATTCAACCCACCCGTTTTCATAAGTTTTAAGGCAAATACCGAAGCATCTTTTTTTTGTTCGAATTCACCAACCCTGACCTTAAACAGGACCACTCCATTTGGACCAGATTCTTTCTTGATAAATACCTTATACCCCTTACCCTCAAGGGTTTGTCTCAAGGTGTCAGCATCCTTTTGGTTCTTAAATGCAGCTGCCTGGACAGTATACACAACTTCGCTGTGTGAGGAACCTGCGTGTGGTGCCGGACTACTTTTTGGTGTACTCTGTGGGTTAAGGGCGTTCCTTGTCTCTATGTCCGGATTCGAAACCCCGGAGGGAAAAGTGGATTGTTCTCCTGCAGCAGGGATAGCCTTTTTTTCTGTCATGGCGGCCTTTTGACTTTTCGGGCTTATCTTCTCTTCATCCCTCACGTCTGCGGTTAAAGGAATTGCCCCACCGAGTGAGGGAGGCACGGAAGCCTGTGTGCTTTCCTTAGAGGGAGGATGCATCTTAGGCAGAGAGGGGGATGAGGCTTCATTCTTAAGTTCTGATGAGGGGTTTGTCGCTGACGGCACTGCCGCCAGATCGCTGCTGGGAGATTGCTTGAGCATAGACGACTCGGGGGAAAAGGACACACTTCTTCCCACAAAATAACCCAGGGTGAACCCTGTCGTTACCGCGGTAGCTGTAATGACAATAAGCACGATCTTGCCCGGCAGCAATTCGGCAATCGTTGCTGCATCCCTCTTCATAAAACAAGCATAGCATCTCCATAGGAGAAAAATCTATATCCTATGGAGAGCGCTGAGTGGTATGCATTCATAAGGTTCCGCGCTCCGCAGAGAGCAGAGGTGAGTAAGAGGGGGGTGGAACGGGGAAGATGAAAGTTGGTGATGAGGGAGTCCACAACCTTGAACGTGTAGCCCGGGTAGATAAAGATGTCAGAAACCCCTCGTATGTATCCGCTTCCTGACGAATTCCCGTTTTCTCCGGCGGGTTTCCATCTGTTGCTGGCAAATCCTTCAATGGCCCTTGTAGTGGTTGTTCCCACTGCAATGACCCTCCTTCCGGAACCCTTTACCTTATCGATTGTATCCATAAGGGACCTGTCTATCTCGAAATACTCTGCATCCATAGGGTGCTCTTCAACGTCTTTCACCCGTATCGGCCTGAAGGTGCCGGTACCCACATGGAGGGTGAGAAATCTGATCAGGACACCCTTCTCCTCAAGCCCGGCAATGAGGCTGTCTGTAAAGTGCAGACCAGCGGTTGGTGCAGCAATGGAACCGACGTGTTCCGCGTATACCGTTTGATACCACTGCTTGTCCATCTCCTCCGGTTTCCTCTTGATATAGGGGGGTAGGGGCATTGATCCCGTTCTCCACACCGCTTTCATGAAATCTGATGTCTCCTCCCTGCGGCAAACTATCCCTGTCGGCTGAACGGAAATTCTTAGTGATCTCCCCTCCAACAGCTCTCCGGAAAGTTCTTCTGATATGAATACACTGCCGGTATACTTCTCTCTGGTGAGGACTTCCCAGAGACCGGGCTCCGTTTCCCGCACCAGGAGGAGTTCAATCCTTCCCCCTGTCTTTTTGGTGCCTGTGAGGCGAGCGGGAAATACCTTTGTATTATTCAAAAGCAAGAGGTCCCCCTCATGGAGAAATGCGGGCAGATGGCTGAATCTTGTGTGTTCCACTGAGCCATCCCTGTGGAGGACCAGGAGCCTGCAGCTATCCCTTGGGAGAACAGGTCTTAGGGCTATGAGGGATTCCGGGAGATGGAAATCGAGGTCAGTCACCTTCATAAAGTTGTATCTCAGTCCCCGGGTAAAAAAAGGAGAGAATTTCCCTATAACTTTTCCCGTCCCTTGCCATCTGGAGGGCACTCCATTGGCAGAGGCCAACCCCATGTCCATAGCCCTTTCCCTCGAAGGCTATGGTGGTTTCATCGGAATGTATCCTGAAACTGGTGCTGGGCAGTCTCGACCAACCAAGAAGCTTTCTGAAATCCGTTGCCTTCATTGACATCTGCCCGGACTCCAGACCTATGGTGAGCTCCTTTACTCTTCCCGTAGATGTAAAGGTAGTTATAGTGATGTCCTTGAGGTTCTTAATTCCTAATGCCTTTTCAATCTCCTCCTTTGGAATCTTCTTTTCCCATACCCAGTAAGGAGAAATTTCGCAATTCGACTCCACTGACTTGAGATAGGGATAACTCTTCCCGAACACCTCTTCGGGGTTTTCGGTCCTGCCTCCGGATGTCGAGTGGTAGAGGGCCTCGATAGGTTTGCCGTTATACATGAGTACCTCACCTGCCGTCTCTCTCACTGCATAAGAGATGAGGATATGAGGATTGTTTCCCTTATATACCTGGTGCAACACAGAAGAGGTGAGATGAAACCTCGAATCCTGGCTCATGGCCTTCTTATATATCGCATAGGTACGGGTAATCACCGCCTGTGCCTTGAGTGCCTCAAGATCCCAGTTTGTACCCACCTCGGCCACGACCACACTTTCCACATAGTCCTCAAGGGGGAGTTCATTCACAATATAGAGTCCCTTGTCGCCTTTCCAGACTTCGATGTTGCCGCTGTAATGAATTCCGGTCATAAGGAGATCCCCCTGCATGTTTCCCAACTTCACGAGCTTTTCGTCCTTGTCCGGAATAGTGGAGCGACTGTCTTCGAGAATAAGCACCTTTATCTTTGCAGGATTCATGGCGGTATATGCCACGGGAGATAAGACAAGGATGGTTGCCATCACAGACAAGAGGTATTTTCCCATGAGCTGCTTATCTCCTCCCCAAAAGCCAGAAAATGAATGTAATGATGATACTCAAGAGTATGCTCGTTGCGAGGGGGAAATAGAAGGTGAAGTTCTTCCTCTCGATTACGATGTCTCCGGGGAGTTTGCCAAGCCAGGGGATCTTCCCTGACAAAAGGAGTAGAGCCCCCACAGCCGCGATAATAATCCCGGTGATAATGAGGAATTTTCCTATGTGCTGGACGCCTTCATTCATGAAATTGCCACACAGGGGTTATTCACTGCAAGGTCCTGATCTTTGTTCTTTGCCGGGTACTCTCCTGCTGTGAGAACACGCACCCGCAATATTTCTGCCTGTAAAGTCCGAGCTCCTTTGATAAAGGGATGTTTTCCCTGTACCCGACCCTGAAATCCTCCACATAAAAGGGAATGGAATACCTCTTCTCCATCTCCTTCCCTACGCTTACTATGGAATCAAACTTCTGGTAAGGACTCACAAGGAGTGATGTGGTGAATCCCTTGAGGTTCATTTTTTTTGCAGTCTTGGCTGTTTTCTCAAGGCGTACCGTGTAACACCGGATGCAGCGATTATCATGGGAGTTCCCCAATTCCCTCACAAAATCGTCAGAGCCGTACTTATCCACATATTCCACATCGATGTGCCATAACCTCTGGAGGTCCTGAAGAGAGGCAAGCCGGAGTTCATACTCGGGAAGGGGATAAATATTGGGGTTGAACCACAATCCTTTTACGTCCACACCCTTAGAGAGGAGGCTCTTCATCGGGTAAAGACTGCAATTTGAGCAGCACATATGCATCAGGAGCTTCATATATATATATATATATTAACAGAAATCCGCCCAACTTTTTCATGTTATCGTTGCGCACTCTCTGCTGCGCATAAAGAAATGGAGAACAAGTACGCTCTTTGTCGCTTGCTGCAAAGGGGCTTGACTCTCTCTGGTGTGTGGTATAATGTTACCGCACTGCGTATGGATATACATCACCTCAGAGTATTCGTGACAGTATTCAGGAACAGGAGCTTTTCCAGGGCTTCCGAAGAACTCCATCTCACGCAGCCCACTGTGAGCGACCACGTGAAGTCGTTGGAGGAGGAGCTTTACTGCAGGCTTTTTGACAGATTGGGAAGGTCCATTGCTCCCACAAAAGAGGCAGATATCCTTTACAGTCACGCTGCGGAGATCATCGAAAAGACTGACGCCCTCAAAGAACTCATAGGACAATTCAAAAAGGAAATTACCGGCGAACTTATTGTGGGTGCGAGCACAATTCCGGGAACCTATGTAATCCCGCGTATCATCGCTGGTTTTAAGAAGAGGTATCCATCCGTCTCCTTTCAGATTATAGAGTCCGACTCTAAGGGAGTTATCGAAAAAGTGTTGCGGCATGAACTGCTTCTGGGTATGGTCGGAGCAAAAATGGGTCACGGACAGCTCACCTTCACGCCGGTGATGGAAGAGGAATTGATTGCCGTTTCTTCACCCTCATTGATAAGGGCGCATGAGATGTCATTGGAGGAACTGACGAGCTTCCCCATGATTTTGAGGGAAGAGGGCTCCGGTACGCGAAAAGAGATGGAAAGGATTTTGGAAGGAAGGGGCATCTCGATGGATGCGCTGAAAGTGGTGGGTTGCTTCGGCTCAACAGATGCAGTCAAGCAAGCAGTAAAAGCGGGGTTGGGGGTATCCATTCTCTCGGAACTTGCGGTTGCTGACGAGTTAAAATACAAATCACTGAAGAAAATAAAGGTCAAACGGGTCCAGATGAAACGGAAGTTCTATGCAGTGACTCACAGAAAGAGGACACTTCCCTTTGCGTACAGCATTTTCATGGAATATCTGAAGGCACATTTGTGAACATTCTTTTTGAAACAGATAGCGCGCGCGTCTCCCGTTACTCGCTGCGGGCTTCTTCATTTTCACCCTGAAGTTATTGTCCCTTCCATGTGGGTTTTCCCTTTAAAAAAACCAAGCAGGTTTTACCTGCAAGGCTTATATCCGAAGGCTGTGAATTATTAAGGAGGGAGGGCTTTTCTGTCCTATTGAGAGTTATAAGTAACTGTGTCAGTTGAAGGAAATAACACAATCATCATATAATACCGGGAGAAAATGAACGCAGATAAAATGATTTCAGTCAGCAGACTGCAATCCGCATCATTCAAGATATGCTCTCAGTGCGGGTTTGTTTGGCCCGGAAGGACTTCTTTTCTCAGTGATCCCTCGCTCTACCTGGTTGGTTATCAAGTCCACTTTGAAGAGCTTACTGCAGGCCTTATCTTATTCAACCACAGTTGCGGGACTACGCTTTCCGTTCAGACAAAAGAGTTTCAGGACCTCTATAGTGGGCCGATGTTTACCGAAAGGCTCAATGGCACCGAAGAGTGCCAGGGATTCTGTGTGCACGAAAATGAGTTACGCCCATGTCCCGCGAAATGTGAATGTGCGTATGTGCGTGAGGTTTTGCAAGTCATCTCGAATTGGCCTAAGAACGAATCGTTGACTGAGTAATAAAACCATCAAATGGAAGGTGGTTCTCATTTTTCTCTTTTCTTATGTGCTAGCTTGTCCTTTTCCCCCCAGATGCTACCCTGGTACTCAATGTCCTCAGGGAGACCATTGGATAAACTTAGGTATGGATTCATGCTTCACAGGAGCAAAATGCGAATTGATGCTCGGGGATTTGAGTGTCCGAAGCCGTTAATGGTGACAGAACCGGAGATAGACCTGTTAATTGTGGTTGCCACGGAATTTTCTCATTCATCCGGGAATGGATGAGAGACTGCAAGAAAAGTGCATGGATTGGTTAGAATTGAATGATTAGGGTATTCCGAGGGAGTCGAGGACCTGATATATGGAACCGAGGGCCACTGAATCTGAGGGAAGTGCTGCAATGGGCAGACCCTGGAGGTCGTATTCAAATATGGTATTGTCCTGGGGAATGAGCCCTCCCACAGTGAGTCCGTAACTCTCAGCCAATGTCTTCAGTTTTTCCCCGTCAGGTCCGGCAACGCGGTTTATAAGGAGCACCCTTTTTTCAATTTCGAGATCGAGTTCATCAACAAGGGCATTGATTCTTTTTGCGGTCAGAACCCCCTTGACTGTGGGATCACTCACCATGAAAAGAAGGTCCACTTTATGGGTGGTCCGTCTTGAGAGATGTTCCATGCCCGCCTCATTATCAATGACCACATAGGGATATGTCTCGGAAAGCTTATCAGTATACTTTCTGATAATGTTATTGGCAGCACAGTAGCAGCCGGGTCCCTCAGGTCTTCCCATGACGATAAGGTCAACGCCCTTGGATTCGATGACAGACTGGTGGACCTGGTAGTCAAAGAGCTGTTCCATACTCATCCCACCGGGCCGGTCTCCTCCGCTCCTCACGGCTTCAAGGGACTCTTCTCTGAGGTGCCCGATGGTAGTATGGACAGAGATGCCGAGGGCCTCGTTAAGGCATGCGTTGCTGTCCGCATCCACGGCAAGCACAGGCCCTTTGCGCTTTTCCGTAAGATACCGTACGGTAAGGGCTGCGACGCTCGTTTTCCCCGT
>DATKOU010000126.1:0-5974 GCA_035524455.1 Thermodesulfovibrionales bacterium | reverse complement strand
TGTATAATCTAACCCAATATATAGCCAGTTGTCAAGCAATAACCCGCACATTTTTGCAAGCAAGGATCATCGGTGCATGATCACCCCTTTTATGTGTAAAGGCAGCAGGACGTGGACAGAAGCGGTTTTATGCAAAGAACTTTTGCGCTCCATGCCTTGGATGTGTGGAAAAGGTGTGTCATGTTTTGGTTAAAATAGTGGCTACACTGAGTGAAGTTTGTTAGAATTAAGGAAGATTCCTATCCGCAGAAGAAAGGAGCAGCTGAACATGGGAGAGGTAAAAAGCGCTTTTGAAAAGGCTATGGAAAAGATAAAAGAGATCCAGGGGCTTGGCCCGGAAGAAAAGGATGAGATGAAGGATCGTCAGAAGCTGAGATCAGTTCTGGCGGCCTTCTATAAGGGTGATATCAAACGGGACGAAATATGGCAAAAGTTAAAGGGCATGAAACCCTCTCTCCTGAAAGAGGCGCAGGAGAACATGGTTAATTCCCTGAGAATGGGCAATATACCTGAGGAGTTTCAGATAAGGAAGGACGGTATCCTTGCCATTGAGGCGTTGAAAGATAGACAGAACATGACAGCAATCGAAAACTCCTTAAGCGCTGTTGACAGGGTGCAGAGGGAATATATTGATATAAGGCAAAGGGCTGTGGAGGAACTCAGGGCAGCCATTGAAGAGAATCCCAAGCTGAGGGTGAGGCCGGTGAGAACCCCTGATGGCAGGACCGTGCTGCAGGCCACCCCGTCCGTGGATGAGGCGGTACAGGCAAGGGTAGGGGAGTTTCTGGCAGAACATGAAAAGAGGTATGAAGCAATGTTCTTTAAGGCCATTGAGCGGCTGAAAAAGGAGCTGAAATAGAAAAAGCACCGCTGTTTTTTATTGCTTTGAAGCCCGACCTGATACTGGAGGGGAAGCTCACAGTTGTTGAGAATTGAAATTGCTGTGTGCTTCCCTTTGCCCTGACATAACCATAATAAGTGCTGCCTCATTTCTGCTATACTTGTTCATTGAGGAACAAGTATGAAAATGGTCCTTATTAATTATTCCGGCCTTCGTGATCCGGAAGGGGCAAAGACCTCTCCACCGGACAAGGGGAGCGGGAAATTTGTTCAGATAAGAAAGAGTGAAATCGAGTATCTGGTGTTTTCCCCCGAGGAACTGGCCCCCTACCATGCCCACATCGTGGAACGCTTCTGTATCGAAAGAGGGATTCGCGGTGCTCACGAAGTTGAGGGAAAGAGGTTTTCCATTCATGACCCAGGCTGGACAGTAGTGGGAGGGGGGAAGTACGAGATAGATCAGGAGCACAGATATATCCGTCTCTATGATGATTCAGTTGCATACGGAAAATTCGATTCAAAGGGATTGAAGGAAAAAATTCACACGATTATCGAACTCCGCGGGTTTGAGGTAAGGATCGAATAATATCTCAGGAGGCTTTCGTAAAGACACCGACGTTGTATCGTGATCAAAGCGACTGCGGCAGCAACGAACAAGAAGTAATGCGTCCTTGGATACCCCTCATCCGCTCGTACCCGCTGAAATGGTCTTCCTGCGTATTGTCTCTTTCCCCCCGAACGTTGCACCGAGGGCTTTGGGTTTTTTCCGCTAAAGGAAAATAAAAAACTGGCGGAAATGTTTCATCCCCGCCAGTCATAAGAGCCCTGCAAAGTGTAGGGGGTCTTGTTATCCCCCGAGATAACCGGCTGCAATGGGTTCCTTCTCGGACAACTCCTGCACCTGTACCGAAGCGGTTTTTTCCACACCGGCATATCCGGTCCAGTCAAAAGGACAGACCCTTGTGAGTATTTCCAGTTTCCAGTCAATGGTCCTTGCAATATCCTGGAAATGTGGAATGTGCGGTTTCAGCACGTCACTCTCAGGACCTTTCATATGTTCTATGTCATTCACGAATCCGAGCAGCTTTGACCTCATGCCGGAAAGCTCCCTGTACATTGCATCGCAATAGTTTCTGAATTCTCTGTTTCTTACGGTTGCCATGGGTTCCTCCTTTCAGGAATGAACACCGTTACTAAAAGGGTAACCTTACTTACTATGGTTACTCTCCCTTGTTGATTTAACTATAGCACAGAACATATAACTTGTCAAGCATATTAGCAACTAATAAACTAAGCCCTCGGAAACAAAAGAAAGATTTATCCACCCTGTGTTCTTGTGTATGCGCTCGGCAATGTATTGTTCTTTTTGGGAATATCACCTGTCACCGGCAGATCTTAATCAGGGAAGGGAGTAATTCCGCACAGATACAACATGTTCACATGTTGTCCTCATGGAGGAAGCCGACAATCTTTTCTTTTTGTATTATAATGTTAGGTAATGTATGAGGTTTGAAGAACTGAATATCCCTCAGGCGGTATTGGAGGGGATAAGGCGGGCGGGGTTTACGGAGTGCACGCCTGTACAGGCCGAGGTGCTTCCTCAAGCCCTCAAGGGAAGTGACATTGCTGCCCAGGCCCAGACAGGAACCGGCAAGACCGCAGCCTTTCTCATTGCCATTTTCTCACGGATGCTCACCACGCGAGCCCCGGGACCCGGTGTGTCTCCTAGGGCCCTCATCATTGCACCCACGCGGGAACTTGTGGTGCAGATCGAGGCCGAGGCAAAGATACTGGAAGGGTCTGCAGGGTTCAGGATCGTTCCCGTTTTTGGCGGTATCGACTACCTGAAGCAGCGCCAGGAGATCGTGAAGGGTGTGGACGTGATGATCGGCACACCCGGAAGGCTTATCGACTATCTCAAGCAAAATGTGTACAGTCTGAGAAGAACACAGTTCCTTGTTATAGACGAGGCGGACCGGATGTTTGATATGGGATTCATCAGCGACCTCCGTTTTCTCCTCAGGAGGATGTCACCCTATAACCGGCGCCAGTCCATGCTCTTTTCCGCAACCCTCTCCCACCGCGTGATGGAACTCTGCTATGAGCACATGAACCTGCCCGAGAGGTTCAGCATTACCCCTGAGCAGGTCACGGTGGAAAAGATTGAACAGGAGATCTTTCACGTGGGAAAGGATGAGAAGTTCGGACTGCTTCTGGGTATCCTCAGGCATGAGCAGGGGGGACGCTATCTCATCTTCAGCAACATGAAATCCACTGCGGAACGGCTGGAGCTTCTCCTGAACGCAAACGGGTTTGCCGCCTCAGCCATCACCGGTGACCTTCCGCAAAAAAAGAGGATGAAGGTACTCTCGCATTTCAAGGACGGCACGCTTCCTATCCTCGTGGCCACAGATGTGGCAAGCCGCGGACTCCACATCGAAGGGGTGACTCATGTGATCAACTACGACCTCCCCCAGGATCGTGAGGATTACGTGCACCGCATCGGCAGGACCGCCCGTGCCGGCGCAGAGGGAAGGGCAATAAGCCTTGCGTGTGAAGAGTGCGTGCATTCGCTCCCTGATATCGAGGAGTATATCAGGGAAAAGATCCCCGTGGTGGCGGTGACTGACGAGATGATCGTCACCGATTATAAGAGGGTCTCGGCACGTCATCGGGGGAAGCCATTCCCGCCCCAGAGAAAGGAAAGGGAAAAAAGAGAGGCCGGGAAGCAGAAACCTATGCGAACTGGCAGCAATGCGTCCCGGTCGGAGAGACCGCGCACACACCACAGGAGGGATGAAAAGAAACCTCGTCCTTCGCCCCGGTCGTAGAGCGCTTTTTCTAACCTCCCGCTGTCTTCAGGGAATCAAGCCTCTCCTCAAAGTCTCTTGATCGTGCATCAAGTTCATTGGTGAGGGTTTCCAGTTCGTCAAAGAGGGCATCTATTTTTCCCCTATGCTCATGAATGGACTTGGAAAGTCTCTTTATGGATTCTCCGTCTCCCTTTACCGAAGCATCCACAAGGGCCTGCGTATCCTGCGCCATCCCCTGTTCAAGCTGCGTGATTGCCTCTTCCACTTCGACTATCCTTGTCTGAAGGGGGACCAGAACTCTTGACCGGTTGTCGATCAATTCAGCCTTGATCCTCTTCAACTCTTTTCTGTCTGTGCCTCTCTTCTTCTCTGTATGTTGCCCGGTGATCGCTGCCCCTTCACCTTCATCTTTCCAGCCGTCCCTCTCAAGGAAGTCCTGATAGGTGCCTTCAAATACCTTCACGCGGTCGTCATCGAATACGATAAGCCTTGTGGACAATGCATGGAGGATCATCTCGCTGTGGGTGACGATGACCACCGCGCCTTCAAATACCTCCAAAGCCTCAAGCAGTGAATCTACGGATTCCATGTCAAGATGGTTGGTGGGCTCATCCATAAGAAGCAGGTTTGCAGGGCTGACGATAAGCTTTCCCAAAAGCACCCGGCTTTTCTCACCTCCTGAAAGCACACTTACCTTTTTGAGGGCACGGTCGCCCTCAAACATCATAATGCCGCAAATGGTGCGTGCAGCGCTCCTGTGGTATTCAGGCTGCACGTCCAGTATCTCCTCTTCCACTGTCTTGTCGGGGGAGAGACGCTGGATGTTGGTCTGGCCGAAGTACGCGAGTCTCAATTGTGAATGGTGGAGCACCTCACCCGTGAGGGGCTGCAACTCCCCTGCGAGGAGGTTGAGCAGTGTGGTCTTGCCCTTCCCGTTCTTCCCGATTACCGCGATGCGGTCCCTTTTTCCGATGGTCAGATTCAGGCCTTCGATAAGGGGCGGACCTTCCTGGGTAAAGGAAAAGGAGATGTCCCTGGCCTGCATAAGGGATTTCCCTGTAAAGGGAGCAGGCATAAATGCAAATTCCAGGTCTTTTACCCTTGACATTTTTTCGAGCTTCTCTTTCCTCTGGAGTGCCTTGATTTTCGACTGGACCGACCGTGCCCGGGTCGCCTGGGCCCTGAACCTGTTGATGAACTGCTGTATTTCCTCGCGTTTTTTCTCTTCGTTCACTCTTGTCTGCTCATAAACCTCTTCCTCCATGAGTATCTGCTGGTAAAGTTTGTGGGTGGGGCCCGCAATCTTCCTTATCTTTGTGCGGTGGATGCCCATGGTGTGGGTCGTCACACTGTCCATGAACTCCCTGTCATGGGTAATAAGGATGAGTTCTCCTTTCCAGGACTTCAGGAATTTCGTGAGCCATCGTATGGAGACAATGTCGAGGTAGTTTGTGGGCTCATCCAGGAGGAGAAGGTTCGGTTCAGAGACGAGGAGCTTTGCAAGGTTCAGACGGACCTGGTATCCTCCGGAAAGATCAAGGGGATGGCGCGGAAAATCATCTGAGGAAAACCCGAGGCCCATGAGGATGGTCTCTGCCTTGTACGATTCGTCCCTGCCGTCTTCAGAAGATCTGAGGCTGAGGCAGGCTTCCTTGAGGACTGTATCTTCGCTGAAGACAAGGTGCTGGGAAAGATAGCCCACCGTGTAATTGTCGGGGACAGTGATCACGCCTGCGTCCGGTCGTTCCTCTCCCGTAATCATCCTGAGGAGGGTGGTCTTGCCGTGGCCGTTCCTGCCCACCAGGCCGATACGCTCTCCTGCATTGACCGTAAACCCTACGTCGTCAAAAATGACCTGAGTGCCATATGCCTTTGAAAGATTGCTGACCTGAATCATCTCAATATTCTAACTGAAATGAATCGCACTCATCAAAGGAGTAATGAACTACATGGACAAGCATTGGAGGGCGATCCGGAGAGATCGCAGGCTTACCATTCTGCCTGAAATCTGCTGCCCGGAATCATACCAGAAGTTTGCAACAAGAATAACCCGTTACTCCCTCTTTTGCTATTCAATAACAAGGCGGTTGAGACCTACACCTTCTAACACGCACTCAGAGCAGTTTGTTTGAGATGAGGACTTCCACTGAAAACAACTGAAACTCGAGTTTTTGTTCCTTCCTGAACCAACCACTTCTTATGCAGGTCTCATAACTGAACCTTACAAACGGTAATCAGTAGGGAAGGCGCCTTTTGACATTAAAGCTAAACAACTCAAGTCCTGACAAACCAAATTTATAAGTTGACATCAGCATTTTCTC
>DATKOU010000125.1:0-4511 GCA_035524455.1 Thermodesulfovibrionales bacterium | reverse complement strand
GCGATCTTATGAAATTGGCGGTGCAGGAGGGCAGGTGTCTTCTCACGAGAGACACGCACTTCCTGCACATCCGGAATTTCAGGAACTTCCTCATGGTGCACTCGGATGATCCCATAGAACAGGTCATGGAGGTGCTCTGCTCATTCAACCTGAACGAATTCAAACCAGGCAGATGTGCGCGCTGTAACGGGGTGCTTGACCCGGTCACACGCAGGGAAGAGGTGAGAAATATGGTTCCCGAGTATGTATTCCTCCAGTGCCTTTCCTTTTTAAAGTGCTCCGGATGTGGGAGCGTATACTGGGAAGGGACCCACCTAAAGAGATTCAGGACAATGCTCAATCCAGTCCTCATGTCAGTGAAGCGAAAGGGTTTACCTTGAAGATGACACGGGTCCAGCGTCAGTTTATCATCTCACTTTTGCTGATCGGGGTAATTATCATCTTTGGTGTGTTGGGCTATGTCGTAATCGAGGGATGGACTTTTTTTGATGCCCTTTACATGACCATCACCACGATAACCACAGTGGGATACAGCGAAGTCCATAGACTTTCGGATATGGGAAGATCGTTCACCATGTTCCTTATTGTCTTTGGGGTGGCCACGATACTCTACACCTTCAATAACGCCGCGAGGATCGTTATCGAGGGGGAAATGCAGGAAGTATTCGGGAGGAGAAAAATGGAAAAGACGATTAAAGGGTTAAGGGACCATTACGTGGTGTGCGGATACGGGAGGATGGGTACCGTCATCTGCAAAGAGTTGAAAGAAAAAGGAGCAAGGTTTGTAGTGGTGGAGAAGAATCCTGAAAGCCGTGAAACTTTCGATGGAGATATGCTCCTTGTGAAGGGGGATGCCACAAAGGATGAGGTGCTGAGGGAAGCGGGTATCGAAAAGGCGAAGGGGCTGATATCGGTGCTGCCCACAGATGCAGAAAACCTCTATGTGGTGCTGAGTGCAAAGGTGCTCAACCCCAACCTCACTATTGTTGCGAGGGCCGGGGAGGAAGGCTCTGAGCAGAAGCTCCTGAGAGCAGGGGCAGACAGGGTCGTGTCACCCTATCATATCGGGGGGCTGAGAATTGCCCATACATTACTCAAACCATCCGTAGTTGACTTCATCGAATTCGCCACAAGGTCAGGAAACATCGACCTCCAGATGGAGGAGATTTATGTGCGTGAGGGGGCGGGCATCGCGGGCTCGACCCTTGACCAGTGCGGCATAGGCAGGGAACTGGGCATTATTATCGTTGCCATCAAGAGGACCGACGGCGATATGAAATTTAATCCCACATTTAAAACTGTGATAAAGCCAGGAGATATCCTCATCGCGCTTGGAGAGCGAACAAAGCTGAAAACACTCGAAGATATGGCCGAGGGCAGATGACCTTTTCTTCATGAGGCCTGTTACCACAGAGGTGCTGCAACGAGAGGAACTTACCCACCTCATCTGAATGAACTCCCCTGTCTCCCGAAGCCCTAAGTACTTGAATATTTTGAATTTTATTATCTCTTGTGTTCTTTCTGCGCAGACCAGATGAGAGCCGCTTCTTTTTTCGCCCTGCAAAAAATGCATAAAAAAAAGCAAGAAATGCATAGAAATATTCGAAATAGGGTGGAATAGTATATATATGAGGGAGCAGATGAGCATGCCTTTCGCGCTACAACGGATGCGAAAGGGCAGTGTAAAGGAACTATGATTAGGGAAAGACACGTGAAGGAAGAAGAATGAATACGGATACCGCACACCTTCCCTCCACTACCCACAGTACGGGGTTTAATGTTCTCGTGGTAGATGACGATTTTTTTGTCCGTGGTTCCATTTCTTCATTGCTCAGGGAATATGGATACACGGTCTTCAGCTTTGAAAATGCCCTGGATGCTATAGACGCACTGGGGCACAACAACATTAACGCAGTGTTGAGTGATATCAAAATGCCCGGAATTTCCGGGATTGAACTCCTGGAAAGAATCCGTGGCATCAGCCCGGACATACCGGTAGTATTGATGACCGCATATGCAGAGCTGGACATGGCGGTTGATGCGATCAAAAAAGGCGCCTTTGATTTTATTGTCAAGCCCTTTAAGGCTGACTATCTCATCCATGCCATGGAAAAGGCGGTGAAGTATAACAATCTCCTCAAGATAGAAAAGAGCTACAAGCAGATACTGGAAGATACGGTGAGGAAGAGGACAGCAGAATTGACAAAGGCATTGGAAATGGTGGGTAATATGAGCAGAGAGATCATCCAGCGGCTCACCTCGGTTGCGGAATTCAGGGACACGAACACCGGCGCCCACATCTCAAGAATAGGCCTCTATTCGAAGAAAATTGCCGAGACCATGAGTATGCCCAAGGATTTTGTGGATACCATTGCCTTCGCAAGCCCCATGCATGACATAGGCAAGGTAGGAGTTCCCGACAGAATCCTCCTGAAGCCGGCTCGCCTCACAGAAGAAGAGTTTAGCGTGATGAAGTCACATACCGTTATTGGTGACAAGATGCTGGCGGGTTCTTCCCATCCCGGGATACAGATGGCATCATCCATTGCCCTAAATCACCACGAACGATGGGACGGAACAGGATACCCGGGGGGACTCAAGGCTGAAGAGACACCGGTGGAGGGAAGGATCGTGATGCTTTCGGACCAGTATGATGCCTTGAGGAGTAAAAGACCTTACAAACCTGCCCTGAGCCACCGTGAAGCGTTCAGGATTATCACGAAAGGGGGAGGCAGAACCATGCCCGGACATTTTGACCCCAGGGTGCTGAATGCCTTTGTTCAGGTTGCCCCGGCATTTGAAGATATCTTCAACACTCACCAGGATTCTTAGGGACAGAAGCGAAATACTCCGTAAGACTATTACTCGCCACACACACTTCCGAAAGAACGTTCAACAGATTATTCCCCTTATCCCGATGAAGAGTAAAGAGGCATTACTCAAAAAGCACAGGAGGGAAAGAGGTTGGAGGGGTTCCGGACAGACTATTTGTTCATCATCTCGAGAAATTCTTTATTGCTCTTGGTGCCCATGAGTTTACCCAGGAGGAATTCCATGCTCTCCACTGTGCTGAGCGGGTTAAGCACCTTCCTCAGTATCCACATCTTGTTTAATGTGTCCTTGTCCACAAGGAGTTCTTCCTTCCTCGTGCCAGAGCCGTTGATGTCGATGCTGGGGAATATCCGCTTGTCCACCAGTTTCCTGTCAAGGTGGAGTTCCATATTGCCGGTGCCTTTGAACTCCTCGAATATGACGTCATCCATCCTGCTTCCTGTGTCAACCAGTGCGGTGGCGAGTATGGTGAGACTCCCTCCGTCTTCAATATTCCTGGCGGTTCCAAAGAAACGCTTTGGTTTCTGCAAGGCATTCGCGTCCAGACCTCCGGAGAGGACCTTGCCGCTTGTGGGGATAATGGCGTTGTAGGCGCGTGCGAGCCTTGTGATGCTGTCCAGCAGGATTACCACGTTTCTTTTGGACTCTACCAGCCTCTTCGCCCTCTCGATGACCATCTCCGAGACCTGGCAGTGGCGCTGCGGCGGCTCGTCAAACGTGGAGCTGATAATCTCCGCGGCGGACACCTGGCGCTTCCAGTCCGTGACTTCCTCAGGCCTTTCATCGATGAGCAGTATGATGAGGTGAATCTCCTTATGGTTTTTCTTTATCCCCTTTGCAATGGACTGGAGGAGCATGGTCTTTCCTGTTCTTGGTGCTGCCACGATCATCCCGCGCTGTCCCATTCCTATAGGCGTGATCAGTTCCATAACCCTTGTGGAGAAGTCGCCCCCGTTGTATTCCAGCTTGATACGCTCGGTGGGATAGTAGGGGGTCAGATTATCAAAAAGGGACCGGCTGATGTTCTCCTCGGGGGACTCGTGGTTGATAGCTTCCACCTTCAGAAGGGCAAAGTAGCGCTCGCCTTCTTTTGGCGGCCGTATCTGGCCTGAGACAAGGTCTCCTGTTCTCAGATTGAATCTCCGTATCTGGGATGGTGACACATAGATATCATCAGGGCTGGGGAGATAGCTGTAATCAGGAGACCTGAGGAATCCGAATCCGTCAGGGAGGATCTCGAGCACGCCTGCGCCGAACACGTTTCCGGTTTTTTCGATCTGGGCCTGGAGGATGGCAAAGATCAGGTCCTGTTTACGGAGGCCTGCCGCGCCTTCCACATTCAGCTCCTTTGCTACCTTGGTGAGATCGTCGATGGTCTTTTCCTTAAGTTCGGAAATTGAGATATTGTCCATTGTGTGCACCTCTTTGGATTTCTTCATCTGGTGGTTTTTGTTTACCCGGTAGGTGCTTACCTATCCAGGGGGGTTCTACTCTAGGAGATTTCTCTTTGTTCTAAAATAGCTAAAAAATACTTTTTTGTCAATACCCCTCCAGGACTTGCCATCCCCCAGTTTTGACGCTGGGCGAAATCTAAAGATTCGGCGATAGCAAAAAAGATCTTGACAGATGAAAGATTCTCCTGTATCTTACTTGTAGTATAGCAAGTAAGAGGAGGAGGT
>DATKOU010000124.1:0-11075 GCA_035524455.1 Thermodesulfovibrionales bacterium | reverse complement strand
CCCAACAGTGGTAAGCCTCAATACCATCATGATCGACGGCACGGGTATGTGCGGCGGATGCCGGGTACTGCTCGACGAGGGAGCTCAATTCGTGTGCGTTGACGGACCGGAATTCGATGCCCATAAGGTGAACTGGGAGAGTCTTCTGTCCCGTCTGCAGTTCTACAAAAAAGAGGAACGGCTGGCAGTGGAGCGATGGGAGCACAAGTGCAAACTGGAGGGGGAACTGCCAGGAGGAGGTAAGTAATGGCTGAACTGACTCAGAAGGAACGCATGAAAATAAAGCGGCATGAGATGAGCAATCAGGATCAGCATGTCCGCAGAGGAAACTACGATGAAGTTGCCCTGGGCTACAGTCTGGAGACTGCCCGTGAGGAAGCCGAGCGGTGTCTGCAGTGCAAGGACCCGAAGTGTGTGCAGGGCTGCCCCGTGGGTGTCCTCATTCCGCAGTTTATAAAGGCCCTCAGAGAGGGCGATATTGTGAAGGCGGTGGAATGGATGAAGGTGAAGAACAATCTGCCGGCCATCTGCGGAAGGGTATGTCCCCAGGAAGTGCAGTGCGAAGGAAATTGCATTGTGGGCAAGAAGGGTGAACCGGTCGCCATCGGCAGATTGGAACGTTTTGTGGGGGATTACGAACTCGCCATGCGGACCTGTCCTCTCTTGAAAGCGCCAAAGACAGGGAAAAGAGTTGCGGTGGTGGGCTCTGGTCCGGCGGGACTGACATGCGCCGTGGATGTGGCCAGAGAGGGGCATGAAGTGACCATATTTGAGTCCCTTCACGGCCCTGGAGGCGTATTGATCTATGGTATCCCTGAATTCCGACTTCCCAAGAGTGTCGTGCACGGCGAAATTAATTACGCCGTCGAATGTCTCGGCATTGATATTAAGGTGGACCATGTCATTGGTCGCACCTTCACCCTTGAAGAACTCTTGAAGGAGTATGATGCGGTCTTCTTGGGAACTGGAGCCGGACTGCCCTCCTTTATGCGCATACCTGGCATTAATCTCAACGGGGTGATGTCAGCGAACGAGTTTCTCACCCGCGTAAATTTAATGAAGGGATACCGCTTCCCCGAATATGACACGCCGGTCAAAGTGGGCAATAAAGTTGCGGTCGTGGGCGCTGGCAACGTGGCCATGGACTCTGTACGTTGCAGCCTCCGTTTACAGGCCCTGCAGGCGCGGGAAGCCGGACAGAATTCAGGAGAGGTGCATCTCGTATACCGTCGGTCAAGGGACGAGGTCCCTGCGAGGGAGGAGGAGTTTCACCATGCGGAAGAAGAGGGGGTGATCTTTGACTTCCTCACTAACCCGGTTGAGATCCTTGGCGACAAGGAAGGCAATGTCAGGGGAATCCGTTGCGTCCGGATGCGGCTTGATGAGCCTGATCAGTCCGGACGTAGGAAGCCGGTGCCCATCGAAGGTTCTGAATTCGAGATTACGGTTGACTCTGTAATCATGGCCCTGGGTACCAGCCCCAACCCTCTGGTCTTCGTGGACGCTGCAGGACTTGAGAGAACCAAACATGGAACCGCAGTTGCCGACTCCGAGACAGGGAGGACGAAAAAGCCCCGTGTCTGGGCAGGCGGGGACGTGGTTACCGGTGCCGCCACAGTCATCAGCGCTATGGGTGCGGGCAAACGCTCAGCGGCAGATATCAACAAGTTCCTGAAAGGAGAAGCTTCCTGGTAACAAAGTTCTTTTCTCCCAAGAGCTGAGAGCAAAGAAGCCTTGCGCAAAATGACGCAAGGCTTCTTTGCTCAAACCCCGTCTCCCGATTCTTAAAGTCGCAAGGGTATTCGTATCCAACGCGGTACGCGAGGTAGAGGCTCGCGATGCCTCTGAAAGCCGGAGCGCGACTCTCTTTCCATGCCGCCTATATGAGTGTGCCAGGAAAAAAAACGCTGAGTGTGTCTGTTAATCCGGAAGATATCGGGAGAAGAAACTATCCAGGCCTTTTAAATATGTCTCCCCTGAAAGCAGGAATCCTTCATTATGCCCGCCACTAAGCTGGAGAAACTCTTTGGGTTCACTTGCGCTCTCAAAAAGCTTTCTTCCCTGTTCATAGGGAACAATCTCATCCTCCGGACTGTGGATGAAGAGCTTCGGTATCTTTAATCTTCCAACTTTTTCAATTGACGCATAGCGGTATTTTGAGAGGAGCCTCACGGGAAGATAGGGATAAAAGCTGCTTCCCAGGTCAGGCACCGAGGTGAACCCTGACTCCATGATAAGCGCGCCCGCCTGTTTCCGTGATGCCATCTCGGCTGCAACAGCGCTTCCCAGAGAACGGCCAAAGAGGATGATCTTTTCAGGTGCAACATGGAGTGAGTTCACAAGGTAATCCCACGCTGCCTCTGCATCACGATAGGTGCCTTCTTCATCAGGAGCACCTTTGCTCCTGCCATATCCCCGATAATCGAAGATCAGCACGCCAAGACCCAGGTTGTGAAATATTCTGATAGAGTCAAGACGGTGCGAGATATTCCCTGCGTTTCCGTGACAGAAAAGCACATACCCCCGCGCATTTTCCGCAGGGGTATACCACGCGGAGATGTCCACTCCATCCTTTGTTCGTAATATGAGTTCCTGATAGTCAAGCCCGATGGCAAGGGGAGTGGCTTCTATTTCCTTTAAGGGGAAATAGAGCATACTACCCTGTTTCACATAGACATACGCGATAAGGAGCACATAGACAAGGACAACACCGCTTATAACGAGAAATACCATTCTTTTCACCATGCTCAGCACAGCACTAATAAAACCCTTCAAGCCTCTCTAATCGATATTGCATGGAACGCACCCTGTGAGTTCAGTATATCACTCGCATGATTTCACCCCCAAGACATTACGGAAGAGCAAGGGTGATTCGCCTCAATCGAAAAAAAAGCCCTGCAGCCAAGGCTGCAGGGCTTTCGTCATACTCTGGAGCTATTCTTAGTATATCCCCATATGCGGCTTCGCAGCCTTCTCGATCTCGCGGCGCGCTGCCATATCCATGAGGGTCTTCTCTGTAGCAAACTTCCCTCTCTCGTACTTCTTCAACTTGAGGGCTGCTCTGGCCTTGTCGATATAATCGATGGCCATGGCAAGGATCTTCTCCTGATCCGGCTCAAAGTGCAATGCGCCCTTGAATCTCTCGAACCAGCCCTCGGTCATAAGCTTTGTCACTTCCTTACTCGCAGCGACCGGTGATTCACCACCGAAGATTACCGGAACGCCAGATGCCGCAAAGTAGCATCCAATGGCAATGGCCTTTTCTGACATCCACTCAGGGGCAATACCCACTGCAGGCATGCCGCCGATTTCATCGGACAGGCCGCCCTCTGCTGCCATGGCACTGGCGATGGTGAGGATTCTTGAATTATCCACACAGGAACCGAGATGGAGGATCGGCGGAATCCCGATTGCCTCGCAGACCTCCCTCAACCCGGGGCCCGCATTCTCCATGGCCATTTCGGGAGTGAGATAGCCCATAGTCCCGCATGCGGCAGATCCGCAGCCGGTCGAGACGATCAGGATGTCGTTCTTGATGAGTTCAGTAGCAAGGAACCTGTGGAGACCTGTGGACGGCACGCGCGGGTTGTCGCATCCCGCGAGTCCCACAACACCGCGGACCCTGCCTGCCATGATAGCGTCATTCAGTGGTCTGAAAGAACCTCTCCATTTTCCGCCCTGCATGTACTCAATGTATTCGTGGGAAAAGCCTGCGATGGCAGGAAACACTTCCGTAATGCGGCTTCCCTTTGCCTTCCGGTTCGGGAAGTTATCGATGGCTACTTTCAACACTTCCTTCGCGATCTCCTTACCCCGGTGTTCGTCGAACTGAATATGCATTGCTCCTGGGATCTTCGCTTTAGGGTTAGTGGTGATAACCTTGGTGTGGAACTTCTTCGACAGTTCTACAATCGCAGGCATGATGCACTGCACATCCACCGAGATGGCGTCCACGAGCCCGGACATGATCCCCAGTTCCTGGTTTGTAAACCCGCCTGCTGAAGCGATCCCGTGGCGGACCAGGATCTCGTTTGCAGTGCAGCACATGCCACCAAGGTTGATTCCCTTGGCGCCCTTTGACTTTGCATAGGCGATCATCTCAGGGTCAGAGGCCAACTCAACGATCAATTCGGCAAGGAGAGGCTCGTGGCCATGGACAATGAAATTCACCTCATCTTCCTTAAAGATGCCGAGGCTCATCTTGGCCTGCTGAGGATTTGGGGTCCCAAAGAGGATGTCGGTGATATCAGTAGAGATCATACAGCCTCCCCACCCGTCAGCAAGGGCGGTTCTCAATCCTTGGAGGAGGAGATGGTCAGGATCGTGGTCAACACCAATGTTGGTACGGTGCATTGTCTCGACAACTTCACGGTCAATGCTGCGGGGGACGATTCCCCACTTTCTCCAGCGCTCCTGGGTCTTCTTCGGAGCCCTCTTCACATAATTCAGTTCACCACCGTGCTGTCTTCCAAAGTCATTGAGGAGCGTAGTCGCCACATCTTTGGCAACGTCATTCACCGGCCTGCCTTCGAACTCGATCTCGAGGATGCCGGCCACCTTGTAAAGTTTCCTCACATCGGTTACTTTGAAGTCCTTTGTCTCGCCTTTTGCCACGGCGAGAAGCGCCTCGGCCATGCCGCGGGCATGGTCAGAGTGGGCAGCTGTCCCTGCTGCGATCATGCGGAGGAAATTGCGGGCGGTCACCGTCGCCAATGATGCACCGCATACACCAGTAATCTCTTCCTCGGCATTCTTTCCCACAAGCCTGCAGGGGCCCATGTGGCAATGCTTACAGCATGCGCCCACATGGCCGATGGGACAGGGCTTCATCTTCTGGGCACGCTCAAAAACGGTATCCATCTTCTGCTCAACACCCCATTCGTGAACCTTCTCGGAATTCGGGTTTGCACTCTTCAGATGTGCTTCTTTTTTTGCTTCTTCACTCATGTTCGCCTCCAATCTTTATATACGTTACGCATAATGGTAACGTGTTCGGTCTTTATATCATCGGCTCCATTTCAAGCGCTGGATGGCCAACTTTCTGCAAGTACTCAAGGAGCTTCTCTGAATCCTCACAGATGGACTCGTCAGCAATCTTGTCCAGGAGACCAGGAACTCCCGCAGCCTCTGACGTCTTCTTGAAATCCTCCGCAATCCTTTCTTTCAGCCCCTTCGGCATCCAGACAATCCTCTTGATTCCGCCGTCACCAAAGAGGAACTTCTTGCTCGATATGAAATTCACACCTATACCCATAAACCCAGGGGTCTGAGCCCCGCCGCCCACGGTCCCTGCAAGGGTGGAGAATTTCATACCAATGGGCGTCATCCCTGTGTGCCCTCTGTGCACTATCATAACCCCGTTCGCCTCAGGAATAATGGCCACGATGCACTCGAAGCACCCGCAGGAGGTCATGGGATTTTCCATGATGGTGTAAAGGTTCAGTGTCTCCACTGCGCCACCGGTCGCCTTCTTCAGGTACTCGTCGGAACCGGTATAGCGGCCATACCGCGAATCGAGACATTCTCCCTTGGCGATGGGCTGGTTTCCGCCGGTGGGATCTATTTCGTATGCAGCCTTGCCGTCCAGCCAGTTGTATGCACCGCACAGGCCGAGCCTCTCAGGGGTGATCACACAGACATGGCTTGGCGCAAAGGACTGGCAAAGAAGGCATGAGTAGAAAGTATCCACCGCTTCGTCAGTCATGCTGCCAAGCCTCAGGTCACGCTCCCTGTATGCCATGCGTGCCTCATCCATCATCTTCTTCACGTCAGCCTCATCGATAAAGAGGGTCACCTGCACCTTGTCCACAATGGACCTGAAGCGGTGATGGGTCATGGTGGCATTCAGGATGCCAAGATGTTCAAGGGTAAATCCCTCCTTCTTTGCAGCGTTGCTGATCCTCACCCAGTTGATGTCGCGCTGCCCCATGTGCCAGACGCCCTGGGCCTCATTGATATTGGAATGGATCTTCCTTTCTATGACCGACTCAAAGTCCTTCTGCATCTTTCTCCCCGAAGCCTCAATGAGGATACCAAGGGGGAGCTGTCCGCCCTTTTCATACCGCTCCTGCCACTTATCGCCGACAATGATGATCTTGTTATCTTCGATCTCATCATTCTCCCTCATCCTCACCCATTCGAAGGCCGCAGTTCTCTGGCCGCCGAACTCTATGAAGGTGTCTTCCTTCCTTATCCTCTCACCTTCAAAGGCAGGGCCGTAGGCAACGGGGATGGGGGGTTTCTCGACGGTAATCTTGAGTCCTCTCATCTCGATCGCCTTCTGCACTATCTTGGAGTGGTCAAGCTCTTTATCAACTTCTTCATACGTGCACACACCGGTGGGATGGATAACAGGGATATCCGTATCGCCCACTGCAGGGAATCCCATGTTAATCGCACCTGCCCCTGTGGTCCATTTGATGTCATCAAGGGGACCCAGCACTATGGCAAAAGCAAAGACCCTGTCTTTCTGGTACATCAGGTGCTCCTTGAAGGCTCCGGGTTTCTTGCCGCCAAATATGAGGGACGCCCTGATTGCCCAGTCAAGGGCATAAAGGGTATGCTCGGTATCAGGGCCCAGGGGGACAATCCTTGTATCCCATCCCAGTTCAACGCCCTTTTTCAGGAGCTGCTTCGTAACCGAGTTGCCATTGGACTGTCCGGAAAGGAAGGTCAGGATATTCTTTTCCTGGAGCTCCCTCACAATGTTCACCGCGATGTCGTCTGTGGGAGCCGCACCGATGATGGCAGCAAACCCCGGCATGGTGCCGTCCACAAGCTGGATGCCGAGGTTCCTCTGTATGGTATCAGAGATAAAACCGTTATACACATATCCCGTCTCCGGGTCCTTGCACGGCTCAAGCCCATGGATGTACCTGATGGCAAGGATGATCTCCTCCGCAAACAGTGTGGCCATCCCTGAATCAAGGGCCTCTCCAAGGTAGGGCTTCCAGACGTGTTCCTTTGGTTCCTCATGCAGAAGCTCCTTCGCAAAACCGAGGCCAACCCTCATATCTCCGAGGGTCTTTACAGGAAATGCGGTCATCGCGTATATCATAGGCAGATAAAACGCGGTATCCGGGAACTCAAACTTGAAATCCTTTCCCTTCTCAGCTATGACTTTTTCGAGCATCTCTTCGGCCTGTTTCACCAGTTTCTGCGCACCTCTTATGGCTGCAGATGCGATTAGCTTAGACATCCTGACCTCCTCATTTCGTAGTAGTTTATTTTATACAATTTATATTGTATAAATCAAATTAATTATTTCTCACTGCACAGATATTTCTGCAGGGCTTTCTATGCCCTCGATCTCAGGAATGCAGGGAGTGCATTCGCCTCTCTCGGTCCCACAGTGACCTTCCAGCCGGGAAGCTTCTCCTCAATAGAACCGCTCAGGATAGCAACGTAGCCCGGAATGATCAATTCCCTGTGTTTGATCTCGTTCTCTATGCCGCTTTCCTGGATGAATGTTGCGATCTTCGATGCGGTAAATTTTCCCGCAGCCCACGCAGTCAAGACCGACAGGCCTTCACTGTCCATAACCGCAAGTCTGCACGGAACCTTGCTGTTCTCGGCTTCGCCCGAAACGATAAAGTAGGTGAGAGAGAAGTTCGTGGTGATCATGAGAGGGGATTCGGGAGTAGGCTCTCCAAGTTTGTATATTTTCTGTTCCACCTGCATGGGCACCTGGGGATCTGTGTAAATATTCTGCCTCAGGGTAAAGAGCGCAAGGTTCTTCCACTTCTCGACGCTGTTGACCACCACAATGGAAGCGTATTTCGCTATTCCCAGGCTTGCTACAAGCGCTTCGAGCATACTGTCATCCCTCTGCGCAAACGTGATGACCGGGTAGCCCAACGGCTTGAAGTTTTTCTTTATCGCAGCCCTTCTCACAAGGGTGTTATCCCGGAGGATTTCCTTGGCGCTCCTTGCGCCTCCGTCAATGACCATGTCCTCCACGCCGAGACCCTTTATCTTCTCGGTGAGTGAGGAAAGGGCGTCAAGTCCCTTGGCGCTTACCCCCAGGATTGCCTTATTGGCCTTTGCAACATTTGCCATGGCATCTGCATTGGACTCATCCGCACCAAAAAGGATCGGCCTCTTGTCAGCCACAACCTTGACCGCAGCCTCGGCAGCAGCAGGATTGCCCGTGGAAATGATCAGGGGAACTGCAGGGGCCTTTGCTGCCACTGTCTTCACCGCAGCCACAAGTTTTCCCGCATCATTTGACGCATTGCTTATGCAAATGGCATCTACCCTCAATTTCTGGCCAACCCTGTCTATCTCAGAATTCACCACCTCTTCAGCGATCCTGTTTATGTCTCCATCAGACATCGTGTCTTTTATCTCTACCGCAAATGCGCACGGGTTCACAAACTTCTTTTCGTGCCTGAAAAGTACCGTCTCCTCGCCCATCTTTACTGCCTTGTCGCCCACACCAAGGGTAATGGGCCGAACAGGAGGAGCTGATGCCTCGCCAAGTACCCTCTTCGCCTCTTCCGAGACATCTGGACATGCATCAAGGGATGCCTGCCTCTGTGCAAGTTTCATTGCAAAGGCAAGGCATGTGGGATGCCCACACTTCTTGCAATTGGTTTTTGGAAGCAGTTTGAATATTTCTACGCCTGTCAATGCCATATCTATTCCTCCCTTACATTAACTCATCTATGAATTTTTCCACGGCCCTCACCGCGTCCGGATGCCTCATGATGAGAAGCTCCGCACCCGCGATAATGAGGCCGCCGGCGGTCAAGGTCTCCCATGCGACCCCCCTCTGCTCCAGGGACCCCCACTGGGGGAGGTCCGATTCAGGGGCCTGCGTCTCCTTCAGTTTCCAGACATACATTCCCACATCGCCCAGCATAGGGGGCTGCATGGTAGTATCGTTCTGGGTGAGCGCAGCGAGCCTTATCCTTTCCATGACCGAATAGGTATACTCCAGTCCGTAACCGAGAGCGGAACACATGGGGTCAGTAATCAGCCTCTCCTTTTCAAAGCCCATCTGGGTAATAAGGATATTGAGCTGCTTGGAAAGGTTTATATCGAGCTCCGACATGGCGATGAGCTTATGGTTGTTCGCCATTGCCGCTGCTGCAATGGTCTTGTAGTTCGCCTCCTGTGCCTTCCCTATAATGCAGTTCTTGTCTTTCGCGACCTCTGCCACCGCAACAAGCACCATGGCGTCCTTCTCTGCATTGTTGCTGCCGAGAATGATGAAGGGTACATTGATCGCGGCGAGTACATCTTTCACTGTCTTTGCCGCATCCTCGGGGGAGCGGTTTTCCCTGTCAGGGTGGGTTCCGATGAGCCTGAGGGCTATTGCCTTTGCGTTCAGCTTGTCCTGACAATGTTTTGCCCAGGTTACCGGGTCACCGGAAACCCCGTCATAGACCTTTCGTACTGTCTCGGGCCAATCATCAGGGGGAATGTCCTGAATCTCGTAGGCCAGTACCGGTTTGTTCGGGACATTTCCCTCAAAGGAATGGAAGGAGAGGACATTTTCTCCCCCAAAGTTCGCTGCCTTGTCTGTCCCAATGGTGACCTCAAATACTTTTCCGGGATACGTCTCTGTTGGTGCGGTGAAAGCCATGTTATACCTCCAATTTAACGCTCATAGTTCATGGCAGATAGCTCATTGTCGTGATCATGAGCTATGAGCCAAGAGCTAACAGCTGATTTTACATTTCCAAATATGAGTGCGCGTAAAGGGTCCTGCCCATTATCACATCAAGTGTCTTGCTTATCTCCGCCATTTTCTTGGGGTCAGAGAGCTGCTTTCCGGCCAAGACATCAGCCACAAGGGCCTTATCATGCACAGCCTCCGCCATCTCATGGGCATCGGCAATGGCAGCAGTCAGGCCGGCGTCAGCCAATAGTAAGAAATAATATTTGTTCAGGATCGGCCTGAGCGTCTTGGGGCACCCGTTGGATATATTGCTGAGACCGACGACTGTTTTCATGGGAGGATCGTTCATCTCCTGGAACATGGCGATTGCTTTAATGACATGGCGCGCGTGGTCCTGTGATGTGGCAATTTGGAGTACGAGAGGATCAAGAAAGAGGTCTTCAAGAGGAACGCCGTATTCCATTGCCCGTCCCATAATCTCCGCCGCGATTGCAGCCCTCTCTTCAGCATCAGCCGGAAGGCCGCCCTTTCCCACAGTGAGACCGATAACGTTTGCGCTATATTTTGCCCCGAGCTCAAGGATAGGGAATCTCTCAGGGTCGTTTGAGGTGGAATTGATGAACGGCCTGCCCCATTCATTATTATGCACCTTCAGCCCTGCCTCGATAGCCTTGAAATTCGTTGTGTCAAGACAGACAGGCAGGGGAACGACCTCCTGGATGGTGGTGACCATCCACTGCATAAGGTCCTCGCCTCCGTCTTCAGCAGGGCCTATGTTGGCATCGATCACACCCGACCCTTCTTTCCACTGCCTTGCTGCTATCTCCTGGATGGGACCCTTGTCCTTCTTCATCATTGCTTCTCTCACACGTTTTGCGATAATGCTCAGTTTCTCGCCGATTATTAGCATCTCCCGAAGACTCCTTTCATTAATGGTGTTACTCTGTCTATTGCTAATTTTTTTTGCGCAGGACTATCTATTTAACAAAATTATGCAAATTATAACGAACTATTATGTTCCAGGAGCCATGGGTTGTCAAGTCTTTTTTTGTGATTTTTATAGTAAAAAATGCAAAGAGAAGGAAGCTACAATCCTGATGCCAAAATCTAAAATATCTGAAATGAATGGGACGGTCAGAAACACCTCAGATGAGAATTGCCGACATTTTATGGCCTCTCTAATGACAAATTTTGTCATATCTCTTCGTAACCAATGAGAGCGAAATTAATTCTATTTAATAATCAATGGATTTCAAAGGTCAGGGTGCTGGCATGGAATCTGCTTTTATGTGTTCAAATCGATGATAACTTCGATTATAAGAAAGAGGAGGTGATGGAAGTGAAGGATTTTGGTGGCATCCCTGAAGGTTCCCCTGAAGAGCCTCAGACAGGAACTGACGCCATTTTCAGTCTGAACGCCAAGGCAGAGAAAGAAAAAGATGAGAAGGAA
>DATKOU010000123.1:0-23178 GCA_035524455.1 Thermodesulfovibrionales bacterium | reverse complement strand
TCACCGAGCGCAAGATGGCTGAAGAAGCACTAAGGGAAAGCGAGACCGCTCTAAGATACAGTCAGAAAAATCTCCAGATGCTTGCAGGCAGACTGATCTCTGCGCAGGAAGAGGAACTGCGCCGTCTGTCACGTGAGCTCCACGATGACCTGACGCAGAGGCTGGCAGTGCTTGCCATCGAGGCCAGCAAACTGGAACTGGAGCTGAACAAAGCGCCCCAATCCCTATCAGGTCCCTCACAGAAGATATCCCAAATGACCTACTCTCCGGGCTAAAGCCCGGAGTTTCTGACCTCTGGCATAATCCGGCTCATGACCTTCCCCGCTGTTCCCTGATATATCTTTTCACAATATCTTCGTCGACGTGACCTACGCTCTCGGCAAAATAGCCATCTGCCCAAAAACTATCCCCCCACAAAAATTCCTCCAATCCAGGAAATTCTTTCCTTAGTGCCCGACTCGTACCACCTTTCAATATTTGTACGACTCCTGATATGCTTTCGCTCGGCTTTATCTGCATGATCAGATGGATATGATCAGTTTGTAAACTCATTTCGCTTATGTGCCACCGATTCATTCTGCACGCTTCACGCAACAATTGTCTCAACCGTATGGCGATTTTGCCTCTTAACACCCGCTTTCGGTACTTCGGTATCCACACCAGGTGCACCTGCAAACGATGCTTCGTGTGTGCGCCTGTCCAATATTCGGCCATGGCCAGATTATGCCAAAAGATACCTCCGCTCCGCCAGCTTTCACTGGCTTCGCTCCAGGCAGCCATTCATCCCCGAGCTTGAAAGCTCGGGGTTTTCTGGCAGTTTCTATAAAAGATCGTCGCCAGTTCTGATTTTAAAAGAGATATCCGGCTTGTACCCGCAGAGATCATTGATGCAACCGAGGGGGTCCGGATAAGCATAAGAAAAATCTTGCCAGTCCATAAGAAATTCCTGAATGTTCTGGATAATCTCAATACCCAAAAAGGACTCCAATGGCAGATAAGAGAGAACGTTCCAACTATCTGTTGTTATGAGACAACACTTATTTTTATGGTCCGTGTAACTGAACCAGTTATCTACAAATGGATTATCTATGATGCCGATTGTGAAGGAAAAGGATGACTGTTCTTGGTAACATTGTTTTACGAAAGTTGTTGCAACATCTCTGGATAACGCATTTGAGAGAATCGTGTTTGTGAGACACTCTTACTGCCCGAAAACGAAATTCGTTTTGCCAACGATTTAAGTGATATGCGATGGACTTGACTGCCTTTGCATGGTGCTGTGTACAGTCTATTATTAGAACATCCACAGACCCCTCCGAGGATAGAATGCTAAACAATTATAACAGAAGGAAGATCACAATTTTGTTTGCGATAAGTGGCAATAGCGCCACGCATATGAACCAGTAATTCTCAACAAAACTACCATTACGCAGATTGGGCGTATAAAAGATATGGGTTAGAGTGGGCCATGGAAGACAGCTTCTTTTCTCAAAAAGGAGAGGAGCTAAAGAAGGCATTTGAAAAGGAAGGGATTCCTTGTCAGGTGGTGTTTTTAAAAACGTGACTAAAGAATTATAGAAGAGCCTGCTGGGGACAGTCTGGGGACAGTTTTTTTGCTGCATCTTAGATACTAACCTATTGATTTAAAAAGAAATAAATAATGCCGAAGGCGGGACTCGAACCCGCACGGCCTTGCGACCACCAGACCCTGAACCTGGCGCGTCTGCCAGTTCCGCCACTTCGGCAGAAAAATCATAGGGGTTTATTAAGTCAAACCCCTATGCACATCACAAATAGTCTCTGACAGGATATGCCTGCTATTTCCCGATCTTTTCTATTATGGCCTTGGCATCAATAGCGCCCGGCACTACCTTGCCGTCAGGAAAAATCATTGCAGGGGTGCCCGAAATCCCGAGTTTTTGCGCAAGCTTGATGTTCTCATCAATAACAGTGGTCTCGCAGCTTGGCTTGGGCAACTCTTTATGCTCATACGCTGCCTCAAGGAGAGCGAGAGACTTTTCACAGACTATGGCCTTTGCCTTCATATCCGCACCCTTATGCATCGGAAGCGGAAACATCTTAACATAGAACGCAATATCTTTCCTCTCTTCTATGACCTTCTTCATCTCCTGATGAAGTTTCCCGCAGTATGGTCAATCGGGGTCGCTAAACACCACAATCTTGTACTTTGCATCTTTTTCACCCATCACAATGGCGTCATCAAGGGGAATCTGCGAGACATCCACCTTGCTGAGCTCGGTGAACCTTTCCTGGCTGAGGTTTGTCTTGTTCTTGAGTGAGATAATCGAACCCGATACAAGGTAATTCTTGGAAAAATCAATATACACCAATCCCTTCTTACCACCGGCATCAACATCTACTTCCCACATTCCTTTAATAGGACTCGTGAGGACCTCAAGGACCTTCACCTCCTGTCCAAAACTTTTCATCAGGGTGGCGGCTTCATCCTTAGTTAAGGTATGACATTTTGAACAATCCTGGCCTTTTTCGCTGAAGCCATAAGAATACGACACAGGCAAGAGCATGAGGGCCATTACCACAGAGAACAACAGTCTTCGCATTTATACACCTCCGGAAATTTTTTAATATTACCATAACAAGCCCTTTCTCCACAAGAAAAAATACGCACCATTGGATATAATAGTAACCCTGGATAATCGTTGATTCTCTTCATTTTAAGGCTTATGGCGGCAGGAGAGGGAAATGAGGCGTTGGCAAAAAATAGTGATGTTTGCATCGATCATAGGGCCCGGCATTATCACTGCCAACATCGACAATGACGCAAGCGGCATCACCACTTACTCTGTTGCAGGCGCACGCTTTGGTTACGGACTTCTCTGGACCCTCCTTCCCACCACGGTCGCGCTTGTCGTGATACAAGAAATGATTGCCCGTCTGGGTGTGGTAACAGGGAAAGGGCTCTCCTACCTTATTCGTGAAAGCTACGGGGTCAAAACAGCTTTTTTCATGATGGTTGGTCTCCTTGTCGCGAACTTTGGAACTACTGTTGCCGATTTTGCGGGCTGGGCAGCCAGCATGGAGATCCTGGGATTAAGCAAATACATTATGGTACCCTTAGGTGCCATATCTATTTGGATACTGGTTACCAAGGGAAGTTACCGGTTTGTGGAAGGGGTGCTCCTGGTCGCATGTCTTGTGTATATAGGGTATATTGTCTCAGGGGTCATGGCCAAGCCGGACTGGGGTGGCATTATGAAAAACACCTTTTCACCACGATTGCAATGGAATTCGGAATATATCATGCTGAGCATCGCTATCATAGGAACTACCATAACCCCGTGGATGCAATTCTATCTCCAGTCTTCCATTGTGGAGAAGGGGATAACACCCGAGGACTATAAGGTCTCAAGGCTCGATGTGATTACCGGATGTTTAATAACTGACATTATCAGCTTTTTCATAATTGTGACGTGCGGCGCTCTTTTGTTTCCCCATGGAATAAGAATAAATGAAGCGACAGAGGCTGCAATAGCGCTGAAACCCCTTGCAGGGGATTATGCATCTCTCATATTTGCCCTGAGTCTCGCCAATGCCTCTCTGCTCGGTGCAATCATAGTACCTATTTCAACAGCGTACTATATCTGTGAAGCCATGGGCTGGGAGGCAGGGGTCAACAAGAACTTCAAGGAGGCTCCACAGTTTATGTGGATATATACCCTGATGATCGTACTGTCAGCCCTGCTCATCTTGATACCAGAGGCCCCTCTCGTCCTTTTGATGGTACTTTCCTCTTTGGTAAATGGATTGCTTCTTCCCTTTGTCTTGATTTATGCCCTGTCCCTTATAAACAATAAAGAACTTATGGGGAAATATGCCAATCCAAAGAGCTATAATTATATAGCGTGGGGAACAGTGGCCGTGATTATCTGTTTGACTCTTCTGCTGATTCTCACCATCATATTCCCCCTGGGAGGAAAGGCTTAGATGGTTAAGACAATAGAATGGAGAGATGATAAGGTCATAATGCTCGATCAGAGCAGGCTTCCCTCAGAGGTGCGGTTTATTGAGTGCACGGATTATGCAATGGTTGCAGAGGGTATCAGGGAACTCCAAATAAGGGGGGCGCCCGCCATAGGGATTGCAGCGGCCATGGGCATTGCACTGGGAGCAAAGGCCCTCAATGCAGAGACGTATGACCACTTCATGCAGATGCTCGAACCTGTGTTCAGTGCCATGCTTGCCACACGGCCCACCGCAGTGAATATACAATGGGCCGTGAAACGGATAAAGGAGATGCTCACAAGAGAAAAGGACCGCCCCGTTCCTGCGCTCAAGGAACTGCTTGTGGAAGAGGCGAAAAGGATACTCCAGGAGGATATCGAGGTGAATAGGTCGATCGGGAGGTTTGGAGCAGAGCTGATAAAGGACGGGGATACCATTCTCACACACTGTAATGCAGGCGCTCTGGCAACCGGGGGATACGGCACGGCCACTGCCCCTATGCTGTATGCGAAGGAGCAAGGGAAAAGGATGCAGGTAGTTGCGGACGAGACGAGGCCGGTGCTCCAGGGTGCAAGACTCACTGCGTGGGAGCTGATGCAGGAAGGTATCCCGGTAACTCTCATTACTGACAACTCCGCAGGTTCGCTCATGAGGAAAGGCAAAATAGACCTTATTATCGTCGGTACGGACCGGACCGTGAGGAATGGTGACGTGGCGAACAAGATAGGGACATACCCCCTGGCAGTGCTCGCAAAGGAGCACAACATACCCTTTTATGTGGCAGCGCCCACCAGCAGTATCGACCTGTCGATCCCCACGGGAGACGAAATACCTATTGAGGAGCGTGACCCTTCTGAGGTGACCCATATCTACGGAAGAATTTCGTATTGTGAGGGCAGTGCAGAGGATGAATCCTGCGAGAATGAGAGGGGACAAAAAGGGAAGAACGTCCCCCGTGTATCCTGGGGAGCTGTCCGGATTGCCCCTGAGGGTGTTGCGGTGAGGAATATGGCATTTGATGTTACCCCGGCCAGGTATATAACTGCTATAATTACAGAAAAAGGCATTTTCAGGCCTGAAGATATTAAGACGATGGATCGCCACTAATGTTTACGGATACTTTTTCACTCTACACAGAGGAGCTGGGCCTTGTGGAAAAGAACTTGAGGACCATATTCACCAGCGATGCTTCTCTCCTTCCGGTGATCGGGGAACATATCCTGGGTGGCGGCGGCAAAAGGCTCAGGCCCCTCTTCCTCCTCCTGAGTGCTGATCTGGCCCGTTACAAAGGTGAAAAAAGGACTGTCCTTGCGAGTATTATCGAGGCCATCCACACCGCATCGCTCCTCCATGATGATGTGGTGGACAGCGCAGAATTGAGGAGGGGCAAGCAGACGGGGCACATGATATGGGGCAACCAGATAGTGATTCTCGTGGGAGATTTCCTCTATTCCAATGCCCTGAGACTCGCGGTACTCCAGAAGAACCAAAGGATCATGGAGGCCCTTTCCGAGGCGACAACCAGAATGACCGAGGGTGAGATCCTTCAGCTCACCAGAGTTGCAGACCCCGATATCACTGAGGAAGAGTACTACAGGATCATATCCGCAAAAACGGGGGCCCTTATTTCTGCAGCATGCAGGATAGGCGGCATTCTGGGAGGGCTTTCTCCCGAAAAAGAGGATGCCCTTGGCCGCTTTGGCATGAAGACGGGCATTGTATTTCAGATGGTGGATGATATCCTCGATTATATGGCAGATGAGAAAGGGCTTGGGAAAAAACTCGGGAAAGACCTCCTTGAAGGCAAAATTACCCTCCCCCTTATCTACCTCCTGGGTGTGGCCTCTGGGGAAGAAAAAGCAGAGATAAAGGGTATCACTAAGAATGGGGTATCGGGAGAAAAAGAGTTAAAAAGAATTCTTCACCTGTTTGGAAAATATCGCGTAATAGATGAATCCCTCAGAATTGCACAGGGCCTTGTTTCAGAGGCAAAAAGTGAGCTTGAAATATTCGCCCCTTCACCGGAGAGGGATGCCCTGCGGGCGATGTCTGACCACGCACTTGTAAGGGACAGATAATGGATCCCCTGGTCGAACTTGCAAAGAGGGCAGTGGAGGAATTGATCCTTAAAAAAAGGGGTATCCAACCCCCTGACCCCCTCACTCCCGTGATGTCCGAAAAGGCCGGGGTTTTTGTCTGTCTGAAAAAAGAGGGCCAATTGAGAGGGTGCATCGGCACTTTTTTGCCATGTTGCGGGAATGTTGCGGAAGAGACCATAAAGAATGCGATTTGCGCTGCAACAGAGGATCCCCGTTTCCCTCTGGTCGCAAAAGAGGAACTCCCTTTTATTACCTATTCTGTCGATGTCCTCTCGCCACCAGAAAAAATCTCTGACCCAAAGGAACTGGATCCTAAAAAATACGGGGTCATTGTGGTCAAGGGGGGCATGAGGGGTCTCCTCCTCCCTGATTTGGAGGGGGTGGAAACAGTGGAGGAACAGGTGAGGATTGCAAAAATGAAGGCAGGGATAGATCCGTCCGAAAGCGCCGATATCTATCGGTTCGAGGTGAGGAGATACCATTAAATGATCATGCCTTTCAGAGGATATCTCAGGGATTACAGCCTGCCAAAGATACTCATTGAGCTCAACAGAAACAGGGAAACAGGGACCCTTTCCATAACCACCCCCCGTTTCACAAAAAAAATCTACATCCGGGGGGGAAATGTGATATTTGCCTCCTCCACCTTCGAGGACGACAGGCTTGGGGAGATGCTCATTAAGGCGGGCAAGATAACCATGGGGCAATATGACAAATCCGTCGAGCTTCTGAAATCAACGGGCAAGCGTCAGGGAGCTATTCTCGTGGAACTGGGATATATCACACCTAAGGATCTCTTCTGGGGTGTCAAGTACCAGGTAAAGGAGATCATCTACAGCCTCTTTCAACTTGACGAGGGGGAGTACGAGTTCGTTGAGGATATTCCTCCCGATGAGGTGATCACACTCAAGATAAGTACGAATAACCTCATTTACGAGGGCGTAAACAAGATCAATAATTTGACAAGGATCAGGAGGGACATGCCGGATGCCCATACGATATTTACCCTCAATGAAGACCCCTCAGGAATCTTCAGGGGAATCGACCTGAGTCCACAGGACGCGAAAATCCTTTCCCTTGTGGACGGAACGAGGAGCATAAATCAGGTAATAGAACAGTCACGCATGAATTCTTTTGATGTGATGAGAACTCTCTATGTCCTCTGGTCAACAGGGTTCATTACGCAAAAGGAAACTGCTGAACATGGTCTCGACGTGCAGGAAACCATTAATGTTGAAGAAATCCTCGTATCCATGGCTGAGGAAGAAAAGAATTTAAAGAACAAGGTAGAGGAACTGTATGCAAAACTGCCGCGCATGAGTCCCGCCGAAATGCTCCAGGCCAATGAAAAAACAGGCCCTGAGGAGATAAAGAAGACATACCAAAGGATGACAAAGGAATTTAATCCCGACAGGGTGCATGCTTCAGGCGATGCAACCTTAAGAACTAAAGTCACCGTTATCTTTGATACCATCACCCAAGCATACAACTCACTGAAAGACGAAAAAAGGAGAATGGAGTTTTTTGGTGCCTTGGAAAAAATACCGAAAAAAGAGGAGGATACCGAAACAGTACTCATCGAGGAACAGTTCAGGAGGGGAGTTGAAGAATTCAAAAACGGCAACTTCTGGGGAGCTGTCGAGATATTCAAATGGGTGACAAAGAATAATCCGAGGAATCCAAAGGCGTGGAGTTACCTTTCTCTCGCCCTGAGCAAGATGCCGCACAGGATGAAGGATGCCGAGGAGGCGCTCCTCGAGAGCATCAAGCTTGAACCTTACAGTGGAGAACACTTTGCAAACCTTGGTATCCTCTACCTTAAGGGAGGACATAAGAAAAAGGCAGAACTCCAATTTGAAAAGGCCCTTAAGTTGGACCCGGCGAATGCCAAGGCAAAAAAAGGTCTTGAGCAGGCACAATAGCCATTTCCAATGCCGCTGAGTAAAGTAACCCTTCTCGCAGGGCATTCCTCCTGAGTAATAACGTATTAGACGTTTAGGCACTATCCTGACTCATTTCCTCACATTATGACCTTAGATCATCATATCTTTATGATGTGCAAAAAATGCATAAAAAAAAGCAAAAAATGTGTAGAAATTCCTCCCTGACACTGAGATACTTATTTTGGGAGTGAAAAGATTGTTGCCGAATCCGCTCTATTTCCACCTCAACCTCCTCCAGCGGATTCGGCAACCCCATTATTTTTGTGCCTAAGGGAAGGATCGCCGTTTTACTCCGGAATCCTGAATTTTGGAGCACGAAGGGGGTGAAGACCCGTGGAAGACGTGAATGAAAGATTGCTCAACTTTTTCACCGAGCACCATAAGCCCGGGACAATAGGGCTTGTGGGGAGCAATGATCCCATTGGTCAGGCCGTAAGAGAGGCCCAGAGGGCAGTGACAGGGGACAAGAAACCATCCCTCTGGTCTCATTCCTTTATACTTGGTGAATTAAGGCTTGACCGAAGGGGACCGAGAAATGCCAGGAGTGAGAGCCCCTATATTTTTGAGAGCGACCTCAAGATAAAGCTTTTTAAACCCCAACTGAGAAATGGGGCCCAGGAGAACTGGATCGGAAAGTGGTGCGGTACGACAGTCGAGAATGCCGCGCTCATAGATTTTGGGCTTTCAGAGGACGAGAAGGACGATGTCCTCGCCACTGCGTTACAGCTCGTTGATGAACAGGTGCTCTATCCAATTCAGGAACTCCTCGGGACATGGTGGGCGATAATCGCAAGGAGGCAATGGCTGGAAAATCCCTTCAACGATCCTCACGCCATGTATTGCAGCTCCTTTGTGAGACATTGCTATCAAGAGGCAGGAAGGGATTTCCTGGGCACCGAAATAAGTGTTTCGAATACAACCCCGGAAGATATCGCCAGGGGAGGGACAGAGGTTGACGCAATAAGGACTTATACACCATAGAGTCTGGTCCGTCCTGAAGTATGAGCTTCCTCCCTTTGTCGTATCTCTTCATTCCTCTCTCCTGCCTGATATGCCGGCGAGACCGACTGCAACTTCATTAGGGAACATGCTGATGCATAATACTAAATCTGAAATGTTGTGATATGAAAGATCAACCTTTATTTCATCATGTATTTGCTTTGAAAGGAGGGGAACCTGGCTTCTTCCTATGACAGAACCGGTTTTGCTATAATAAAGTCGCGTGCAAAGAGAGCGGCTTGACGTACAATGAGCAACGGAGAGAAGCAACCCTTTGTCTCTGGTAACAATAAAGCCTTGTGTCCCGGGCATTGTCCTCGCCTGAGCGCACTGCAGCGGGCCTTCAACTTTATCCCTTTTCTCTTTCTCTTGCCGGGGGCTTCACGCGTGTCGTATCGTTCATTCAAACCCAAAAGGGAAAATCGCCATGACAGATGAACCACGCCGGGGGAAGATGGACGTGGCCAGGCATTCCCTGGAAAAACTTGACAGACTCGCATCCTTTCCTGAACTTAACCCAAACCCCATTATTGAGGTGGATTTAGCAGGAGTTGTTCATTACATAAACCCCGCAGCGATGAACCTCTTTCATGATCTGCCGGCAAAGGGAGCCCTTCACCCTTTTCTTGCGGATTTTGACTCGTTGGTTAGTGTATTTACCCACGAAGGGAAGCATTCCCATGTCCGTGAATTGAAGGCGGATAATGTCTGGTATGAGCAGGTATTGCATTTTGCCAGGGGCAATAATGTCATACGCATCTATAGCCACGACATCACTGCGCGTAAGCAGGCTGAAGAAGTGCTGCAAGCCACGAAGGAAGAACTGGAGGTGCGCGTTCAGGAACGAACTGCCGAACTTTTAAGGGTCAATACAGAACTGGAAGAAGAAATCGCCCAACGCAAACGTGCTATTGGAGCCCTGAGCGGGCAGTCAAGGATATTAGAAGCATTTTTCGACCATACCATAACTCCCCTGGTATTTCTCGATAGAGATTTTAATTTTATCAGGGTCAACACAGCATACGCCAACGCATGCCAACGTGACGTGTCCGACTTCGCGGGACATAACCATTTCGAATTCTATCCCCATAAAGAAAACGAGGGGATATTCAAAAGAGTAGTTGCAACGAAAGTTCCCTATCAGGCCGTTGCAAGACCTTTTTCCTTTCCCGATCATCCCGAATGGGGGGTCACGTATTGGGATTGGAACCTAGTCCCTGTCCTTGATAGCAGAGGTGAGGTGGACTTTCTTGTCTTCTCCCTTAAGGATGTGACTGAGCAAAAAGAGTTCCAGGATCGTATGCTCACCCATAACACCCTTTTACAGCTCTTTTCCCATTCATTCACGCGGAACGAGTACCTTTATGAGGTAGTAAATCTGATGGCTAAATGGAGCGGCAGCAGGTGCGTGGGCATAAGGGTATTGGAAAAGAACGGAAATATCCCGTATGATGCGTACAGGGGCTTCAGTAGTCAATTTTGGGAGGTGGAGAACCGGATATCGCTCCATCATGACCAGTGTGCCTGCGTAAGGGTAATCGCGGGGACCCCTGACCCGCAGGACGCATCGGCCATGACCCCCGGTGGTTCATTCTACTGCAATAATACTATCGAATTCGTAAAGACCTTAACCCCGGAGGAGTCTTCGAGGTATCGGGGAACGTGTGTGGGCAGCGGATTTAGGTCGGTGGCCGTGGTGCCCATCCGGTACAGTGAAAAGGTATTGGGAGCCATTCATCTTGCCGATGAAAGGGAAGGGATGGTTCCCCTGAAGATCATCCAGCTTATTGAAGTTGTCACCCCTCTCATCGGAGAGGCCATCTACAGATTTTCCATTGAAGATGAACTCTGGAGAAACTACGAGGCTCTCCAGCGGAGTGAGAAAAGCCTTTCTGAAGCCCAACGGATCGCTGGGCTGGGAAACTGGGAATGGGACCTCCTGACAAATGAACTGCGCTGGTCCGATGAGACCTATCGTATTTTTGGATTGACCCCGCAACAGACCGCAACCACTTACGTCGCCTTCCTGAATTATGTGCACCCAGATGACAGGGAATTTGTGAAAAAGTCGGTGAATGAAGCCATTTATGATCGGCAGCCCTACAATATCGAGCACCGGATAGTACTCCCCAACGGGCTGCTAAGGGTTATCCACGAACAGGGTGAAGTCAGATTTGACGACAGGGATGAGCCGATCAACATTGTGGGAACGGTACAGGACATCACAGAGCGTAAAAGGGCGGAGGAAGAGCTCACCTATTCCAGGGAACAGCTGCGTAACCTCTCCATGCATCTGCAGTCCGTGAGGGAAGAAGAGAGGACCACCATCGCACGCGAAATTCATGATGAACTGGGTCAGGTGCTGACCGCCCTGAAAATGGATTTGTCCTGGCTTGACAAGAAACACAGAGGCGATAAGTCTCTCGCAGAGAGAACAAAATCAATGCTAAGCCTGGTTGATTCCACCATCCAGACAGTGAAAAGGATTTCTTCAGAGCTGAGGCCAGGAGTGCTGGACCATCTCGGACTCGCTGCTGCCATTGAGTGGCAGGCAAAAGAGTTCGAGAAACATACCGGCATCGCCTGTGACGTGAGTGTGGACCCCGATGATATTGTACTGGACAGACATCACTCCACAACCATTTTCCGTATCTTCCAGGAGGCGCTGACCAATGTGGCCCGCCACGCACACGCAACAAAGGTGAGGATATCGTTACATGAAAAAGCCGAAGGGATCGCGTTGCACGTCGAAGATGATGGCAGGGGGATCAAAAAGAAACAGTTGAATAGCCCCCAATCGTTCGGCCTGATAGGAATCCGGGAACGCGTGCATTTTTTGAACGGAGAGATAAAAATAAAGGGCATTCGCAATAAAGGGACCTCTCTCACAATACATATACCCCACGGAAAAAAAGCGGCTCAAGAGTGACGTTCTACCATCCGGGCTTGTAAGATAATAACCGACAAAATAATTAGAATTTGTCTGATAGTGAAGACCAGAATTTAAAATATACTACGTGTTAGTATGATAAAAATCCTCATTGCAGATGATCACACTATCGTACGTAAAGGACTTAAGCAGATCATTGCAGAAACTTCTGATATGATTGTCACCGACGAAGCGTGCGACGGACAAGAGGTACTGAACAAGACAAGAAAAGACAGTTTTGATATGGTTCTCCTTGATATTTCCATGCCAGGGAGAACCGGGCTTGATATCCTGAGAGAATTAAAGGCCGAAAACCCAAAACTCCCTGTCCTGGTGCTCAGCATGTACCCCGAAGAGCAGTATGCAGTGCGCGTCCTCAAGGCTGGTGCCTCGGGATACCTTACCAAAGAGAGCGCTCCCGATGAATTGATTGCAGCCATACGAAAGGTATCTATGGGGAAGAGGTATGTAACTCCTTCATTGGCAGAAAAATTGGCCTTTAACCTTCAGATCAATTCTGATAAGCCCCTCCATGAGAACCTTTCCGACCGCGAATACCAGGTAATGTGCATGATTGCTTCCGGGAAAACGGTGGGTGAGATTGCCGAGAAGCTTTCACTGAGCGCAAAAACTATCAGCACCTATCGCGCCCGTATTTTGGAAAAGATGAAGATGAAGAATAATGCGGAGATTACCCATTATGCCATTCAAAACCGCTTGGTAGCCTAAGATATAACCCAGTAGATTTTTTTCATCCTTATTCTCTTAACACTTCTTCAGACATTTGAATGCTAGCGTGTCCTCCTTGTAGGACAAAGACTTACAAAAAATACGTTGAGTCTCCTACAAAAAAATCAGTTTTATGCTGATTTCCCATTTTATTCCAATGGTATATAGTGAAGAAGTTCCTTTTCACCTTAACTAATTGAAAATCAAAAAAATAATTCGAGAAGGTTTTTATAATTGTCGCAAGAGAAAGGGGTAAGGAAAATGGATATATTTCAAACAGTGAGCCAAAGAATCGGCAGCCTCGAATATCTTGAAGAGTATCCAGAATGTGAACGCCTGGAACCACTTGAGGAGAAAAGCCCTGGTGCCAAAGAGATTCACTGGGGCGAGAGCGAAGACGAGGGTGAGGGGGAAATAGAGGCTGAGGAAAGGGTTGCCTTTGTGACCGAAGAATACGACCCGATAAGAATGTACCTTAAAGAGATGGGCAATTTCCCTCTCCTTAAGAAAGAAGATGAAATAGAACTGGCGCGGCAAATAGAAAAAGGGAGAGAAAGAATCATAGAGTCTATCTTCCCCCTCCCTTTTGTAGTGGAGGAACTCCTCACCTACGGTGCCTTGATACGAAAAGGAGGTGCATCCCTCTCAGAGTTCACACAGAACGAAGCTGACTCAATGGAAACACCCGAGGCTGAAAAAAGGAAATTTCTTGCTCACCTGGAACGGGTGAAGGATTTGTATCAGCTGAGAACGAGGTGCCTTAAGAGATTACACAGAAAACAGAGGATGAGTCGCCCCTCCCCGGGAAAGATATCTCTTCGTACCACAAGGTCTCTTGAGAACAACCGTGAAAAGATCTTGGAGAATATCAAGGCATTAAGGCTCAAAGAGGTTGTTATCGACACATTCATCGAGAAATTGGATAATGCGGTGCGGCAAATACGAGAACTGAATAACAAGAGGGTATTACTTGAAAAAAGACTTGACGACCTCAATTACGATATAAAAGGAAAGAAGAAGAATCCTCTGCGCCCATCGTTCAGAAAGACCCCGGTAAACCCCTCCCCTCCCCCGTCAATAGGGCATGAAAATTTCAATACTCATCCCGAGACATTGATGAAGAAATACCGGGAGTATGGCAGAGAAGTCACGAGAACCGAATGCTTCATCGGGTTACCGTACAGCAAGATGAAAACTGTTATGAACATCCTTACTGATGCCCGCGCAGATGCATTTGCCGCAAAAAATGCAATGATAGAGGCCAATCTCAGGCTCGTGATCAGCATTGCTAAGAGATACATTGGGAAGGGGCTGAGCTTTCCTGATCTTATTCAGGAGGGGAACATCGGATTAATGAGGGCAGTGGAGAAATTCGAATACCGGAGGGGGTATAAATTCAGCACCTACGCCACCTGGTGGATCAGGCAGGCGATCACAAGGGCCCTGGCTGACCAGTCAAGGACAATCCGCATACCTGTTCATTTGCTGGATTTAAAGAATCGCATTGCGAAGGTCACCAGGGAACTCGTACAGGAACTTGGAGCCGAGCCTTCCCCTGAGGAAATCGCCTCCAGGGTCAACATGCCCCCTGAAAAAGTGAGAACCATATTGAAGATAGCGAGGGAGCCCCTTTCCCTCGAGGCTCCCACCTCAGAGGACGAGACGAGCCACCTCAGCGACTTCATTGAGGACAGGACAACACCTTCCCCTCTCGAGAGCCTAATCAGTGATGACCTCAGATACCATATCAATAAGATTGTGACCACCCTCAATCCCAAAGAGGAGAGGATTATCAGAAAACGATATGGCATAGGAGAGGAGGCATCTTGCACCCTGGAGGAACTCGGTTACGAGTTTGATGTCTCACGGGAGAGGATACGACAGATCGAGGTCAAAGCGGTAAAGAAACTGAGGTATCCCGTAAAGAGCATGTGGTTGAGAGAATTTGCCCCACCCCTTTAACAAATGAGCTCACGAGGCAGAGGGCAATAAGGCGATGGGGGTTTTCATTTTTGATAATTCACCATGATCGCTGACAAGAGGTGGTAGAGGGAATCATTTCACCACATTATGACATCGTTTGGGTCCACCGACCATGCCGATGAGGTCTTTTGAGTGCTTCTCGTAACCTGCTCATGAATTCCAACCTGGAGACCTCCCGAGCTCCAAGCCTCTTGAGGTGCTCGGTGGTAATCTGGCAATCCACCAGCCGGAAGTCCCATTCCTTGAGCTGCTGAATGAGCTTGACAAAGGCAACCTTCGAGGCATCACGCCTTTTCGCAAACATGGATTCCCCGAAAAAGACCCCGCTCAGGGAAACCCCGTAGAGCCCTCCTGCAAGCTCTTCCCCGTACCAGCTTTCCACAGAGTGGGCGAACCCTGAATCGTGAAGACGAACATATGCGGTAACCATCTCTGCGGTGATCCATGTGCCTTCTCCCTCTTTCCTGGATACGGATGCACAATTCTCTATTACCTCACCAAATGCCTTGTCCATAGTCACCTTATACATGCCTTTATTTATGGTCTGCCTCAGACTCCTGGACACCTTGAGTTCATCGGGGAGCAGAATGAGACGGGGATCAGGAGACCACCACAGAATAGGAGTGCCCTCTGAATACCAGGGGAAAATCCCCGCTGAATACGCAAGTAAAAGGCGCTCTTCGCTGAGATCGCCCCCCACGGCAAGGAGGCCATCCTCTTCAGCATATTCCGGGGATGGAAAAACAATTCTGTCAGGGAGTTGAAAGACCGGCATAAAACCTATACCTTTTGCCGAACAGATAGAGAACATCCCATAAAGAGTTCAGGAGAAAAAGAGAACGCATGACAGCACGTATTGTACAATCGTTTTATTGATATTCAAAACTCAGGCGGCCGTCTTTCAAAACGATAAAGACCTTTCCCCCTTTCTCCAATCTCCCGAAAAGGATCTCCTCTGAGAGAAAGTCTTTGATCTCCTCCTGAATAAGTCTTCCCAACGGACGCGCTCCGTAACGGGGATCGTATCCCTTTTGTGCAAGCCAGCCCCTCGCCTCGTCAGACAGGGAGATGGTGACGCCTTTGCCCCTCAGCTGGCTTTCAAGCTCGCTTATGAACTTGTCCACCACCCTCTTCATGATATCCGTAGTTAAAGGATTAAAGGTAATGATGGCATCGAGCCTGTTTCTGAACTCCGGAGTGAAGAGCTTCATGATCGCTTCCTTTCCTTTTGCGCGCGTATCCACACCCCTCTCCCCAAAGCCGATGACGTTCCTGTCCATATCCTGGGCTCCGGCATTGGAGGTCATGATGATGATGACATTCCGGAAATCCGCCTTTTTCCCGTTGTTATCAGTTAACGTGGCATAATCCATAATCTGGAGGAGGATGCCGAAGATATCAGCGTGTGCCTTTTCGATTTCATCCATAAGAAGGACGTTATAGGGGTGCTTTCGGATGGCTTCTGTCAATAATCCTCCCTGGTCAAACCCCACATACCCCGGCGGTGCGCCTATTAAACGGGCGACAGCATGTTTTTCCATATATTCACTCATATCAAAACGGGTGAACTGGACACCGAGAACTAATGCCATCTGTTTTGCGATCTCTGTCTTCCCCACTCCCGTGGGCCCCAGGAAGAGAAAAGACCCGATCGGTTTTTCGGGTGAACCCAGTCCCGCACGCGCCCTCTTAATGGAGGAGACGAGGGAACTAATGGCAGCGTCCTGTCCGAACACAACCCTCTTCAATTCATCTTTCAATACCTTCAGCTTGTCCATATCAGATGTGGATATGGTGCGAGACGGGATCTTCGCCATCTTCGCAACCACCTTTTCCACTTCATAGAGCCCCACGGTCTTCTTTCTCTTGAATGCTTGAGAGAGTTTCAGCGTTGCCCCTGCCTCGTCGATGACATCAATGGCCTTATCGGGGAGATATTTGTCATTGATATATTTCGCAGAGAGTTCGGCCGCCCCCTTGAGAGCCCCCTCGGTATATTTTATGCCATGGAATTCCTCGTAATATGCCTTCAGTCCCCTCAGAATAGAGAGGGTTTCTCCAATGCTCGGTTCCTGAATCTCAATCTTCTGGAAACGACGCGAAAGGGCACGGTCCTTTTCGAAGTAATTCTTGTATTCCTCGTAGGTGGTCGCGCCAATACAGCGCAACTTCCCTGAAATAAGCACAGGCTTGAGAATGTTGGATGCATCAAGGGAGCCACCACTTGTGGCCCCCGCACCAACGATGGTATGGATTTCGTCGATAAAAAGAATGGCGCCCGGAATATTCTCAACGCCCTTTATGGTAGCCTTCAAACGTGCCTCGAAGTCGCCCCTGTATTTGGTCCCTGCCAAAAGCCCTCCCATATCCAGCGCAAATATCTGGGTGTCCTTTAACACCTCAGGAACCTGCCCCTTATGCACCCTTAATGCAAGGCCTTCCACGAGAGCGGTCTTTCCCACCCCCGGCTCACCCACGAAAATGATATTGTTTTTTCTTCTCCTGCTGAGCACCTGGATGGTCCTCTCAAGCTCTTCCCGCCGGCCTACCAGAGGATCCAGATCGCCCTTTTGGGCCTTCTCGGTCAAACTTACGGCAAAGAGTTTCAGAGGGTTCTGTATCCGTTTCTCCCCTTTTTCATCATGAACCTCTGTCTCCTCATCCTTCCCGCTTCCTGACGCTTCCTTTGTCTTTGGTATCCCGTGGGAGATATAGTTCAGCACATCCAGCCTTGTGATGCCTTCTGACCGGAGGAACTGCTGGGCATGCGAATCTTCCTCCAAGCAAATGGATGCCAGGACGTCACCGGCATCTGCCTCAGTTTTTCCGGATGATTGCACATGGTCCAGCGCCCTCTGGAGTACACGATGGAAACCCGTGGTCGGTTGAAGGTATGCACCGGCATCGGAGGAAAGTTTTGGGATGTGTTGTTCAAAAAAATCTTCGATGGCTGCCTTTATCTTTTCAACACTACCGCCGCAGTGCGTTATTACCTCAACTCCCCATTCGTCGTGGAGAACCGCGAACAGGATATGTTCCACGCCGAGGTACTCATGGTGCCTCGCCTGTGCATCCCGTATCGTAGCCTCCAGGGTAAGTTCCAGTTCCTTGCTGATCATTCCTTCTCCATCATGCACATAAGGGGAAAACCCTTTCCCCGTGCCAGTTCGTGCACCGTGGCCACTTTAGTCTCTGCAATATCCCGCGTATATATTCCACACAATCCTATCCCCTTCTTATGAACGTGGAGCATGATTTGTGTGGCTTCAGCAGGAGCTTTGTGAAAGACCTCCTCAAGGACCTGAACGACAAAATCCATTGTGGTGTAATCATCATTGAGGAGAAGAACCTTATAGAGGGACGGACTCTTTACCTCCTCCCTCGTCTCTGCCTCACGATGCTCTGCAGACTTCAGTTCATTGTCACTCATTCTTCCGGCCAGTTCATTAATGTCTTTATATTTATTCTAGCAGATTTTCACTAAGGCGTATCTGGATGAAACAATATGATATGAACTCATCTCCCCTTTAATGGAGAAAAAACTTGTTTCGAATTGACAATGCCCATACATTTATTGAGAATATAAATTATGGTCATTGCGTTGGCTGCTGTTTCATTTGTTGGGAATCCCCGATTCCTCTGTGGGAGTCCTTGAGGACGAACTGATTTGCTTTAACGCCCGGGCAGTAGCATTAGAGAAAGGAACAAGTATGGACCGCAGAGAGTTTCTGAAGCGAGCAGCGCTTACAGGTCTAGGGATTTCCCTTCCCGGCCTCGGGAAAGTTATTCGCCGGTTGGAAGCGTCAGAGAAGATTGATCTTGTTGTTGCCCGTGGTGATTCTCCCTCAAAGATTACAAAGGCAGCCGTTGATGCGATGGGCGGCATAAAGAGATTCATCTCCAGGGGAGACGTGGTGGTGATAAAACCAAACATGGGATGGGACAGACTCCCTGAGCAGGCGGCCAATACCAACCCTGAGGTAGTTGCGACCATGGTAAGACTCTGTCTTGAGGCGGGTGCAAAGAAGATAAAGGTATTTGACCGGCCCGTGAACGACCCCAGGAGGTGCTATGTGCAGAGCGGTATTGCTGATGCGGTAAAGCCCCTGGGCGCAGAGCTGGAGTATATGGATGAAAGGAAATTCAGGGACATGAGCATAAGAGGTGAGGCCCTCAAATCATGGCCGCTCTACACAGAGGTCCTTGAGGCCGATAAGGTGATAAACATCCCCATTGCAAAACACCACAGCCTCGCGAAGCTTACCCTGGCAATGAAGAACTGGATGGGCGTCATGGGGGGATCCAGGAGGCAGATACACCAGAAACTGGATGAAAGCCTTGCTGACCTGGGACTCGTCATCAAGCCCACCCTCACTGTACTGGATGCGGTCAGGATACTCACTGCCAATGGTCCCCAGGGAGGGGATTTGAAGGACGTGAAAAAGACAGATACGGTCATCGTGGGGATTGATCAGGTTGCCGTTGACTCCTTTGGTGCGACCCTTTTTGGCATGAAGGGAAGTGACCTTGGATATGTGAGGGCAGGAGACAAGATGGGCCTCGGTACTATGGACATTTCTAAGCTCAAGATCAGGAGAATCACGGCCTGAGACCCCTCTATGCAGAACCTTAGAAGGATCTCCCAGGGGATATTTTTAGTCATTTTCCTCTTTCTCTTTGTTCAGGCAGAGTCAAAGGGGAATGACGTACTGGGATACCCTGCAAAAATCTTTCTTGATTTTGATCCCCTGATATTAACCACAACAGTCCTCGCTGCCCACACTGCTGCCAAGGCTTTTTCCCTCTCCCTCATCATGATTGTCGCGACACTCCTCCTTGGAAGGGTATTCTGCGGATGGATATGTCCCCTGGGAACATTGAATAATATGGTGGGGTCGCTGAAGAAGAAACGTCCTGAGAGAGCCCCGAAGAATTGGTACAGGGTAAAGTACTATATCCTGGCATTCATCCTTGCGTCTTCTGTGTTCACCCTTCAGTTGGTGGGCATCATGGATCCTCTCTCCCTCCTTATCAGGTCGCTCTCGGTGAGTGTGTATCCCTTATTCAATTACGGGGTGAGGGCATTCTTTGATGCTGTTTACAATCTCAATACTAAAGGGGTTGTGGACATATCGGAGTTCATCTATTCCTTTTTGAAAAAAACCATCCTCTCCTTTCAGCAGCCTTTTTACAATCAAGCGATATTCATCGGTACTCTCTTCTTCCTGGTTCTTGGTCTCAATCTTGTGGAAAAGCGGTTCTGGTGCAAGTATCTCTGTCCCCTTGGTGCCTTTCTGGGAATGCTCTCGAAATCTTCCTTGCTGAAGAGGTCGGTGAGCGAGGGGTGTACTTCGTGTGGCGCCTGCGCCACGGCCTGTCAGGGAAATGCTTCTCCTGACAGGAAAGACGAATGGAGGGACACCGAGTGTCTTTACTGCTGGAACTGTGATGATATCTGTCCCCAGAACACGGTGAGCTTCGGATTCGCACAAAAGAAGGCCGCCGGGGCAATGGATCTGGGCAGGAGGAGGGTAGTCACCTCCGTGCTCTCGGGTGTGATTGCCGTCCCTTTGATGAGGTCAGTACCCCTCTCGAAGTCAGGGTTTTCCCAACCGAGGCTCATCAGGCCACCCGGCTCTCTCGAGGAAAGGGAATTCCTCAAGAGATGTGTGAAATGCGGCGAGTGCATGAAGGTATGCATTACCAATGGATTGCAGCCAACCCTCATCGAGGCAGGACTTGAGGGGATCTGGTCACCTGTGCTCATTCCGAGAATAGGGTATTGCGAATTCCGGTGTACCCTCTGCGGCCAGGTATGTCCCACAGGTGCCATTAAGAGACTGGAATTAAAGGATAAGATGAAGGTAAAGATAGGGCTCGCCATGATTGACAAGGGCAGATGTCTTCCCTATGCCCATGCCACCCCGTGTATCGTATGCGAAGAGGTCTGCCCCACACCCAGAAAGGCAATATGGTTTGAAGAGGCAAAGGCAAAAGACAGGGAGGGCAAAGAACACGTTCTCAAACAGCCGCGGGTAGATCTTGAACTCTGTATTGGCTGCGGCATCTGCGAAGCAAAATGCCCTGTCCTCGGGCAGCCTGCGATTTATGTGACCAGCGTGGGTGAATCAAGGTCAAGGGAAAATCAATTATTGTTATCCTGAGTCTGCAAGAACAAATCCTTAAGTGCAGGACGAATTGCCTCATCTGACGGCTTTTTCATAGTCCTGCATTATGATAAACTCTCAATATATGAGTTCAATGGCACTATGGATCACAGGCCTTCCAGGAAGCGGAAAAAGCACAATTGCGGATGAAGTAAAAAAACTCCATCCGGATTTCATTATGCTCCGCATGGACGCATTGAGAAAAGTCGTTACCCCTGAGCCGACCTATTCCGATTCTGAAAGAGATATTGTATATCGTTGCCTTGTGTACACCGCGTCAGTCCTTACGGAACATGGCCATGCCGTAATCATCGACGCAACGGGGAATCTAAGGAAATGGCGGGACCTCGCGCGGCAGGTTATCCCGCGCTATGCCGAAATTTACCTGAAATGTCCGGTTGAATTATGTATCGAGAGGGAGAGACTACGCTCCGAAACCCGCGGGGCGCCAAGGGAAATCTATCAAAAAGGTGAAGCCGGCTGGCCGGTTCCGGGTTTCTCCGTTCCTTACGAAGAGCCTCCTCATCCCGAACTTCTGATAGCAGCAGACAGAACTTCCGTCGCCAAAGCGGTTGAGATGATAGAAGGTCTTCTGAGGAGATTACAGAAACACTGATACATTTCTCAAAATGCCTTGATGGTCCCGAGCCCCAGGAGGTCAAAAAGTAAAGAGACGCTGACACCATGAGTCTCGCTCTTGGTGAACACTGTGGTTACCCCCCAGCACTGCTGCTGGTATTTCAGTTTTGCGATAACATTGCTGAGGCTCCCGCTTTTTGCGTCATACCAGAAATTCCCCTCTGCAGAAACTGCCTTCGAGAAACTATAATTCGCTGCAAAGGTGAAGAAGAGTATGTTCTGCGTTCTATTGTATCTTTCGCCTATGCTCAGTGATCCCTTGCCGGGCATTGGCGTGGTTATATCAGAATTGACCTCTTCAAGGCTGCCTGTGTTTACGTCAAGCAACGTCTCATTCCTGAAGGTTATCGGTCTCTGGATGGCAACCTGCAATTGCAGTGGCTGAAAGGATTTTCCTTGGAGGTATGTGTCATATGGCAGCGGCAGAACGGAGTTTCCGTGGAGGTACGTGTCATATGGCTGGGTGAGCTTCACGGTCAGGAACTCACCTTTGCTGTCTATGAACCTGTTGAGAAGGGCCAGCTGTATTGTGGAGGTCTTTGTGTAAAGCTCTGTGGAGTCAAAGAGGGGAAGACTTGATTCGGCATTCGGAATAAAGGTATAGCTCAGCGACGGTTCAATGATATGGGTGAAGGAACCATAGTTCTTTGTGAGTCTTGTATGTGCGATAATGGTATAGTCGAGGCTTTCCCTGTGAGGCGAACTTCCCGTCACATCGGCATTATTAAGAAAATATGCAGTTTCCCGCAATCCCAAGGCCTGATCGATGATAATGTCACTTCCAAAAGAATAGGAGAACCTTGGGTAGATATCCACCCTCTGACCGGAAACACCCTGGTCTCTCCAGAATTCTGCGGCATTGGATGACAGAGAAAACACCAGCGGGCCAATCCTTCGCGGGTTGATGAAATATCCCGCTTCGGGCAGCTTCTGCAAAATGGTGGACTGATTTACGCCCTCCTGCAGGTCAACGAGATACTGGGCATCAAGATAAAGACGTGAACCGCTGAACTTAGCAGATACCTCCCCGGTGGAGTCCAAAAACCTCCCGGTCGTCTGGTTAAGATAAGAAAGCGAATCAAAGAGACGCTGTTTCGAAAAAATATAGGGATTATACTCATTATACAGATCAACCGGTGTTACATAGTTCAGATTGAGGTATCCCGTGACCGGGCTCTCACGGTCTCTGTCGTAAGTTCCTCTTGCGATCCATAACGGGTCAGCAAAGTTCTTGTCCTTGAGATGATACAACCAGAAATTGCCCTTGGACCCGTCAGGCTCAACGAATCTGTATTCCAGACCCTCGCCCACAGCGGTCTTCGTGTAAATATCCGGCAGGAATGTGGCATCCATATTCTCAGAGATCACCCAGTAAAAAGGCAGCTCAAGATGAACACCCTTGGAACTTACTAAGCCAACAACCGGGGTCAGAAACCCTGTCTTTCTTTCTTTGCCCAACGCTGAAGAGAGGTAGGGAGAGTAAAATACAGGAACATCTATTATGTTGAAAGTGACACTTCTCGCCTTGAGCCTTTCACCCACAACAGCATCAACATCAGAGCCTTTGAAACACCACGCAGGGACAGGTGCATCACAGGTGGTGAATGACGCTGTCTTCAATGTGTACTCCTTTGGTCCGGTCTTCTCTATCTCAAGTCCAGTGATGTGGTAGTTGTCCCTCTTTGAAAAAATCTCGCCTTCATAGA
>DATKOU010000122.1:0-7345 GCA_035524455.1 Thermodesulfovibrionales bacterium | reverse complement strand
CGCAAACTGGAATGAAAAGATGATGGGGATGACCATGCCACGGATGAAGTTGGGCTGTGGACGCAATGGTGGCCCTCGGGTTGGTGCCGAACTGCACAGAGTTAATTACCAATTCACTAGGAAGCTATCATAACCGAGCAGATGGCCTATTCATAAAGCCTTCGCGTATGCCTTCACTTCCCGCTCCAGGCGTCCACGAAGCGCTTCCGCGGTCACATCCAAATCGTATTGCGACTGCAGCCCTGTCCAGAACTGGGCGGATGTTCCAAAAAACCTTGCTAACCTGAGTGCGGTATCAGCCGTAATCCCCCGTTTCCCGAGAACTATCTCATTTATTCGCCGTGCCGATACCCCTATGTTAAGAGCAAGCCTATTCTGACTTAGACCCATCGGCTTAAGAAACTCCTCCGAAAGGATTTCGCCCGGATGTACGGGATATAATTTCTTTTTCATGGTCTCCTTTCTAATGGTAATCTGTTATTCCCACTTCATACGCATCCCCGTCTCTCCACGTGAAGCATATGCGCCACTGATCATTAATCCTAATGCTGTGCTGCCCCCTCCTGTCGCCTTTGAGTTTTTCCAGCTTGTTGGCAGGAGGTATTCTTAAGTCAAGCAGATTTATAGCGTTATTTATCATGCGCAATTTCCTCAATGCAACCTGCTGAATATCCCCCGGCAATTTGCCGGAACCCTCCAGTTGATAGACGTTCTCTGTTTCTTTGTTTTTGAATGATTTTATCACCTCATATAGTATATAACGCTTTACGTTAAACGTCAAACGTTATATATACCGCTTTGCAAATAAGACCAGCATAACACCGATCACTTCCTCACCCCCTACTCCTCAACATAATTGAGGTCCTTATGAAAGGTGTCTTCCTGATGTAGAGGGCGTAAAAAGTGATGACGAGACATATCGCACCCACAGCGGCGCCTTAAATGACGTCGAGGGGCTCCTTCGCAAACTGGAATGAAAAGGTGATGGGGATGACCATGCCCGGATGAGGATAAGATCGTAGATGTCCACAAAGTACCCAAGGGATGCCACTATTACCGGAATGGTAAAAATGCTCCTCAGAACAGCAGCAGGGGATGGTGAGGAAGCTGTGCTATTGTGTTCCCTATCGGCAAGATTCTAAAATACCCATGGTTCAAATAACAATGACAAAGGAGTCGCTGAAACGCACTAAAGGGTTTCTCAGCATGTGGTCATTCCGAAAAAAGTTTGGTGATTCGCGAAAGGTGCGTATGGCCTCACGGTTATACGGGAAAGCAGTCCGTCTTGACGAAAAGGGAAAACCGTATGAGGCAATTGTAATGGTATGTCGTGCACTTCAGGCAGTACGAAAATCAGACGCAGGGTTGACAGAACCGGATGCACTCAGTCAGGTTATGACCGCTACCACTCTCTTTGATAAGCTGGCGACCAAAGTGGGACGCCCGGAGATTGTGCTCACTGCCCTCAGAGAGGCCCTTAACCTCTGCGATCGGGCTATGGCAGCTGATTCAAGATTTATAGAGCTTGTACAGCCTTATCGCGACAGGTTTCATCATCGCATAGGTTTAATTGCTGCGCAGCCGGAACAGTAATCATTAGAGGGACGAGCATGATGATACAAGAAACGTTGCAGGGCTGCTTAGAGAAAGTTTACAAATTTCTAAATTTAGATTATATTTGATAAACTATCTTTATATTTAAGGAGGAAAAAGGATGAAAAGGACTCTCTTGATAGCATTGTCAGTAATGCTCACTGTCGCGCTCGTCACATTCGCTATCGCCGCCGGAAAGAGCAAGATGGAACTCAAAGCAGGAGATGAGATTTATGCATGCAACTGCGGTGAGTCATGCAACTGCGACACCATGTCGCGGAATGCCGGCAAGTGTACCTGCGGCAAAGAAATGGTCAAGGCAAAAGTGACAAAGATTGAGGATGGCAAGGCCCAGCTGAAGGGCGAAGGATGGGCAAAAGAAAGGACCTTTAAGACCAATGGCAAGTATGTGTGCGGATGTGGCCCAGAGTGCAAATGCGACACCATCAGCCAGAACCCTGGCAAATGCACCTGCGGCAAAGAAATGAAGAAAGCAAGCTAAGTTCCTATTCTCCGAGCATGAAAAAAAGGCGGGAGCAATCCCGCCTTTTTTCTCCCCTCACCGGTACTTCCTTGATTTTTTGTAAAGTGGCCAAGCGTTCACTATTTTCACCATCACCCTCTTTTGACATCAAAGACCCAAACATGATACCTTTCACCATGGACGCTATCTTTCAACACCCAGATATCTTATTTAGCCCATGAAGGTCTGCGAGATATTCGCGAGCATACAGGGGGAATCCAGTTATGCGGGCGTGCCCTGCACATTTGTACGCATGTCAGGCTGCAACCTGAAATGTTCCTATTGCGATACGGTGTATGCGTATGAGGAAGGCACAGAACTCACAGAGGATGAAATAACAGGGAAGGTGCGTGCCATAGGCCTGAGGACAGTGGAGATTACAGGAGGAGAACCGTTGCTCCAGCCAGGTGTCCTTTCCCTGACAAAGAGGCTCCTTGACCATGAATTCAGGGTACTCATAGAGACGAACGGAAGCCAGGACATACGGCAGGTGGACCAACGGGCGGTCCTCATCCTTGATGTAAAGACCCCGGGGAGCGGTATGGCAAATACATTCCTCATGTCCAATCTCGATCTGCTTAGACCTGTGGATGAACTCAAATTCGTCATCACCGGAAGGAAAGATTATGAATGGTCAAGATATTTTGTAAAGGAACATTCTCTTACCGGAAAATGCACCCTACTCTTTTCCCCTGCCTTCGGGATGCTCCATCCAAAGGACCTCTCGCAATGGATTATGGAAGAGAGGCTTGAGGTGAGACTGAATCTCCAGCTGCACAAATATATCTATGGACCTGATGTGCGCGGGGTATGACCAAGATATGTCTTGAATTCGTCCTCAAAATGCGCGCTTAGTATCTCTTTGCCCATGGCGCTCTTTATCTCTTCAAGGCTCCAGAACCTCACCTCATCAATCTCGTTTTTGTTGAAAGGGATATCTCCGCTGTAAATGCAGCGGTAGGTGCACACAAGCTCTGTTTCGTTCCGGCCCCGGTGAACATATGAGTAGAGATACTCCATATCACAGTCAGAAATGCCCAGTTCCTCCTCCATTTCTCTTGCGGCAGAGAGGGCCATTGCCTCACCTATCCCCACATGGCCTCCCACTGAGGTGTCCCACTTGCCTGGAGCCACATCCTTGGTGAGGGAGCGTTTCTGGAGGAGCAGTCTGCCTCCGGGATCGAATACAAGGACATGCACGACCCTATGCATCAGGGAAGGATTAGAATGAACTTCAGCGCGTGGAGCTAGGCCAATGACTTCGCCCTTTTCATTCACGATCTCTACCTGCTCTTCAGAATCCTCCATGTCATTACCCGATCATCCGTTCATGCTGAATTGAGCATCCACAATGGGAACCTCTAGTATTTTATCAATGCACCCATCTTCTGTGAACACTGAGGGGGACGTGAGAGATGCAGGCCCGGGAAGGCCTGCATTGTTATTGGCTTAATTTTTTGTTACGTTTACCGCTTTCGGGCCTTTGGGGCCATCAACGATCTCAAAGCTCACTGCCTGGCCTTCAGCCAGGGACTTAAAACCGTTGTCCTGAATAGCGGAATAATGGACAAACACATCTCCGCCGCCTTCCCTGGTGATGAATCCAAAGCCCTTGGACTCATTGAACCATTTCACAGTTCCCTTCTCCATCCTGCGATACCTCCTTGCTAAAGATGTTTCCTCGAAAAAACTTTTTCGAGATAAAAGTAGTGAAGATTACGGAAATTGTGCCACAAAAAAACCGCAAAGTCCAAAGTCTTTGCGGCCCTGTCAACGACATACGACAAAAACTTCCGAAACTTCATTGATAATTTTACATAAATTTCAAAAAAGGTCAAGATGTTTTGTTTATTTTATTCGTTTTTTTTGGTTGGTTTTTTGTAGTGTGCTGATGTCAAAACCTCTGGAATCTGCTACAATTCGCTCATGGACCAGAAGCTGAATGAACTGAAGAAGAAGGTATTCCACGAAATCCTCGATATAGTGGGCCGTGTCTTCATTGTGGCGAGATATTCAGAACATGTGATCATCGGAAAACGCGGCTTCACCGAGGAAGAAAAAAAGGACGGCCTTGTCCTGGTCTTTAATGTGCACATGAACTTCGTGTGGAATGACTCCGGCATTTCCTCAACCCTTGTATTCGGCACAGCCCCCCAAAAATGTTTCGTCCCCGCAGAAGACATCGTTGCCATCTATTCTCCTGAACTGCAATGCCAGTTCATTTCAGCACCGCAGACTTCACATGAAATGCCGCCCGGGAAGGATGAAGAGGAAAAGGCTGGCCCCAATGTGGTGAAAGTGGATTTCAGGAAGAAGAAAGCGCCCAGAGGCTCCGGAACGACCCGCCAAGGGGGAGGAGATACCCATGGGTCCTGAGAAAAGGATGCGGGTGCTCACTGAATTTGACCTCCATCTTATAGGAGAGGGCAGCCATTACAAGAAATATGAGAAGCTCGGCTCCCATATAAGGGAAGTTGAAGGGATGAAGGGTGTTCATTTTGCGGTATGGGCACCCAATGCAGAGGCTGTGAGCGTCATCGGCGATTTCAACGGCTGGGACAGCGGCCCCCATCCGATGCAAAGTCTGGGTGATTCCGGAATCTGGGAGATCTTCATCCCAGGATTGGGTGAGGGAACTCTGTACAAGTTTGAGATACGGTCAAGATTCAGCGGCTATGTCACCCAAAAGGCCGACCCCTTCGGTTTTTATTTTGAAGTGAGGCCCAAAAGTGCCTCCATTGTGTATGACATCGAGGGGTTCGGATGGAACGACAGCCATTGGATGGCAAAGAGGGCGGAGAGGAACTGGCTGGCATCCCCTGTGGCACTATACGAGGTCCATCTCGGCTCATGGATGAGGACAGCTGAAGGAAGTGATGGGTGGCTTTCCTACAAGGAGATTGCAGAGCGGCTGATACCCTATGTCACAGGGTTGGGCTATACGCATATCCAACTTCTTCCCATCACAGAACACCCTCTTGATGCATCATGGGGGTATCAGACCCTTGGCTATTTTGCGCCCACAAGCAGGTTCGGCACTCCCAAGGATTTCATGCATTTTATAGACCTTTGCCACCAGAAAGGCATTGGGGTAGTCCTGGACTGGGTGCCCGCGCATTTCCCCACCGATGGGCATGGTCTGGGATTCTTTGATGGCACATGCCTCTATGAGCACGCGGATCCGAAGAAAGGGTTCCACCCTGATTGGGGCACAAAGATATTCAATTATGGCAGGAACGAGGTGAGAAACTTCCTGATATCCAATGCCATGTTCTGGTTCGAAAAATACCATCTCGACGGTCTCCGCGTAGACGCGGTTGCGTCTATGCTCTACCTCGATTACTCGAGAAGGGAAGGGGAGTGGATTCCCAACATGTACGGCGGCCGAGAAAACCTGGAGGCTATCGATTTTCTCAAAAAGTTTAATGAGGTATCCCACCAGTACCATCCCGGGATACTCACCATTGCCGAAGAGTCCACCGCATGGCCCAATGTCTCCAGGCCCACCTACATCGGCGGGCTGGGGTTCAGCATGAAATGGAACATGGGCTGGATGAACGATACCCTGGAGTACTTCTCCAAGGACCCTGTGCACAGGAAGTATCACCACAACAATCTCACCTTCAGCCTCCTCTACGCCTTTACAGAGAATTTTGTCCTTCCCCTTTCCCATGACGAGGTGGTGCACGGAAAGGGATCATTATTGAACAAGATGCCTGGGGACATGTGGCAGAAGTTTGCGAATCTGAGGATGCTCTACGGGTTCATGTACGGTCATCCCGGGAAGAAGCTCCTCTTCATGGGCGGAGAGTTTGGGCAGTGGGATGAATGGAATGTTGACAAGAGCCTCGACTGGCATCTCCTGGAGCACGAGCCGCACAAGGGGCTCCAGCGCTTTGTCAGGGACCTTAACGGAATTTACAGGGCCGAGCCGTCCCTCTATGAGATCGATTTTGACCATAAGGGATTTGAGTGGATCGATTTCCACGATGTGGAAGGCAGCATCGTCTCGTTCCTCAGAAGGGCAAAGAGCCATGATGACTTCACGGTTTTTGTATACAACTTCACCCCTGTGCCGAGGCAAAATTACCGGCTGGGGGTTCCCAAGTCAGGGTTTTACAGAGAAGTTCTGAACAGCGACTCTTCCCTTTACGGGGGAAGCAATCTGGGAAATGCAGGGGGCGTATATGCGGAGAACGCTCCTTTCCAGCACCGGCCGTATTCCATTACCTTCACCCTGCCGCCGCTGTCAGTGTTGATGTTCAAGCCCGCACAATAGCACAGGAACGCCGCGGTTCCCACCTGACTCCTTCTTTAAACCTTGATAATTCATAAATGCCTCAGAGGTGTCCGGCTCCAATGGCAATCCGCCTGAGGCGGAAGGGTTATGTGCCGTCCGCAAGAGCAGACATTGACATTACATAAGTGCAGAGTGTTGGGAGGTATGTAGACCCTGGTACAATCGGGAAGGGCCATTGTCTTGTCAAGAGACGGATGCTCTCTCGGAACAAGGAGCTCATAGATGCGGTGGATTAATCCTTCATCATCTCTTCAATGGTGATGAGGACCGACCCTCCCAGGGCTTTCAGGTTATATCCCCCTTCCAGGGAAAATACCGTGGGGAGACGAAGGGAGAGTATGGATTTCACCATATCCCTGATTCCCTCATCAGAAACCCTGATGGATGCCAATGGGTCATCTCTATGGATGTCATATCCGGCAGACACCATGAGAATGCCGGGATCAAACTCCTTCACCATCCGGGGAAGGAGGTCATGATACGCGGAGAAGAATTCCCTGTCCCCTGAGCCGCTCATCATGGGAATGTTACGAGTAAAGCCCTTGCCCTTTCCCGTGCCGTGCTCGGAATCACTCCCTGTCCCTGGGTAATGGGGATACTGGTGAGTGCTGAAGTAGTAGACGCTCTCGTCTTCCTCAAAGATATGCTGGGTACCGTTTCCGTGGTGCACATCAAAATCGATGATAAAGACCTTTTCGAAGCCGATCTTCTGCGCAAACCGTGTTCCCACCGCCACATTGTTGAAGATACAAAACCCCATTGCACGGTCAGCCTCTGCGTGATGCCCGGGCGGCCTCACTGCGCAGAAGGCCCTCGAGACCTTGCCCTCCCTGCATTGCTTCGCTGCCTCCATGACCGCTCCTGCCGCGCACAATGCCGCATCAATACTTCTCCCCGAAATGTATGTGTCAGAGTCTATATACCCCTCA
>DATKOU010000121.1:0-8444 GCA_035524455.1 Thermodesulfovibrionales bacterium | reverse complement strand
CTGGTACAGGTGGAGATCGAGTACTACACCCTTACTGCAAACAGACTCAGGAGTCTCATCGATAACCAGAAATGGGCCTATGTGACCGAGAACGGTATCAAGCAGTGGAAGCTCATGAGCCTTCTTCCTGAGTTTCCCTAGCCACTCATTATACCAAAAGTACTGAAGAACAAAAACGCAGAAGCAAAAGAAGCTCATAGCTGATAACTCGCCACTGAATCACGCAAAAGCGCTCAAGACTGTTCATTACTAATGGGTAAAAAAGTGTCTCCTTGATTGTCCTATTGTTTTTTCAAAACAGTACTGATGACGAAGAGGACGACACCATCGGCAAGGAGAATAAGGTTAAGGGTGGCACTCACCCCATGGAGCTGCCCGAATCTCTTCCTGAGGGGTGACTCTTGAGCAGCTTCAAAGGAAGGGATCTCCTGCTTTATCTTTTTTATCTCGGGATGGAGCTTAAGGGATACAAAAAGGTTTATGATGATGGCTAATACAATGAGAGGCAGGGACCAGGTATGTGCTGATTTCCCGAGGGAGGGTCGTGATGCGAGAAAAAGGATGAGTGCCACTACTGAAAGGAGGAGGGTGTAAAGAAAATAGCCGGGGAAGAGCTTCCCAACCACCTCACCCGCCATATCCCTTCCGAAGGATCTGAATATCAGAGGGGTGACGATGAAGGTAAAAATGGAAATCCCTCCCACCCAGAGGGCAAGGACGAGATTATAGAGGAACTGCATCACTGCGCTCATGGTCATCGCTCGGTATAGTATAAAGGAAAAAAGGGCAACAGCCAATTCATTTTTTTGAGCTGTTATAAACGGACGATTTTTGTTTGACAGCACTTCGAAGGATTGGTATAGTGAAAATAGAATATCTTTTGGGAAAGGAGGGGGAAAAATGGCGTGTAAGTCGGGCAGCAAGTCTTCTCCCTGCGGCACTAAAAAGACCGCAGCAAAAAAGAAGAAGAAATAAGGAATTTTATCATGTACAAAGAGGGCATGGACCGGACTCACCCTGGTGTTGAGAGGACAGGAATTCCCGAGATGTTCACCACGATCCATGTCCCTCTCTCTCCTGCCTTCTCCCTCACCTGAATCATCCCGTTTGTGAATGTGAGGCGATCCCCTTTCTTGACGTGGACAGGCTCACCCTTGTTCCTGGCGGCTTCAAGGGTTAATGACATAAGAAGAAGAGGACGAGGGACAAAAGAGTTCTTCTTTTCATGTGCCCCTGATGAGGCGGTTCTTATTACCCTTGCACCAGTGGAGGGGAACCTTCTGTGGATGCACTTTTCAATGCCTTGAGAAAGAGGGTATTTTCTTCAGGCGTACCCGCAGTCACCCTGAGGCACCCCTTTATTCCACTATGTATGTTCCTCACAAGGACACCCTTTTTCAGCAGTGAAGAACACACGCTGTCAGGGTCCTTCACCTTGAACAGGATGAAATTCGCCTCTGAAGGAAAGGTGGTAACGCCCCTTATTTTTCCCATCTCTTCCTGAAGCCGCTCCCTTTCTCTGATGATTGTCTTTATGGAAGAACGCAGCCTCCTTCTATCTTTCAGTGCAGCTATGGCAAGAGCCTGGGAAATGGAATTGACATTGAAGGGCAATCTCACCTTATTCACTTCTCGTATAATCTCTGTGTGAGCGATGAGAAAGCCGAGACGGAGTGCTGCAAGGCCAATCTTGCTCAATGTCCTCATGATCACAAGGTTCTGATAGTCTTTGAGAAATGGGAGGAAGCCCTTCTGGCTGGAAAAGGGCTGGTATGCCTCGTCCACTACCACAATGCCCTTTGACTTCTCGATGATCTTCAAAGTCTTCCCAGGAGAAAAACAATTCCCTGTGGGGTTGTTGGGCGAGCTGAGGAAGATGAGTTTCGGGTTAAGGTTATGCATTGCCTTCAAGACCCTTTCCAAATCGATGTCAAAAGATCTGTCCAGTGGGACCGCGATCCCCTTTTGACCCAGGGCCTGAGAGATAATCCCGTACATGGAGAAGGTGGGAACCGGATACAGCACAGGGCCACCGAAGGTGGTGATGAGGGAAGAGATTAGTTCGTCGGAACCGTTTCCCTGGAGGAGATTCCCTGACGGGACCCCGAAATAAGTCCCCACCACCTTCTTCAGCTCCTTTGCCTCAGGATCCGGGTAACGGTTGGTCATCACCCGTCCCAACGGAATTACAAATTTATGGGAAAGACAGTCTGCCAAAGGATAGGGGCTTTCATTGGCATCCAGCTTTGCCTTGGAGGGTATCTCCTTTGCTTCATAGGCACGGAGAGTGCGGATGTTCGGTCTCACCAATGCGGTGATGTTAGCTTTTTTCAAGTCTCACCCTGATGGTATTGCCATGGGCATTTAATCCCTCGATCTCGGATACGGTCATCACCGTCTTTGCAAGTCCCAGAAAACCCTCCCTCGAGAAACTGAGGAGGCTGGAGCGTTTTACAAAGTCATAGACACCCAGGGGTGAGAAAAAGCGTGCGGTACCTCCTGTGGGAAGGGTATGGTTCGGTCCTGCTGCGTAATCTCCAAGGGGCTCAGGGGTCCATGGTCCCAGAAAAATGGCGCCCGCATTCCTTATGCCGGAAAGAAGGGCAAAGGGGTTTCGAGTCATGACCTCCAGATGCTCGGGCGCGATCTCATTGGAGAGCTTAACTGCCTTTTCCATGTCTGTTGTCACTATGATCGCTCCGTAATTCTTTATGGAGCTCTCTGCGATCGCCTTTCTCTTTAAGTCTGCAAGCTGGCTTTTGAGCTCTTTCTGCACTGCCACAGCAAGTGGCCCTGAATCGGTAATGAGGGTGGAAGAGGCAAGCTCATCATGCTCTGCCTGACTCAGAAGATCTGCGGCAATAAAGCGGGGGTTGGCTGTTTTGTCAGCAATGATGAGCACCTCGCTGGGGCCTGCGATCATGTCAATATCCACCTCTCCGAACACAAGCTTCTTTGCCATGGCCACAAAAATATTCCCTGGTCCCACGATCTTGTCAACCCTCGGGATGGTCCTGGTGCCATACGCCATGGCCCCCACTGCCTGGGCACCGCCAATGCGGTACACCTCCTTCACTTCCAACATCTCGACAGCTGCCATGACATAGGGATTCACTTCATCGCGCGGAGTAGGCACACTAAGGGCGACCTCCCCTACTCCTGCCACCTGGGCCGGGATCACATTCATAAGCACGGTGGAAGGATAGGATGCCTTTCCTCCTGGGACATAGACACCGACCCTCTTGAGTGGAGTCAGCATCTGGCCCAGAAGAGCGCCGCGGGAAACCTTCTTTCTCTGCAGGCCTTTCCCGAGCGGAATCTTCTTATATTCTGTATCCCAGATAACCCATGATTCTTCTCTCTGCATCCTGTGAAAAGAACAAATCCTTTTTGCAGAACGCTCAAGGGATCTCACGATCTTCCTGTCCGCCTTATTTGCATGGCGTGTGACCTCTGCTGGCGTTATCCTGAGGTTTTTGACTTTGAGGGAGTCAAATTTCTCTGTGTAATGAATCACGGCACTATCGCCGTCTCTCTTCACGTCAGAGAGTATCCTTTTCACTGTCTTTTCAACTCTGGGGGAGCCGCCGGATGCACGCTCCCTGAGGAGAGAGAGAAAGGTCTCAATCTCATGAGATGTTTTCAGTATCTGCATGATGTATGATTCTAATATTTCACAGGGCAATATGCAAGGGTGGTAAGACAATGGCAGAAAACCAAGACACGGCTACCGTGGAGTTACAATGAATAGACCCACGGGCATAGTACAATGCTCATGAGAAATTCAATTCACCGTTATTCCATGCGGTGAAAAGTGCGTTCACAACCTCAGGTGCGAACTGAGTGCCCGAACATCGTTTGAGTTCTTCAAACGCTCCCTGCATGCTGAGCTTTTTTCTGTAAGGTCGATCGGTGATCATGGCATCGAAGGCATCTGCAACTGCAATGATCCTGGCTTCGATAGGAATATCACTATCTTTCAGGCCATCAGGATATCCCTTGCCGTCGTAGTGCTCATGGTGACCCCTCACCACAGGTATCACCTTATTGAGATGCTTTATGTGGGTGAGAATCTCAGATCCATAATCAGTATGGCATTTCATTGCCCGTAATTCCTCCTCATTGAGATATCCCTGTTTAAGTAATATGTCATCTCTTACTCCGAGTTTTCCGATATCGTGAAGGGCGGCAGATAACTTAAGTGTTTCGAGTTCCTCCTGATTCAGCCCCAAGTATCTTCCTATAATGAGGCTGTAATCCATTACCCGCCGTATATGAATTCCGGTCTGCGAATCTCTCAGTTCAATGGCGCCTGCCAGGGCTTCCGCCATGCTGTAAAGTGCCTCTTTCAACTCAGTATAGAGTTCTGCATTTTCTACGGCAATCGCTACCTGATCTGCGAGGGCTGTCATGACTCTGATATCCTCTTCCAGGAAGGTCCCCTTTTTTTTGTTGATCCCCTCGATAACGCCGATGACTCTGCCCTTCGAACACAGAGGCACGCATAATATACTTTTTGTGGTAAACCCGCTTTTCTCATCCGCTCTTTTAGAGAAACGGGGATCGGAGCGAACATCATTCACGATGAGATGTTGTTTATGCTCTGCAACCCATCCCGCGATCCCTTCTCCGTTCGCGAGTCTAAAATGTCTCAATCGGGCTCCCTTCTCACCTGTTGCCACATCAAAGAACAGGCCACCTTTTTCTTCATCAAGAAGCAGAAGGCTGCCTGCTTCCGCATCGAGAAGAGTCGTAATGGCCTCAATTGTTTTTTCACGGACCGTTGAGGGATCGAGAGTAGAGTTGATGAGAGAAGAAACGGTGAGGAGAGTTTTTAACTCGTTCAGTTTTTTATCTTTCGTCATCGCGTTATTCTTCCCATTCCTGTGGGGCCAGCAGGGATGCGGTGAGAGAAAAGACGATGATTGTGATGAGGCGTGGCTTAATCAATGAAGATCTCGGATTCCTCTCTGCCTTAGATGAAACGACTTTCATGATTCAAAGACATTGTATCTCTTGAAACCTACTTATGCAAGCAAATTGACACGGGAGGTAATGTCAATCGTTATGTGTAAATTCCTTTAAGGGCTTGCTTCCCCATTGCTCGTTCAAGTGAGTTAACTTTGCGTAAACAATTCTCTCGATGCTCTGGACGTTGTTGAAACAGCTCATGGGCCTCGTCCTTCTCCTCACCTCCCTGAAGGCCCTCTCAATGACGTTGGTGGTTCGCACTTTAACCCATATTTCCTTGGGGCAACTGTAGAAATTAAGCAACTCCTCCAGGTCCTTCTCCAGGCATTTGACAGCCTTTGGGGCGAGAGGAGTCCATTTCTTCTGCCATTTGCCGTAGGCCTGCTCGGCCTCTTTCCTATTGGTGGCCTTATAAATCGCAGCCGCCTCCTTCATGCACCGATCCACATGCTTCCTCTTAAGATAATTGGCCACATTCCTGAGTTTGTGCGCCCAGCACCGCTGCCTCTTCACAAAAGGCCAGACAAGGTCCACGGCGTTCTCCAGCCCCGGGTTGCCGTCAGTCACCACTAACCCCAACGCCTCGCCCCTCAGCCCTCTGCGGGCAAGGTCATTGAGAAACCTCCACCATCTCTTCTCACTCTCGGCATTGGTGACCGTAAAGTCGATGAGCTCCCTCCTGCCATCCACCTTGATCCCGTAAGCCACCAGCACCGCCTTCTTTTTCGCCCCAAACCCCGTCCTGGTCTTCAGGATTATGCCGTCTAAAAAAAGATAGAGATATAGGTCCTGGACTCTGCGGCGGTGGTATCTCTTCAGATCCTCATCCAGGCTCCCCGCAATATTGGAGATCGTCTGGGCACTCACCCCTTCGCCCAAGAGCGGCCTCAGCGCCTCCCCCGCAAGTCTCGTACTGGCCCCGTAAAGAAACACCTTCAGCAACGCCGAGTCTACTTCATCCACCCGATGTTTGTACCGCGGGATGATGCCGCTCTCATAGTGAAGTCCTCTCATCCTCGGCATCCGTATCTCAAGCCGCCCATCCTTTACTGTGATCCATCTCCTCCAGTACCCGTTACGATAGTCCTTCCGCTCCGATGCTCGCTCATAGTACCTGCACCCTATCAGCAAATCTCGCTCCGCTTCAAGGGCCCTCTCGATGAACCGCCTCCTGAAATCCTTTACCGCCTCCTCCTGCATATCCCAGAAATCTCCAAGACCGTTGTATTCCTTCCATAAATCTGTTACCTTTAAATTCGTCAGTTCCTTTACTGACATGGGTGTATCCTCCTTTCTTGTTCCTTGGACAGAACAATGGAGAATACACCCGCTCTTTTTTTACTTCAAGTTTTTACACACAAGATTTTACGCTACCACACGGGAGCGATGAACTGTTAAGGCCTGCGGGCACTCCCCGCAAGCCAAAGCTGTGACATCTGCCATCTACGACGAAACTATATATTTACCCAGTGCGCTTCCCCCATGGCACATGTCACTTGTCTGACAGGATTTCTCTTATGGAGGTTCCTAACGTATCTCCCTTTCCCTCTCTCCACAACCTAAGGACATGCCCCCTGAGCTCTGTTGCCTTTTTATAGCCATTCATCCTCGCGTGCTCGATTAAGGACCACTCCCTGTTTTCCACAAAAGTCTGAAAGGCAGTGACCATTCCTGGGAATATCTCCTTTCTGATCCCGTCCATAAAGACCATGTAAAAATTGAGCAAAGGTATATCCATGGAATCAGTAATCCACTTGAGGGGTCCCTTTTCCGAGGTATCTGCCAAAAGGTCCTTTATCCCCCTCACATAGAACTCTGTCGCTCTGTCCTGATTATGGCTCAGAATACTGAGCCACTCGTCCGCATATTCATCTTCGAATGCCTCACCCAGTTCGTGGAGTATGAAGAGATCCGAGAGACGGGAAGCGAGGGAGTCGATTTTGGAAGAGAGGGCTTCCGGAGAAAGAGAGGGGCCCTCAATCCCATGTGATGCGAAGGCCTCCCTCAGCACGCCCCCGAACTTCCTCGAATGTAATTCCTGGAGCTTATCCCAGAGGAGCATCTTAAGTGAGTCGAGTCTCATGAATATACATCTTCCCTGGAGCATGGCCACGGACGTGGAGAGGTCTCTGCAGAGTTCCCTTCCCGCATAATATATCCGGTAATCCCCACGTTCTGCGATCTCAAGGCGGTGTGCGAGGAAAAAAGTGGGCTTGTTAAACCTCCCGTAGCCGCCTCCATAGACGAGCCCTTGAGCTGAAAGGAGATCGTTTAGTCCATCCACTTCAAAGGGATCGTAGAGACTGTCCCCGATCTCCAGAGGTCGGAGCGGGTGGTGTTCCAGGGCCTTCCAATGTGCCTCGGTGGAAGCGATCCAGTCTGTAATATCACCCCTTGGTATCTCATCCCATGGCGTGAGAGAGCGTTCATTTCTGTACAGTTCCCTCAGCCTTAATAGCAAGCCACAGATTGAGTAATATCCCCAGAAATGGGCATCAGAGATGGTGCAGTTCAATTTTATCTGCTGCATGAGATGTTTCGTGTCCATACCTGTATCTTAAGACAAAACGGTCCAAATGACAAAAGGAAAACCTTGACAGGGGAGTTTCCTGGAAATAAGATAGTGGGGATGAACGAGACCAGGAAATGTGACTTCTGCGGAAAGGATATCAATGCCGCGTACACCATCTGTCCTTTGTGTGGTGGTCATCTCAGGGACAAAGTGGAAGCCCGCCCTCCTGCGTGCCCCAGGTGCAAACAACCCCTCGATGTTCACAATGCGGGGGGTGAAGAATATGACCTCTGCCCGCGCTGCGGGGGACTCTGGCTCGACAGGGGAGAATTCCATCTCCTTACCAGAGAATACGATGTGTACAGAGACAATTTTAAGGATGAATATCTCCGTGAACCCCTGAAAGACCCTGTGGAATATATTTCGTGCGTTCGGTGCGGAAAATTGATGAACCGGAAGAATTTCGGAAAAATATCAGGGGTGATCATAGATGAATGTGGGAAGCACGGCGTCTGGCTTGATGCAGGAGAGATGGAAAAGATTCGCCATTTTATTGCGGATGGTGGCCTGGAGAGGGCACAGGATCTGGAGATAGAAAAGACGAGAATGGAGTTAAGGGACCTGGCCACAAACGTGGATCAGACTGCGTTCACACAAAAGGTCATTCATTTCTGGAATCTGAAGCGCTGGCTCTTCGGGGGTTGAGCGATAGGGGGGATGATATTTTTTGTACTCCGGCAGCTCCCGGTACTTGCAGTGTGAAGGGTTCCCGGGAACTGCCAGGGTGAAGGCAGTTATTTCTTCTGTTCCTGTTTCTTGTCTTCCTTCTTTGTCTTCTTGCCGGTCAGATACGACTCCATCGGCCTCCATCCAAATGCCGCGCTCCTTCCCGCAAGGCTCATCACCCTGCCGCCCACCTCGGTGCCAAGCGCTGCCACAAACGCAAAAGGAAGCATCACTA
>DATKOU010000120.1:0-11652 GCA_035524455.1 Thermodesulfovibrionales bacterium | reverse complement strand
GGATACATCGACGGTCGCAGTGCTGACTTCAAATCCTGCGTTATTTAGAACTGCGGCTGCGGCGTCCGCATTCTCTTTTTTTAAATCGGCAAGCAGAATGTGTTTTCCAGCGCTCACTCTGCGTGCGATTGCGACACCTATCGACCCGGATCCTATTAAAACCGTGACACTCTTCATGACAACCTCCTCGGCATTAAACTTTCAGCGATGCCATGTCGATCACAAAACGGTACTTCACATCGCTTTTCAGCATGCGTTCATACGCTTTATTGATATCCTGGATCTTGATCACTTCAATATCGGACGTGATGCCGTGTTTGCCGCAAAAATCGAGCATCTCCTGGGTCTCGGCAATACCGCCGATGACTGACCCCGCAACCGACCTGCGCCCCATCACCAACGGAACGGTGCTCAATATTGGATCCAGACCGCCCAGAAACCCAAGCAGCACCAGCGTGCCGTTTATCGTCAGTGACGGCAGATAGTGGTTGAGATCATGGACATAGGGCACGGTATCGATTATCAGATCGAACCGTCTCTGCACGGATGTCATCTGGCCCTTGTCGGTAGAGAGCACGACATTGTGGGCGCCCAGACGGCGCGCATCCTTCTCTTTGCCCGCTGAACGGGTGAACAGCGTGACATCAGCGCCTAGCGCATTCGCAAGCTTCAGTGCCATGTGACCCAGTCCGCCGAGGCCGACAACCGCAACCTTGCTGCCTTTTTCCACCTTCCAGTGTCGGAGCGGTGACCAGGTGGTGATGCCGGCGCACAGGAGAGGCGCTGCCCCTTTCAGGTCCAGCCCATCGGGGATCTTGAGCACAAACTTGTCCGATACCACGATCTTCTCTGAATACCCGCCATAGGTAGGCATCTTGTCGCGGCGGTCAACATGGTTATAGGTGAATGTCGCGATCTCCGAGCAATACTGCTCATGTCCCTGTTCGCAGGCTGTGCACTTCTGGCACGAATCGACCATGCAGCCGACACCGGCATGATCTCCCGGTTTGAAGCGTTTGACATCCTTTCCGACGCTTGTTACGCGGCCGATGATTTCATGACCAGGCACGACCGGGTACGTAGTGGGAAACCAGCTGGCCCAGTCATTGCGGACGGTATGCAGGTCAGAATGGCATACGCCGCAGTAGAGTATCTCGATAGCCACGTCATCAGGCCGCTGATCGCGTCGCTCAAAACGATATGGGGCCAGGGCATCCTTGGCAGACTGTGCTGCGTAACCTCGTACATTCATTGTCATTGCTTTTTCCTCCATGGTAACAAATTTTCGTTCTTACTTAAGGGCGTCCTCTCCCGAGGTCTCCCTCCGTTTTGGCTGCTTAGAGACCGGTTCTTTTTTCAAGGGCTTCGGGGTACCGATCTCCCTGGATCGTGACCTTTGAGGCAGCGCTATCGATCTCACGAAGGTCATCCGGAGTAAGTTCTACGTTAACTGCTCCTATGTTCTCTTCCAGGCGCTCCAGTTTCTTGGTGCCAGGAATGGGAACAATCCACGGCTCCTGGGCAAGCAGCCAGGCGAGTGCTATCTGAGCAGGCGTCGCCTTCTTTCGATCTGAGATGTTGCGAAGCAGATCGACCAATGCCTGATTCGTTTTCCGGGCCTCTGGCGTAAAGCGAGGAACGATGTTGCGGAAGTCTGACTTATCGAACGTGGTCTTCTCATCGATCTTCCCGGTGAGGAAGCCTTTACCAAGAGGACTAAATGGAACGAGCCCGATTCCGAGTTCCTCGATCGTCGGTAACAATTCCGCTTCAGGGCGTCTCCACCACAGCGAGTATTCACTCTGGATTGCAGTGACCGGCTGAACTGCGTGCGCGCGGCGGATCGTTTTCACTCCTGGTTCAGAAAGACCGAAGTGCCTGACCTTGCCTTCCCGGATCAGGTCTTTTATTGCTCCCGCCACATCTTCGATCGGCACATCCGGGTCAACACGGTGTTGATAGTAGAGGTCGATGGCATCGACCTTGAGCCGCTTGAGCGAGCCATCGAGGCTCTGCCTGATGCGCTCGGGCCGACTATCCTGGACCTGCTGCCCGCCGGCATCAAGCTTGATCCCGAACTTGGTGGCTATAACCACCTTCCCGCGGAACGGAGCCAAAGCTTCGCCTACGAGTTCTTCATTTGTGTAGGGGCCGTAAAGCTCGGCGGTGTCAAAGAATGTAACGCCTCGTTCCACGGCTTTACGTATAAGGGCGATCATCTCCTGCTTGTCTCCAGGCTGACCGTAAGCTATGCTCATCCCCATGCAACCGAGCCCGAGAGCCGAAACTTCCAGGCCACTATTTCCTAATTTACGTTTTTGCATTGTTTATCCTCCTTGGTTATCAAACGCAATGTTTCCTTATCAGATCGTATCATATTGTCTTCTATGTGGCTAACGAGGCGTCAGCCACCCTGCTCATGATTTTATTGTAAATCTGAAAAACCAAAGTCGGGTAGACCAATTCTGTTAATTTCTTGCCTAATCGTACGAGCCCACGATAAATTTGTTGTTACGATGAAGTAAAGCTTGGTATCATTGAGAAAAGGAGGCATTAATGCATAAGCTGGCCCAGAATCAAATGATTGAGAATAAATCCCTGCAAGTAGCAATTGAGGTTTTGGCAAAGAGTATTGCCCGATGGACTGATAAACCAGACCGGATCATGACTGCGATCCCCGGATTGTCACTTTTTCGGCGGGACGAGCCGACTCAGCCGGCCAGCGTCATGTACGAACCGAGTATTTGCTTGACTACGCAAGGTACAAAACGCATACTTCTCGGGGACGACACGTACGTGTATGACCAACACCATTTTCTAATCACTTCGGTGGATCTGCCCACGGTTGTGCAGATCATCAAAGCAAGCCGGGAGAAGCCCTTCCTGGGGCTTATATTGAACCTTGATCAGCGCGGGATTTCACAACTGATGGTGGACAGCAATCTGCCTCCCCCCCGTCCACAGCAAACGAGCCGTGGAATGGCGACCGGCGAGGTTACATTTCCGCTGCTCGCCGCCTTTCAACGTTTGATCGACCTGCTTGATGAACCGAAGGACATCCCGATCCTTGCGCCGATCATACAGCGGGAACTTTTTTACCGGTTACTTGTGGGCGATCAAGGTGTACGGTTGCGCCAGATGGCGTCGGCGGGAAGTCAGAGTCAACAGATTGCGCGGGCAATCTATTGGTTGAAGGGCCACTACACACAGCCGCTGCGTATCGATGTCCTTGCGACGCAGGTCAATATGAGCACATCGACTTTCCATCACCACTTCCGGGAAGTGACGGCCATGAGCCCGCTGCAGTACCAGAAATGGCTGCGTTTGAACGAAGCGCGGCGGTTGATGCTCACCGAAAATCAGGATGCGACAACCGCGGCGTTTCAGGTCGGCTATGAGAGCCCCTCCCAATTTAGCCGAGAATACAGCCGTCTGTTTGGCAACTCGCCATTGCGCGATATCACGAATTTACGTCAAATAACTGCTAATGAGATAGCTTAACCGGCATTGCCAATTCTAATGATAAGGGCTGCCCCTCGCTGCCAAGGCATTCTTGCATTTCAGGCTGAGGATTTCCGTAAGCTATAGAATTTTCGTGATGTCTTCCTGTGCAGACTTCAGGAAGGGCATTTCGGTGCATGTTTCGGGGCAAAGCCGATGGTTCCCCTACCGAGGTAACAGGTTTGCATCGGAACCGCTGACCAAGAGAAGCCTATCTTTCTTTTCCCACGCTGTAGTAGTATTCCATATCGAGAAGTCTTCTCTTTCTCTCAACCCCTGACGAATACCCGCCGATGGAGCCGTCTGACTCGATAACCCTGTGGCAGGGAAGCACAATGGGTAACGGGTTCCTGCTGAGCGCCCGGCCCACCGCTCTTACTGCCTTTGGATTGCCGATTCTTTCCGCAAGCCATTTATAGGCCCTCGTCTCTCCGTAAGGAATGTCCTTCAGGGAGAGCCATACCCCCTGCTCAAAATCAGTACCGTGAAGGAACACAATACTCTGATGAAATTCCCTGAGTGTCCCGTCAAAGTAGTCCCTTAATTGCCTTGTAAATGCCTCGGGGGCCTTTCCTCTGGAGTAAGGAGGAGCCTCGTTCTCGAACCTTATTTCCGCCAGTCGCTCACCGGAAAATACGAAGAAGAGGATACCCAGAGGGGTATGTAACGTGTCAAAGAAAATATGGGATTTGCGGCTCACGCTCAATTATCTTCAAAAACCGCGAGAATTTCAACCCTGAGAGTCCATAACCTTGGGAGATGCCTGCTTTTCTTCTTCCCCTTCTTTGGAGTACATCTCGACCCTGTCACCACCCTTCTTTATGGCTTGAGCCAGCGCCTTTTCGCAGCATATGATGAGTTCTTCGGGACTCTGGCCATCGAGGAACGCCATACCCACACTCACCGTCATCCTCCCTTTGGGCTGAGTTTCTTTATGGGGGAAAGGGTAGTTCCGTATGATTGCATTAAACCTGTTGCCGAGAGAGAGTGCTGCTGAAGGGACCGTATTGGGAAGAACAATGGCAAAGGCATCTCCCCCATATCTCACCACCACATCGGACCCTCTAATGTTCTTAGTGAGTAATTCAGAAATTGTCTTTAGCACACTATTTCCATTCTGCTCACCGTTTTCTCTCAGGTAACGACCAAAGAGATCCACATCAAGGAGCATGAGATTCAATGGTTGCTTGTATCGTGACGCCCTCTCAATCTCCTGGGCAAGTCTCAAGTGAAAATAACGGTGGCTGAAGATCCCGGTCAATTCGTCCACCAGTCCTGCCCTCGAAGGATAGAGCACCTCTATATCCGTGATGTGGTCAATGAGTTCTTTTACCTCGAATTTATGTTTTCTGATGATTCTCTCGATCTTTCCCATGAGGCTCAGTCTTCCCTCGACCGAAATATCCTTCTCGGTAAGGATGAAGATAGGGATATTCCTCGTCGAAGGGTTTTCCTTCAGTTCCCTCACCACGTCAAAGCCCAGCATATCGGGGAGTTCGAAGTCCAGCAGCACCACATCAGGCCTCATTGCAGTGGCGAGTTCAATTCCCCGCTTCCCCTCCCTCGCCGAAGATATGAGAAACTCCTGCGGATTAAGCGCTTCCTTCAACGATTCACAGTCTCCATCCGCGTCAATTATAAGTATTGTGGTGGGGTATTTCCTCCCCCTCAAGGTACTCAGCCCGTGGAGCTTCTCGAGGAGGGCGTCTTTATCAAGGGGTTTCAGCAGATAATCGGTGGCGCCCAAGGCAAAGGCGAGGTCCTTGTTATCAATGATGGAATGGATGAGCACAGGGATATGGGAAGTGAGTTCGTTGCTCTTGAAAGACTGGAGCACTTCCCAGCCGTCTTTCTTGGGCAGCATGATATCAAGGAGGATTGCAAAGGGCCTCAGTGACACAGCCTTTTGTATCGCCTCTTCCCCATCAAAGGCATGGGCAACCTTATACCCTGCCTGGGTAAGGTGTATGGTGAGCAGTTCGGCACTTGCAGGGTCGTCTTCCACTACCAGAATCAGGGGCGCCTTTTCATTCATCCATGGAAAATTCAGATTCACTGCCTCTATCTCATCAGCGGGTTTCTCGTGCACATCAGAGATGAGCGGAAGAGAAGCAGTGAACGTACTTCCTTCGCCCAGTTTACTCTCCACAGTGATCGAGCCTCCGTGGAGCTCGACCAGTTTACGAGTGAGTGCAAGGCCCAGGCCCGCACCTCCATATTCCTTGGAGAATGTGCTGTCTGCCTGCTCGAACTCATCAAAAATCCTTTCCAGGGCATCGGGGCTGATGCCTACCCCGGTATCACTCACGGAAAATGTGGTGAATTTCTGATGTTCGAACTCTCCCCGTCCTGTCCTCCGCTCGACACCCACGCACACCTTACCACCCTCAGGGGTGAATTTTATGGCGTTGGAAAGCAAGTTATAGCACACCTGTTTGAGCTTCACCATATCTGCAGTGATGGCATCCACATCATCCCCGATGCTAAGTTTGAGGGCTATGGCCTTTTTGTCTGCCATGGGCTTCATTACGGCGAAAATCTCGCTCATCATATCCACTACAGGGAATGTCTCATAGCTCATCTCGTACTTGCCCGCTTCTATCTTGGCGATGTCAAGCACATTGTTCACGAGCTCGAGGAGATGTCTTCCCGACGAATGGATGTTCTTCGCATACCGTTCCTGATTCGGCGTCAGTTCACCAAAGGTTTTCTCCAACAGGACATCAGAAAAGCCTATAATGGAATTAAGGGGTGTTCTCAGCTCATGGCTCATATTTGCGATAAATCTGCTCTTGTGCTGGCTCGCACGCTCAAGCTCCTTATTCAGCTTTTCCAGCTCCTCTATCCTGTCCTTCACCTTTTTGTCGAAGTTTTCGTGGAGATGAGAGAGTTCTTCCCTCTGCGCCGTGATGTTTCTGAGAAGATTCACCCTCTCAAAGATGAGGCCGGTTATCCTGGCGATTAGACTGACAGCCCTTTTCTGCCTCTCGGAGAACTGTCTTGCCTTGAAATCATCAAGGTATATTATTCCCTGGACAATCCCGTTAAGGAGGATGGGACATACGAGCATTGCGGTAATCCCTTCACGAACGAGCGTGGGATTATTGATATAATGCGCTGTGGAGATGTCGTGTATCGCGGTGATCTCCTTCTTTCTCAGAACCCTGTCGGTTAACCCCCCTGGCATGATCTTCCAGATCCTGTTCTCTGCAAAACGTTTGGACAGCCCTTTTGCTATAAGAAGATGCATCTCATCCCCTTCCGCTGTTGCGATGCTCCCCGCAGGGCAATCGGTTACCTCCAAGGTCTTATCAAGCACGAATCCGATGAATTCATCAAAGTTTTCTGACAAGGACACATTCTCTGTAATGAAGAGAATCCTTTTCTCATCCTCCATGGTCTTGTAAAGCTCAATCATCGCTTTTTTATGTTTCTCCAGGGCCTTCCAGAGAAACCTGGCGCCTGACGCATCAATAACCTCAATGTGGGGGTCTAATACCCTCACCTGTTCACTTATATTTGTCTCGCCGGTAACGTTAATAAGGATTTCCGGTCTGGCTTTTGAAGCAAGGGCAGCAATATCATCAAAGAGACGGATGCCCCATTTTTGGGCAAGTACTGCCCCCGGGGCCTCTGTATCCCTTTCAAAAACTCCTACGAGCACGATATCCGGGTCCCCCCTCATCATGGACATTACCGTGCTGCCGGCGATGTTTCCTCCCGCTATTGCAAGCTTGACCATCCTGAAATCCTCTCGTCGTGCATGGCGTCCATCATCTCGACAAATTGATCCAGGAGAGAAGGGTCCCACTGCCCGGCGTGCTTCTCATTCTTGAACACCTCAATAACCAGATCCATGGATCTTCCATTCCTGTAAGGCCTTTGTGAAATCATGGCGTCAAAGGAATCCGCAATGGACAGTATCCTTGCGTTAACGGGTATCTCCTCACCCTGCAAACCGTCAGGAAACCCCTTCCCATCCCACCTCTCATGGTGGTTTCTTATGATAGGGAGTATCCCCCGCATGGAAACGAGGGGCCTGCAGATCTCCTCTCCCATGAGGGTGTGGCGCTTGATGGCCTCTAACTCGTCACACGTGAGTTTTCCCTCCTTGCAGAGCAGGTCTGTGGTTACCCCTATTTTGCCTATATCATGGAGTATCCCTGCCTTTCTCATGACTTCCTGTTCCCTCTTCCCAAAACCAAGAAATGATGCAAAGGACTTCGAAAGGTCTCCCACCCTTGTGGAGTGTCCTCTCGTATAGGGATCCCTTGCTTCCATGGCCACCGCAAGCGTGAGTATCACATTTTCGGAATGTTCCAGCTCATCCTGGAGGGTCTTCAGCTTGATTAATGATCTCACTTTGATGATAAGCTCTGTGGTATCAAAGGGTTTGCTGATAAAATCATCAGCACCGCACTGGAGGCCGGTTATCCTGCTCTCCCTATCGGTGAGGGCAGTGAGGAGTATCACGGGAAAGAAATATTTCTCGGTAAGGGACTTCAGTTGCTTGCAGAGTTCATACCCGTCCATGCCGGGCATCATGATGTCAACGATTGCAATGTCGATCTTATGGGATTCGAATATGGAAAGGGCTGAATATGCATCCCGGGCGCTGAAAACCTCAAACCCGGCATTGCTGAAGATAGCCTCAAGGAGTTCCAGGTTAGACCAGAGGTCATCAACAATAAGAGCAGATGGCCTCTCCTGAATGGCTGAACCATGTAAGGGGGTCATAAGGGAATTAAAGCATTCCCAGATGCATTTGTCAAGATTTTTCTTTTAATATTTATAGTTATAAATGAAAACCTAACCTAAAACATTATATTGGATTGCCCTTAACCCTGCATAATAACAGCAACACTCATTATCAAGATCATTGATAAACGACCTTTCCGTACCGTCCTCAAAACGTACCCTTACAAAACAGAACCCTCCCGCAAGGGTAGAGTGGCTCTCTTCAACGACCACACCTTTTCCCCAAGCATAATACCTTATGTGGCGAACCGTATCGCCCACCTTCAGATACAATCGGGGTTTCATCTTTTATTATACCATCCCGTACTCTTCAAACTCATTGCCTTTCCCCTTCCTTTCATGTATGATTTTTGAGTGATTAAATCCCTTTCCACAACAGGGATAGGCAGTCTTCCCTATCGTGACCCGGAAGAGGCGTGCAATCTTGTGTTCAGAACCTTTGACATACCTTTTTGGCCGCAGCTTCCCCGATTATCGTTCCTGGAATGGATGATACCCCAGTATTCTGAGGGTATGCCATTTGTTCAGGTCGATAAAGAGACAGAAACAATAGTTGTCAACAGGAATGTGAGTGATGAGCTTGAGAGATTCTATGAATCATGCAAAGAAGCATGCAGGATCGCCATATCGGATGATTATGCGAGGGGACTTCATGCATTTCTTAGAAGAATCAGGGGAAGACACGTTGAATCCATCAAGGGACAGGTAACAGGGCCTCTCACCTTTACCCTTGGATTAAAGGACAGAGAAGGCAGACTCATATACTTTGATGAGGAACTTCGCGAGATTTCGTTAATGCTTTTGCAGGCAAAGACAAGATGGCAGATTGACCAGCTGAGATCATATGCCGACAATGTACTGATTTTCCTGGATGAACCGATCTTCTCTGCTATTGGGAGCAGTACCTACCTTGGGGTAAGCAGGGATGAAACCTTGCGGTTACTTGCAGAAATGACCGGTACAATCATGGACGCAGGCGGAATCCCGGGAATCCATTGTTGCGCCAACGCGGATTGGACTCTTGCCATAGAAAGCGGTGCAAAGGTCATAAGCTTCGATGCCTATGGCTATTTCGAAAATCTTGCCATGTATCATAACGAGATTAAAGTCTTCCTTGAAAAGGGTGGCTACCTTGCATGGGGTATTGTTCCCACTACTGATGCCATCGAAAAAGAGACCCCTGAATCTGTTATCGATAAGTTCCTAAGCAGGCTAGAGAGCTTATCAGCATACATTCCCAAAAACCTGCTGCTTTCACAAATTATCCTTACTCCGTCCTGCGGAACCGGGTCAAGGAGCATAGAGGAAACCATAAAGATATTCCAGCTCCTCATGAGGCTCAAAGAAGCGTGCGGATAAAGGAAACTCCAAATTCACCAGGAAGGCTTGACACAAGGGCAATGTCTGCATTACTACCAAAGAGATGAGGTCGGGAAATCAAGAATCTCAAGGGATACTCAATTCTTTGCCAGTTTGCTCCTCTCACTACTAAATAACCCTGACCGTATTCCTATTTTTGGAGCAATATTTCAGGTCACCGCTCTCAGCTTTACGATACTTCCACCTTTATTTCCTTGGGTTTTGCCTCTTCCTTCTTGGGAAGGACAATCTCGAGGATGCCATTTTTGAATGTGGCCTTTGCCTTTTCGCTTTCCACTTCTGCGGGGAGTGTAACGCTCCTCGTGAAATTTCCGTAACTTATCTCCCGTGAATAGTAGTCTTCTTCCTTAATCTCCTCTTCCCTCCTGATTTCACCCTTTATGGTAATAGCATCCCTGGTGATGGTGAGGTCGATCTTGTCCCTTTCGACACCAGGAAGCTCTGCTTTCACCACGATTTCGGTCTTCCTGTCATACATGTCGATGTTGGGAACCACTACGCCTCCCTCAGGAGACTTCGGCCACCAATGTCTCCGCCTGTGCGACGGTTCGAATACCTCTTCAAAAAGCCTTTCCATATCCCTTCTCATATCTTCCAGTTCTTTCATGGGAGACCATTTTACAATTGACATATCATTTACCTCCTCTTCCTGCTTTCCATCAACAGGAATACTTGATTGGTTCGTTATAGGCCAAGGGCCTTTCTCACTAACCTCGTGCACTTCTTTCAGCTTCGATGAATCATTGTAAGCTCACTCTTGCCTCAAACAGCCACTTCCGCCTCTGTACGTTTCCTGAAGATGGGCTGACTGTCCTCAAAATCCACCTCAACCATGTCACCCTCCTTGAAGGTTCCGTCCAGAAGCTTCATTGCAAGGGGATTGAGAATCTCCCTCTGTATCGCACGCTTGAGAGGCCGTGCGCCATACACAGGGTCATAGCCGATCTCACCCAGCCTCTCCTTTGCCGCGTCCGTGAGCACCAGATCAATCCTCTTCTCTTTGAGATATCCTTTCATCCTGTTCACCTGGATATCCACAATCTGCTTAAGGAGGTCCTTGGAAAGGGGATTAAATATGATGATCTCATCAACCCTGTTGAGGAACTCCGGCTTGAAAAATGCCTTGAGATCGTTCATCACACTCTCCTTAAGCTCCTCATCATTGGATTTTCCCCAGTAGGCAGCCGGCCGTCTTTCCCGATCAAGGAGAATCTCCTGGATATGTGTGCTCCCGATATTGGAGGTCATGATTACCACGGTGTTCCTGAAGTCCACGGTCCTCCCATGGCCATCAGTAAGCCTTCCATCATCAAGGAGCTGCAAGAGGAGACTGAATACTTCGGGATGGGCCTTTTCCACCTCATCAAAGAGGATTACGGAATACGGCCTTCTCCTTACCGCCTCGGTGAGCTGGCCCCCTTCCTCATATCCCACGTAGCCGGGGGGCGCCCCTATCAGCCTCGATATGGTGTGCCTCTCCTGATATTCGGACATGTCGATCCTCTGCATCGCATTTTCGTCATCAAACAAGAACTCAGCAAGTGCCTTGGCAAGCTCGGTCTTCCCCACACCAGTGGGTCCGAGAAAGATGAACGAACCAATAGGTCTGTTCATGTCCTGGATGCCTGCCCGTGCACGCCTCACCGAGTTGGCCACCGCAATGATGGCGTCATCCTGTCCCACAACCCTCTGCCTCAGTCGCTCTTCCATGTGGAGAAGCTTCTGGATCTCGCCCTCCATCATCCTTGAGACAGGGATGCCTGTCCACTTGGAGACGACCTCAGCAATATCCTCCTCGTCAACCTCTTCTTTAAGCATCTTTCTTCTGGACTGTGCGTCTGCAAGTCGTTTGTTTTGGGTATCCAGGGCCTTCTGAAGCTCAAGGAGCCTCCCGTACCGAAGCTCTGCAGCCTTCGAAAGATCACCCTCCCTTTCAGCCTTTTCGGACTCTATCTTTGTCTTCTCGATCTGCTCCTTGACTTCCCTTATCTTTGCAATGATCTCCCTTTCGCT
>DATKOU010000119.1:0-5919 GCA_035524455.1 Thermodesulfovibrionales bacterium | reverse complement strand
TTTCGGTTAAGAAGCGAGACATAATGTCGGAACTATGCCGCCCGGCCGCACTGGCGGGAAGACATTTCTTACTGTTGGAGGCTACATTGAAATGGCGGGAGAATTCCGCCTGATAACCCTGGTTCTTCATCAGAGAAAAGGAGGGTGAGAAATGATTTGATGGCAGTGGTATCATAGAAATAAACTTATAAATGGTTATTGAGGAGACGCGAATGGAAGACAACAGGGTAGAAATCGACAGGGATATTTGCAACGGCTGCGGGGCATGCGTCACGGTGTGCCCGACAGGGACCCTCTCACTCATAGAAGGAAAGGCGGCTGTCTCGGGAGGGGAGTCGATCTCTTGCGGACATTGCGAGGCAGTATGTCCCCAGGAGGCGATCCGTGTCACCGCAATTGATGAAGAGATGTCACGGTATAAGACGTTCACCCTCGAGAAACAGTGCCTTCCTCACGGGGAATACAATACATCTCTCTTGGTGCAGCTTATGGCCTCACGCCGGTCCTGCCGTTCCTTCACCAGGCAGCCAGTGGACCGGGCTATGCTCGAAGACCTCGTAAAGATCGGCATCACCGCACCGTCCGGGACCAACAGTCAGTCCTGGACTTTCACCATTCTGCCGACAAGTAAGGCGGTGGCATCCTTTGCAGAACACATCGCTTCCTATTTCGGAAGATTAAACTCTACTGCCGAAAAGACCATACTCCGTGTGTTCCTCAAGCTGATAGGCAAAGGGGAACTCGATGCCTATTACCACGGCTATTACCGGAAGGTGAAGGAGGCGCTTGAAGAATGGCATGGATCAGGGAAAGACCGGCTCTTTCACGGCAGCACGGCCGCCATTCTTGTCGGATCTAAGCCGGGAGCAAGCTGTCCGGCTGAGGATGCCCTGCTCGCAACACAGAATATCCTGCTCGCGGCCCACAGCATGGGACTCGGTTCTTGTCTCATCGGATATGCCGTTGCAGCAATGAAGAAAGACCCCTCGATCATGCAGTCTGTCGGAATTCCGTCAGAAGAAGAGATTCATGCAGTGATAGCCCTCGGATATCCCGACGAGGTCTATCAGCGGATAGCAGGGCGCAAGAAGGTGACACCGCGATATTTCGAGGGATAGCAGCCGGGAGAAAGACTTCGCATTTCGGGCAGTCTGCCGCACCCGCAGATCGGTACCTAACTTGTCCGGTACAAGAGGATCCTGATAAGTGACACCTCAGCACTCCCGCAGAGAATGCTGATTTCCGAAAGTAATATCGACTTTCTTTCAGTTCGTGATGATTCCTGCTTGTTGAACCAAACGCCTCACAACCCGTTGCTTATGACTTGGTGCCGCTTCAGACGTTATGCTTCGATCTATAATTAAGCGCTAAGGGAAGGGATAAAGCCCTTTTCATCTTCTTGGTGACATACGCGACCATTTCTGTCAGACAAAAACCGGGAGGTTTATTAGCAGTAAAACACAGGCGGAATGGTCATGGGGGTTAGTCTTGGATTCTTCATGCGGTCTATTCTCATGGGGGAACTCCCCGCTCAAAGGAAGAGGGCTCCCTGGTCTCTTCTCAACTGAGCAAGGCTTTCTTCAGACACCTGGAACCTGTTGAAAAAGACCCTGTTCATCACCGAGACCAGCTGGCGGAACTTGTACGCATCATGGTGGGAGTCTCCCTTTCGTTCGGAAGCGCGCCAACTCTGCTCGTCGGATATGCGCAGCTCCACCCCCAGCGTGTGCTGCTGGGTCTTCTTGCGGACCCGGTCCCGCATCGTGTAGACCCGCGTGCCCGGGATCATGATCTCGTTCGTATCCGAAGTGTGGTGGATCGGGAGGGAGAAGGCGATCTTGCACTGGAACTTCCGGTGTCCAAGCGAAGAATGCAGGTTTCTGGCAGCGTTTACACTCAGGGCCTCGTAGAACGTCCTGGCATTGGAGAGGAGATCTTCTTCCCCCGGCATTTTGTCGCTGCCACCGCTCTGCGCAAGGCTGACCATCAGCCGCCTCACCGCCTCCCGCATGCTTTGAGGGCTCTCGAAAAGGGTCTGTGTGATTGAATAAGAGGCGGTGTTTTCCTGCAGGATCACGCCCCTCTTCTGGAGTGCATGGAAGAGCTTCAGCGTGTCGTCCATGCTCTTCAGGATAAAGCTGATTGCCAGAATGTCCCGGATGTCATACGCCTCTCCCTCCACGTCTTTGCCGAGTTTGGTGAACATGCTCTCGGGGCTCTTGAGCCTGGCCTTGATATCGGCGATATCGACGGATACCCCGTCCCCGCTGTTAAAGACAAGGCACCCCTTGTGTTCGTCAAATATCAGCGACTCCTTCAACTTGTGAAAAAACGTCGAGACCTTCACAAAGGCCCTCTGGGCAGGCGCATTGTCGGGGATGTGTTTCGGGTTGTCCCAGCGATACTGATACAGGTCGTCAAGGCTCTGCCCCTGCGCCTCCAGAAAAAAGCCCAGCTGGGCGTAATCGTTGATATCCTGGCTGTCCTCTTCCACTGATTTGATAAGGTGTCCCATCTTGAGCATGGAACAGGCGATCTGCTGCCACGCGGCCGGGACGTCCATGTCGCTGCCCTTATACCCGTCGAAAACGCGCGGATATCTCCGCGATGAGGCGAGGAGGAAGAGATGCCGGGGGTCTTCGCGTACGATCCGCCGGAACTCCGTGCTCATCAGGACCTGCTCGATCTCCCCGATGGCATCCAGAAAGTGACGGTACAGGTCGGCGTTCGCGGAGTGCAGGGCGGCGAGTCCTTGCAGTTGCTTTCTCACAAAGGGGAAAAGCCAGTCGAGGAAGTACCTGTACACGCGCTCGATATACCTGTTTGCCCGTTCCTTCTCACTCTCCTGGAGTTCAGCGTTGCCGAGAATGTCGAACCCGCGGTTGCCCATCATCTGAGCGGCCTGGGAAAGGGCTGTTGCGTAATCCTTCGCCGGCAGCAAGAGGAAGGGCGTCATCTCGGTCCTGTCAAGGACTGAACCGAAGATCTCGTGGTGGAGTTCCTGGCTCGATGGAGTATGGTCCATATGCATACTTGGTAAGGCAGCTCACCGACGGATACATTCCGCCGGCAGTCTGCAGAACCTTATCTCTATTATAGCCTATGGAAATTAATTGGAGGGGTGGAGATGGCGGGACAGCCTTCATCTGAAAACCGACACTTCAAATATGTTGCAATAATTGAGGGATACTGGTACCAGCCGGCATGGTTGAGTGTCGCGGGGATGAGGCCATGTGGTCGTCACCTGTTATGCTACACTGAAAAATTATCCGGTACAATACGGTTCATGTATTATGGCCTTATTGACTAAAATGACCAATATGACTATAATGCCCACAGGAGGTATCACCATGAAGGCATTAAGTGTGGCACACGCGAAAACAAAATTTTCCGAGATAGTTACGAGCGCGGAACATCAGAAGGAAAGGGTGGTAATTGAAAAGAGGAACAAACCGGTCGCCGTAGTGATCGGATACGATGATTACAAGAAGCTCGAAGCACTTGAGGATATTTATGAATCCAAACTTCTTGAAGAAACGATAAAGAAGGGCAAGTCCTATTCTCTTGAGGAAGTGGCGAAGCGGGTGAGGGTTGAGTTATAAGCTTGATTTTTCTGATACTGCGTTGTCAAAGCTCGAAGCCCTGGGACAATCTGACCCCAGGAAGCTTCGGCAGATATTCATGAAGATATTGTCCCTGAGAAGGTCGACTTTCACTCAAGATTCCAAAAAACTTGAACACTTCGTCTATCAGGGCTTAAGCGGCTACAGAGTGGACCAGGGTGAGTACCGGATCATTTATGCTGTGGATGAGAAGAAGAAAACGGTGATAATCGGCCCCATCCTTAACCGTAATGAAGACTACAAAGAGCTCAAGGGGCTGAAATAGTATACAGTTCTGTATTGGAAGAGGTGATGAAGTGAGATTGGAATACGATTTTTCTAAGGCACGGAAAAACCCCTATGCCCGGAGACTGGAGCGTCAGGCTACCATCCGTTTGGACGAGGGCAGGATGGGTCGGGCAGAACTGAAAGGATCCGTGCGGGGGAGAGCAGGGAAGGAGAGAATGACAAGGGCCCTTGTGAGTGCAATCCTGGCCTGCCTTATTCTGATGGCACCCTGCCTTGTGGCCGGCGAGAATACCGTTGTTTCGGATCTCAGATGTGACCCTTATGTGATCTCTTTGGGAATGACTCAGTCAGAGGTTCGGAGGAAGTGCGGCGAGCCGACGAACGTCCAGACATGGGAAGAAGAGCGCGTCAGGAGGGACTTCTATAAGGATATCCCTGTTCAGTCCCAGGAACAGCTTTCCCAGGAGCCGTTGCTCGTCAAAGAACACGTCATTGTTGAGGAGGCGGAGTACAATTTCGGTCCAACCAGATTCATGTACTACCTCAGATTCGAAAACGGCAAACTCAGACAAATAACCGTCGGGAACTACGGTTATTAAAGACGGGCGGAATAAGAGGAGTGCAGGTGAGGAAAGAGCAGTTCGATCATATTTCACTTTTTACGGTTCACACTTCACGCTTTACGGTCTTGATTGTGGGAAAGGCTGTCGCGAAATTGGAATGTGTCGCTAATCATTTTCCAGGAGGCAACAAAATGAAAAAGGTGCTTTTCGGAACAATGCTTTTGGCGTTGGTAATTGCAGTTCCTATCCCGACCATGGCAGAGGTAAATGTAAATATTGGAATTGGATTTCCTCTGCCGCCGCCCATCGTATTTGCCGCACCACCAGCGTTGGTAGTGCTGCCTGACACGTATGTCTACGTTGTCCCTGAGATAGCCGCGGACATCTTCTTCTGGAATGGTTGGTGGTGGCGTCCATGGGAAGGTCGTTGGTATCGCTCACATTATTATGACCGGGGCTGGGGTTATTATAACCATGTTCCCCGCTTTTATTTTGATGTAGATCCGGGGTGGAGACGATACTACAGTGAGCATAATTGGTACGGGCACCGATGGAACTATGAACGGATTCCTCATCAGCGGGTGCAACAGAACTGGAAGAGCTGGCAGAATAATCGATACTGGGAAAGGAAAACAACCTGGGGCGTCCAGGGTTATAAACCCCGACCACCACAACAGAGACAGGAACTAAGGCAACAAAGGCAACAGCAATATCAACAGAGGCCTGAGGTTCAGCAACATCAGCAGCAACAGAGACAGCAGCAACAAAGACAACCTCACGAGAAAGTTCAGCAGCAGCAAAGACAAGAGCAGAGACATCAGGCTCAGCAACCACACTCTCAGCCTCAGGGAAAACCTGGAAGAGGGGAGGAAGAAAAACAGGAGAGGAGGTAGGAGGATAAAAGGTGCTCACACAGATGACGCGTTACCGAATGGAGTTCTGGTCAGGTGTCATACTCTTGCTCATTTCGGGCACTTGGCGTATGATACCAGGAACCCAGTTACTACTATTTTGAGCCGCATTCGCTCAAAATGATTGTTTTCATTGTTGCGGAAAAGAAGCTTTAGCAGGAGGGACGCCAAAGAAAGCCGTCCCCCACTTAGTGAATTCCATTCCTTTTCTTCCCCATGGCAAGGACATTACCTGCGCACAGGTATCTTTTCTGCCATAGCTACCTTTCCATGCTCTATCTTTGTATGACACCACAGGCAGTCTATCTGCTTCTGAGTCACATGTTTTTCATGAATCAGTTTAACGTTAATGTATCTTTCCCTTCTGTCGACATGACAGAGATAACACTTGTCCTTTGGGGTCACGCCGTCACCCTTCAATACTTCCGTGTGGCACTGAATGCATTTGTACCCTGCCTTTAACGCTTCGCCGTGGGAGAAGGTCTTTCCCATAACCACAATAGACTGCTTGGGAGAAGAATGGCAGGAGGGGCAACCGATGAGCACACGATCTGGGGGGACTCCCTTGAAATGGCAGAGGTAGCATATATTCAT
>DATKOU010000118.1:0-3757 GCA_035524455.1 Thermodesulfovibrionales bacterium | reverse complement strand
AAATACCTCTGTCTCCAGATTCGGGTGATCTTCCTTGCGGGTTGGCACAGGAGGCGACGCGTTTGCTATTTCACCTGACACACTCATCTGTTCCGGGGAAGACTTTTTTTGCAGAGAGGCAGGCGAAATATCTTTCATTATATTCTGATCAGGTGACGCGGTCTGGACCATAGTATCCAATGCCGAACCCTCTATTTGTTCACGGACTGTTTTTTCGGTTGGGCCTGCCTTTGTATCGACCATGGATTTTTCCTGAGCGGCCGGAGAGGTCCTCAGTGTGGCAAAGCCTGCAGATCGGGTGTGGGACCCGGACGGGTTAAAAGCCTTCACGCGTGCTCCTTCGGTCTCCTTATCCTTTTGGGACTTTTCGGGAAGAGCGCCTGTCGACGTTTTGGTGTCTTGCCCCGGAGGTTCGGCAGGCTGAAAGCCCATCACGTTGCTCTCCTCCTTTTTTTTGGGGTCTCCCATTTCAATATCCGGCGTTCTGTGAGCCTGACCGGCATCTTGCATGAATTGATCAGGAAGAGCAGAGGCCTGATACGTGTATACTTCAAGTCTGTTTCTTAAGAACATGACCAATAGGACGATGCAGGAGACCGCTATACAAGAAGCTATTATGAGCTTTGGAACCATTCTCCTCACCTCAGGTGAAATGAACAGGCGTCTCCCTGATTTATTTGAATGGATTACTCCACTTCTCCGGCGAGTGAAGTGAGACTCAACGGTCTTTGCTGTTTTTCTGTCATACTCCATCCTCTTCCCGGGGTTCTTGAGGATGCTGTATGCTTCATTAATCCACTTGGCGCAGATTGCCGCGTCTTCTTCGCTATTTCTGTCGGGATGGTAGATGCGCATTAACTCTTTCCACCGTTTATGTATTTGCGCCTCAGTAGCGGTGCGAGGCAATGCGAGGGTCAAATAGTGATCATTCTCCTTGTTTAGATGCAGTCTTGCGAAGATTGTCTTTACATTGCTCTGCACATAGTCAGTGCTGATCCCCCTTGATGACAAAAAGTTCCGTGCCTCCTCGGTGTCATTGAGCATGTCAATGAATGCATCAGAGAACCGAACAGCATACGTGCAGAAACGCTCCCGGGAAATACCGGCCCTGACCGCGCCAATAAATTCCAGCGCATTCTTGAAGATTACTTGGGTTTTATCTGAGTCATTGACAGGGAATCTATCCATGCATCACCGCTTATCTTGTTATCAAATTTCTCTGACCGTTCCCTCTTCACGGCAATGGTTATTGCCTTACATCTCTGAGGCGTGGTGAATTCGAGTTCGATCTTTTTCCATAGGGTTGTCCCAGTGACAGGCTCTGTCTTTTTTACAAAGGAATCACAAAGGTAGTTCGATGCCTCAAAAACTATCCCATTTTGCGTCGTGATCTTTTCGGTCCTTATATGTCCTGACAGCTTATATTTCTGCCCTGGATGTACAGGGACGATCTGTTGGGCCAAAGAGATTCCCGGGTTTGTGTTTCCATTAAAATTTATGCTTAATGAGGCAAACCCTGTCCATTTAATATCCTGGTCTCTGTGTATCCTTACGCCATCAGCTTTCCCGATCTTCCAGTCAAATCCTGCGTTCTCAATGGGCAGTTCAAAATCACCGTTCCAGAGTATCTCACCTTCAGGTCTGTCCTTGACATCGAGGAACCTTTTGGCAAAATCGTCCCAAAGAGCCAATCCCTCGCCCACCTCTCCGGAGGCGATGAGGAAGTCGCAATATTTCAGATATTCGCTCCTTTCGGGATTATATGTCTTTATCCGCTTCCACACTTCGGTGGATTCGTTAAGGAGTCCGTCCCCAATAAGAAAAGCAAGATAGCGGTTGTAAAAAGAGTAATCGGCGGGCACGAGGTCATTGAGAATACTCACGGGCTTGACTCTCATCATATAGCAGAGGGTGTAGACATTTTCCTGCTCCTCGGGAACCAAAGTAATGTATCTCCTGAGCAGAGGAAGGGCTTCGTCCTGTTTGTTCTCAAGCAACAAAAAGAGTGCTAATTCCCAAATCACATCGGGGGTGTTCTTATCCAGGTAATATGCTTTTCTCAGGGCATAGCTCGCGTCATCCTTTCTGTCAATATCTCTGTATGCTTTGGCAATGGCGAGCCATGCATGGCTGTCGGTAGGGTTTCTCTTTAATGAGAGGAGGTAATGTCCGATCGCCCTCTCTATTCCTGGTCGGTCATGAGCGGCATAGTCCAAAAAACCCAATAAATATTGATACCAGGCATCTTCAGGGGTGATTCGCGAGGCACGAACCAGTCTTTCCTTATCAAGTTCAGAAATCTTCTGCGAGTAATATACAGATAACGCGGGCCGTACAAGGGCTAACGTTACGGTAATCGAGACAATGGTTAAGACTACCCTGAAAGAAACATTAAGCGTGGTCCGTGGCTCTCCTCTTCTTTTTTTCCTTGTGACTATCGTATCCATCTCCGTAGTAGTTTGAATAGTAATAGGAATATGAGCCGTATTTGAGGTCCGCTTCCGTAATACCGTTGAGAACAACACCAAGGATTTTAGCGTTCACGCCCTGCAGGAGTTTTCTCGCCTGTATCGCCGCATCCTTTGGGGTATTACCTGCTCTCGTTACCATGATTACCCCGTCGATGAGGGTGCTCAGGAGAAGGCTGTCGGACAATCCGAGCACAGGAGGCGAATCAATAATAATGAATGAATACATAGGAAATAATCCGGTCATGAGATCCTTGAAACGGTAGGAACTGAGTAGTTCTGAAGGGTTGGGCGGGATAATCCCTGCAGGAATGACATCAAGATTTTCCACCTTTGTTTTCTGAATGAGCCCCTGATCAATTTCAATATGTCCTGTGAGAAAGGAAGAAAGGCCCCGGGAGTTGTCTACGTCAAATACCTTATGGATCTGCGGCCTGCGCATGTCAGAATCAATAATGACACCCCTTCCATAGGTATGCACGAGGGTAACCGCAATGTTCACTACAGTAGTTGTTTTTCCCTCGCCCTGTCGTGCGGATGTCACCAATATGGTCTTCGGGGGTCTGCCTGCGGTAGAAAACTGGATATAAGTGCCGATAGACCGGTACGCCTCTGACAGAGGAGACTTCTTATCTTCATAAGTGATAAAAGGCCTGTTATTCTTTCCATTGTTTTTCCCGAGTTCAGGAACAAGGCCGAGGGAAGGCAGGGCCACTTCCTTTTCCACATCGTCCGGAGTCTTCACCGTATTATCGAGATACTCGGCGAAGAAAGCTAGCCCAATGCCCCCGAGGAGACCGACAAAAAGGGCGATCATCAGGTTCTTTTTCTTGTCTGGCTTGAAAGGGCTCCTTGGAACCTCCGCTCTGTCTAGGATCTGGACATTGCTCGAGGACAGACTCGCCGAAAGGCCGATTTCCTTAAGGCGATGGAGAAGGTCATTGTACAGTTCCCTGTTCGTCTCGGATTCCCTCTTCAGTATCTGGTACTGCACCATCTTCTCATTCTGGCCCGTTACTTCGCTCTTATACTTTTCCATTGCAGACGCGAGATAGTTTTCCTTTTTCAATGCTGCCTCATAATCCACCCGTAACCCTTCCAGGGCCTTTTTGGTCTCGGCATCTATCCTCATTTTGATCTGATTCGACTGCTCTCTCAATCTCACCATCTTCGGATATTCCGGTTTGTAGATCTTGGAAAGCTGTGCATATTCGGATTCGGCGGCTGCATAGTCCTTTTTCAAGCCCTGGAGAAGAGGGTTATTCTGAACTGCAGGGATAGATTCTCCA
>DATKOU010000117.1:0-23017 GCA_035524455.1 Thermodesulfovibrionales bacterium | reverse complement strand
GTATTGAACAAGAGGTCATTCTTTTTGAGAAAGAGTTCAGGGAATTCAGAATGATTTCGCGGTAAATATTTGAGGTCATCTAATTTAAGTCGACCTTCAAAAATATTGCCCATTCTTATAACTGGAACACCCTGTCGGTCTTCATTAGTTTTTGAGGAGGAACCATACTGAATCTTACCTGCAAGCTGCTCAACCGTTGCCCACACCCACCCCGCTGGCAATGCGGCCAGGTTTGAAGTATCAGGTGCGGCAGGTTCTTTATATTTCTTGCCCGGATTCTTTTCTTCCCATTTTTTCTTCCGCTCGGCGAGGATGCGTTTTAACAATTCACCTGCTGGCTCAACATTGGGATGTGCCTTGAGCCACTCCTCTGTCAATTTCCCCTCGACCGCAGCTTTGAGGACAGCGGCTTTGTAGCGTTTGAGGTTCGACTTAACGCGCTTGAGACTGGCAACCGCCTCATCCAAGCGGGAGAAATGCTTTTCGATTTCGGAGACGATACGTTCTTGTTGATCCAGAGGGGCAAGGGGAAACGGAATCTCCCTTAAGGTTTCAAGGCGAATGCCTTTCACTGTTGTTCCTGAACCGATAGATTCTAAATAGTTCGCAATCGAACTAATCCAATGTTCGAGATATCCCTTATCTACTTCTGCTGTGGTAATTAATGCTTTGAGATCCTGATTAATTGTCGCATCATAAGGAACACGTATAACCTTCCCGAGACCAACGCGGGTGGCGATAATCACAGTATCCTTCGGTATAAGATTCGTTGCGCTCTCCCTAATTGCATCTTTTGAGATGTGATCAATCGAGTCGGCTGGGCGGCGCGTTCGCATGTCTTTGACAGTCAACCAAGGGATAGTACCGTTCCAGTATTTTGAGTTAGTTTTAGAGGGCGTACCACCTCCCACGATGTCTGATAGAACCTCTCCCAACGTCTTCCACACCCACCCATCCGGCAGCGGCGTATTATTCTGTTTCTCATGATCCAGTGATGCCTTTTCTTGAAGCGGCGGCTGATTTCTCTTCGTCATGAAATCTTTTGAAAAACTGAGGATACTATCAGCACACGCCTTCACCGGGCTGCGCGGTTTCACCGATACGCTTCATCATGCGTACCTATGTCGATCAGAATAATTTCCTTCTCAGTAATCATGACGGTCATAGTGATCCGGTAGCTGTCGGTAATACTTATTGCCTGCATCCCCTTATATTTGCCCCCGAGGTGGTGATATTTCAGATGTGGCTGAAAAGGGTCTTTTTCGAGATCGCGGAGAATGCCGGCGACTTTCTTCTTCAGCTCAGGATGGCTTTTCCCAAACTTCTTCGCGGCGCGCGTGAAATGGGCAGTCCATACAAGAGCATACATGCCTCAATCTTCCAGTCCTAATTCCTTAATTAAATCTTTAGCAGTTCCGCGTTTTACTCTCCCTGCCTTCAGGTCTTCAAGGGATGCACGGATTCGCGCATTGTATGCCTCATCCTCTGCCTCAAGCAAATCGCGATAGCGCTCTTCCGTAAGGACTACATACTGAGGCTGATTATTCTTAATAATGTGAACCGGGCCTTCTTTCAGGACTTCATCTACTGCCGAAATCCCCTTCCTTTTTATTTCCTGTGCAGCTAAAGTATTCATTGCAGTACTCCTTTCCGTATTTGTTTCAGTACCTATTTTATCCCAAAAGTTCTTTTTCGTCAATCTCAGCTCTTCTCACGCCGCCAGAACTCCATTCAATTCTTCAATCATTCTACTTAACTCATCCCCAAACACCTGATACGCCTTTCCAATCCCACCTTGTTGAATGAACTTGCCATACTCAAAGTCGTCTGTCTCAATGGAGAGGCTACCCGCAATATGATCACGGATCATTTCAAGCCAGCGACGCTGTTCGTCGGTAATTTTCTTGCCAGCATTCTCCTGCTGGGCAATCCACGCACTGAAATTAGAATTGACCCGCTCGGGAAAGGGCACAAGTTCATTCTCCTGATGCATAGCAAAACGGACGAGCGAGACAAGGTCTGTCAGGATATGCGGGGCGCTGGCGCCACGGACCTTTGACTTTTCGAGCGCGGCATAGGCATTCCAGAGGTTGTCAACCTTCCAGAAGTACGGCGGCTTTTCGATGAGGTTTGCAAGCTCCTTCACCTGCTCATATTTCAACCGTGTCTTATACGGCTTGCTGTAAAGGATCTGGAGTGCCGTGATTTCGTCTTTGTGCTCCTTGATGAACTGCTCGAAGGACTGCACCAGCCCCTTCGCCTTCTCCAGCGCCTCCGCGCTGAAGCCGACAGTTGTGACTTCATCAGTGCTGACAGTATCGATTGTCTGCTCTGTCTTTTTATAAATCTCCAGTATCTTTTCCCGAACCCTGGGGTTATGCAGGGGCGTCACCCCACTTTGGATGAGCTTTTCAGCCGCTTTCTTGATCTGTTCCTCTGTCGGCTCGCCTGTCCCGCCTGCCTCGCTTTGCTCGGCGCGGGCAAGCTCAATATGTCTGTCCGGATCGAGGGACTGCACAAGACTCCCTGTCAGTTCCTTAAGTCCCTTGCCATCTGCAAACTTCCTTATTTCTGCATTGTCCTCTTTTGTGATCCTGCGCTCAAGCCGCGCAAACCTCGCCGCAAGGGATGAAATGATATCAGTATCAGTGCTGCCGAGGGCAACAGCCTGGAGTAGCTTTTCGAGAGGAACGGTCCGCTGGCGGTCCATGGGTCGGGAATCTGTTTTGGCAGCCTCGCAGACGCCGACCGCATCCACTACCACAAAATGGTCCTTGGACTTTGCATCCGGCGTTACTGATTGCAGGTCTGTCTCGTTGATGACGCGCACGCCCCGCCCCTTCATCTGTTCAAAGTAGGCGCGGGACTGGACCTGCCTGAGGAAAAAGACGATTTCGAGGGGTTTTATGTCTGTACCGGTTGCAATCATGTCCACGGTGACAGCGATGCGGGGGAAGTAGCTGTTTCTGAATTCTGCGATCAGTTCGTCCGTCTTCTTTCCTGTTGTCTTATAGGTTATCTTCTGGCAGAACTCATTGCCCTTGTTGAACTCCTCGCGCACGATCTTGACAATGTCCTCTGCATGGGAATCGTCCTTTGCATAGATGAGCGTCTTGGGCACCTCGGTCCTGCCGGGGAATATCTCGGTAAAGAGCTTATTCTTGAAGGCGCGGACAACTGTACGTATCTGATCGATTGCCACCACATCCCGGTCGAGTTGCTCAGCGGTGTACGCGAAATCCTCATCCAGCTTTTCCCAGCGAACTGTACGTGTCTCACGGTCGCGCTTGTCCACAATGTAACCGGCATCGACCTTCGAGCCGCCTTCTGTAATTTTGGTGCGGATCTTGTAGACGTCGTAATTCACGTTCACGCCATCGGCAACCGCCTGCTCATGGGGATATTCCATCACAAGGTTCTGGTTGAAGAAGCCGAAGGTCTGCTTGTTCGGAGTTGCGGTCAGGCCGATGAGAAAGGCGTCGAAGTATTCGAGCACCTGCCGCCAGAGGTTATAGATGGAGCGATGGCATTCGTCGGTGACGATCACGTCAAAGGTCTCGATAGGCACATTGGGATTGTATTCGATGGGCGGCGGCTCTTTGATGACATACTCCAGCCCTGCGGTGGAATGCTCGTCCTCCTCTTCGGGAAGCTCTTCGCCCTTGAGTATAGAATAGAGCCGCTGGATCGTCGAGATGCAGACCCTGGCGGTCTTGTCTATTTTGTTCGAAGTGAGCTGCTGGACGATATATTCTTCGGTGAATTTATACGGATTGTAATGAGACTGATACTGCTGGAACTCCTTGAGCGTCTGGCGTCCGAGATTGGCCCTGTCCACAAGGAACAAGACACGCTTTGCCCCTGCGAAGCGAAGCAGGCGGTAGATGAAGGTGACGGCAGTGAATGTCTTGCCGCTTCCGGTCGCCATCTGGACAACAGCACGGGGCCGGGTTTCGCTCATTGATTTCTCAAGGTTCATGAGTGCCTTTATCTGGGCAGGCCACAGCCCTCCTTCGATGAGCTGCGGCATCTTGCGGAGGCGTGAGCGAAGGGTGGAAGGCGGCCAATAAATCCCCAGCGGGTCGGCTGCCTTGTCGAGTGTCGCCTCTCCTGAATATGTCAGCCATTCATGGAGCGTTTCAGGGCGATGAAGGGAAAAAACCTGCCTTGATCGGGCATCCGGGTCCAGATAACTGGTGAACCTTGTCTCAACCCCGGTGGATTCATAGCAGAAGGGCAAAGGCCGATGCCAGGACGGGAGAATCTCGGGGAGACCATTCTTATACTTATCTGACTGGATTTCAACGCCTGTGAGAGTTGTGCCTTCTTTTTTAGCCTCTATTACGCCCGCTGCCTTGCCTTCAATATAGAAGAGATAGTCGGCGATACCGTGTTTTGTCTTCAGAGGAAAGTTTCTTATCACGACTCCGGTTGAGCTATGGATGTTCGCTTCTTTATAATCGCAGACATGCCAGCCCGCCTTTTCAAGCAGACCGTCAATAACTTGGCGTGCTTCGTCTTCAGGAGTTCTCCCCATCCCCCTCCCTTATTGCCTTAGATATTAGTCTCTTTCCGTAGTATTTTGCAACTTAGGAAGGTACTGGCACCTGTAAAGATTCCCGCTCGTATTTTGCAGGATAATCAGGATGCTGCATAGTGAGAACTCCTGTGAGGAACTGCCGGGATAAGCTTTATATTTTCTCTTTTGTGAAAACCCAGAAGAATCCTGCAATCTATATATCGATATTCCTCGCCTCCAAGGCGTGTTTGACGATGAACTCCTTCCTTGGTTCAACCTGGTCACCCATGAGGATGGTGAATATCTGATCAGCCTGCACAGAGTCCTCGATGCTCACCTGGAGCAATGTCCTCTTGTCAGAATCCATGGTGGTATCCCAGAGCTGCTGGGGGTTCATTTCGCCCAGGCCTTTATACCTCTGGATGGAGAGGCCCTTCCTCGCTGTTTCGACGATAAGGGCAAGGAGCCCGGTGGTGGACGCCACCTCTTTCTGCCCGTCCTTTGTGGAGATCTTAAAGGGGGCCTTGCCAAGATCTTTCATGAAGGCGTAGAGGGTCTCCAGCTCCCTGAACTCCGGGGATAAAAGGAGATTCGTATCCAGGACGAGCTTGTAACTCTGCCTTCTTATCTCCACCCCGTATCCTTCATGCTCCTCATCCTCGTAAAGGTCACCGATGTTCGCGTCAGGGAGCTGCTTCGTCACCTTTTCGAGAAGCGTTGATATCTTCTCCCGATCTTTCATGAGCGCCTTGGTAATCCCCTCTGCCACAAAGATCCTGAGCACCAGGGGGTCCCTGCGCCTCCTCTCAAACCATTCCAGCAATCTCTCAAAATTCAGCAGACGCTTCAGGAAAGGGATGAGCGCCTTGCCCTTTACCTCTTGTCCCTTGATGCTAAGGGAGAGGTCATCTGACGCGAGCTCGAAAAGCATATTCTGGAGTTCTGCCTCGCTCTGGATGTACCTCTCGGTCTTCCCCCGCTTCACCTTAAACAGAGGGGGCTGTGCGATATAGAGGTATCCGTTTTCTATGACCTGCGGCATCTGGCGGTAAAAAAAGGTGAGGAGAAGGGTTCTGATATGGGCGCCGTCCACATCAGCGTCGGTCATCAGGATGACCTTGTGGTACCTGATCTTCGCGATGTCAAAATCATCCGCGCCGATGCCTGTTCCCAGGGCGGTGATGAGTATCTTGATCTCTTCATGGCCGAGCATCTTGTCAAAGCGTGCCTTTTCCACATTCAGGATCTTGCCCCTCAAGGGCAGGATCGCCTGGGTCCTGCGGTCTCTCCCCTGTTTGGCGGAGCCGCCTGCGGATTCGCCCTCCACGATGAAGAGCTCGCTCAGGGCAGGGTCCTTTTCCGAACAGTCCGCGAGTTTCCCCGGGAGTCCGGTATCCTCAAGGGCACCCTTTCTCCGCGTGAGCTCCCTTGCCTTTCGCGCAGCCTCCCTTGCCCTTGATGCCTGGATCGCTTTTTCAATTACCTTCCTCGCAATGGAAGGGTTTTCCCCAAAATAGGTAGCCAGGGTCTCGTTCACAATGGATTCCACAATCCCCTTCACCTCGCTGTTGCCCAGCTTCATTTTTGTCTGGCCCTCGAACTGGGGATTGGGAAGCTTCACGCTCACCACCGCGGTCAAGCCCTCCCTTATATCGTCACCCGAAAGCGTCTCTTTGCCGTTTTTCAAAATCCCTGATGCAGAGCCATAGGAATTCGCCGTTCTTGTAAGGGCGGACTTGAACCCGATGAGGTGCGTTCCCCCTTCCTTGGTGTTGATGTTGTTGGCGAAGGTGAATATGTTTTCCGCGTATCCGTCATTATACTGGAGGGCAACCTCGGCAAAGATCTCCTCTTTTTCCCCTGATATGTATATCGGTTTCGGATGGAGGGCTGTCTTGTTCTTATTGAGGTGTTCCACAAAAGAGACGATGCCTCCCTTATAGAGAAACTCCTGTTTCTTGTCCACCCTTTCATCCAGGATGGTTATCTTAAGCCCCCTGTTGAGAAATGCGAGCTCCCTCAACCTCTGGGAAAGCACGTCATAGCTGAAGTCCGTCATCTCGAAGACCTCAGGATCGGGCTTGAAGGTGACCTTTGTGCCCCGGCCCTTCGTCTTTCCCACAACACTCAATGGTCCTGCAGGCTTGCCCCTCTCAAACCTCTGCTGGAAGACCTGCCCGTTATGCTTTATCTCCACTTCAAGCCACTCGGAAAGGGCATTGACCACCGAGACCCCCACCCCGTGGAGCCCACCGGAAATCTTATACGCCTTGGATTCGAACTTCCCTCCCGCGTGGAGCTCGGTGAGCACCACCTCTGCCGCAGACCGCCCCTCAGGGTCCCCCGGATGGGGCGCGGTGGGAATGCCCCTTCCGTCATCGATCACGGTGCAGCTTCCATCATGGTGAAGCATCACATCGATGGCATTGCAGAATCCGGCAAGGGCCTCATCCACGCTGTTGTCCACAACCTCGTATACCAGGTGATGCAGGCCGTCAGGGCCTGTGGAACCGATGTACATGGCCGGCCTCTTCCTCACTGCGTCAAGGCCTTTCAGTATCTTGATGTCCTCAGCCCCGTAAGCCTCGGCCTCGGCCTCGATTTTTTCCCTGTTTCTTTCTTTATCTTTCTCTTCCATTAATTCCTTTCTCTGTTTTTCGTACTGAACGCGCACATGCCGAAGCTCACGCGTGAGCTCTGTGCGTGCGTACTTCGCCGGTGTACGGAGACGGTCTTATATTCTCATGGGCATGACTACACACTTGTATTCGTCATTTCCTTCCTCCTTCAGGAGGGTAGGGCTCAGGGAATCCTGAAGGGCGAATACCACCTTTTCCGCAGTCATGGCACCCAGAGCGTCCATGAGGTAGCGGGCATTAAATCCCACCGAAAGGTCCTCTCCCGCATACTCAACGCTGATCTCATCCCGTGCTTCTCCCAGGTCAGGATTTGAAGACGAGATGGCAAGGGAGCCCTGGGTGATATCCACCTTCACCGCATTGCTCCGTTCCTTTGACATTATAGATACCCTTCTGAGGGTCCTCAGAAGACCTTCCCTGTGGATGGTCATCTTCTTTTCATTGGAGGGGGGGATCACCTGCTCATAATTGGGATAGGTGCCTTCGATAAGCCTTACCAGGAACTGGACATCCCCGATGCGAAAGAGGAGATGGTTTTTCCCCATCACCGCAGATACGCTCTCGGAACTGCCGAAAAATCTCCGGAGCTCAGCCGCTGCCTTTCTCGGCACGATCACCTTCGTTTCTTCCTCCGCTTTGGATTCCAGCCCTTTACTCAGCAGCGCGAGCCGATGACCATCAGTGCCCACAAGGGTAAGGGTCGTGTCTGCCGGCCGTATATGAAAGAGCAGCCCGTTGAGGGTGTAACGGGTATCTGTCTCCCCCGCAGCATAAATGGTCTTTTCGATCATCTCCGAAAGGGTATCTATCCCGAGCTTCACCTCTTCACCGGTTTCAATCCCGGGCCATGCAGGGAATTCCGCGGAAGCAAGACAGGCGAGCCTGAACCTGCTCTTTCCAAAGGAAACCTTTATCCACTGCTCATCCTCGGATTCTATGGTAATATCTCCCTCCGCCTCCCGTACGATCTCGAACAGTTTTCTCGCCGGGATGCAGAGTTTTCCCTCACTCTGTACGTTCGCCTTCAGGGGCTCTTTGATCGCGATCTGGAGGTCTGTGGCCACGATATGGGTCTCTTTCTTTCCCGCGTCCAGGAGAAAATGGCTGAGAATAGGCATGGTGTTTCGTTTTTCCACAATGTTCTGGATATTTGACAATTTCTCCTGAATCTCGTCCTTTGCAATAGTCAGCTTCATGGGAACCTCCTTGCTATCCTTGTATCCGTTTTATGAGACTTTCGACCTTTCTGTTGAACTCCTCGTCCTTTTCCCTTTTTCCCTCTATCTGCTTGCACGCGTAGATGACCGTGGCATGGTCCTTGCCGCCAAAGTTCTTTCCGATATCACTGAGAGAGGAGCCGGTGAGCTGCTTGCTGATGTACATCGCCACCTGACGTGGGATGGCGATCTCCTTTGTCCTCTTCTTTGATTTCATCTCCTGGTATTTGATGCCGTAAAATTCCGCGGCACTCTTTTGTATCTGCTCGATGGTGATGGGCCTGTCAACCTCAGAAATGATATCTTTGAGTATATTCTTCGCCATGCTCACATCAATGGGCTCACTGGTGAGGGACGACTGTGCACCCAGCCTTATGAGAGAACCCTCAAGTTCCCTGATATTGGATTTCACCCGGGAGGCAAGGAAATTCACTACCTCATCGCTGAGCTGGATCCTTTCCGTGGCAGCCTTCTTCTGGATTATGGCCATTCTGAGTTCGATCTCGGGTGGCTGAATGTCTGCGATGAGACCCATGCTGAAGCGTGATCTCAATCTATCCGTGATATTCTTGATCTCTTTGGGCGGTCTGTCGCTGGAGAGCACGATTTGCTTCTGTTTCTCGTAAAGGGTGTTGAGTGTATGGAAAAGTTCCTCCTGTGTAGCGGTCTTGTTCTCTATGAACTGGACATCATCAACCAGCAGAAGGTCAAGGTTCCTGTACTTGCCCTTAAGCTCCTCGGTCTTTCCGTGCCGGACCGCGGAGACCACCTCATTGGTAAACTGTTCTGAGGAAACATAGAGAATATTGAAATCCTGTCTTTTGTCTGCTACCTTGTTTCCTATAGCGGTGATGAGGTGGGTCTTACCGAGCCCTACTCCCCCATAGATAAAAAGCGGATTATATGCCTTCCCCAGAGACTCTGCCACTGCCATTGCCGCGGCATGGGCAAACTGATTACTCTGACCTGTAATAAAATTACTGAAGGTGTATTTCGGATTCAGGTAGATCCCTTTGCTCGCGAGACGCTGTTTTCGTCCCTCGAGACGGGCATCTATCCTCTTTACCTCTGAATCCTCTTTTTCCGCGATCTTGAATTTTACGGTTATTGGATGACCGACGATCTCCTCCATAGTATCGTTGATAAGGGTCGGGTAGTAGTCTTCCACCCAATCCTTGAAAAACCTGTTGGGAATCTCGATGACCGCGCTCTGGTCCTTTAGCTGAGAGAGTTTTATGGGTTTAAACCATAATTCAAAGGCGTTCTCTCCGACCTTTTTCTCTATAATTGTCAGGCTCTTATTCCAAATGGCTTCTAATGGCATATGTGTCTGTTCGAAAAAATTAAGGGCTTCAAGACTCCCCCAAGTTATTCACATGTTACTAACAGTTGTTAGTAACCTCTTTTTGCAGGCGAAATATTATACCTCATATTCACACCCATGGCAAGCTGCCAACTGCTTCCCTGTGCATAATGTGTGGGATACGTCCAAGGCCCCGGACTTTCCCCATGAGTCTCCGGACTATACCGGATATGTTCACATCTCATAATCCCTAAAAGGCTTTTACATCAGGATGAGCAATACCCTCTTCACTTATTCACACCTTCTTCTACTGTTTCTAAAATACTTATATAAGAATAGTAGTAGAGCTTACTGTACTACCTTACCTTTCTCTCTAAGATACGCATCTATGAAACTATTGATGTTCCCATTAAGAACACTATCCACATTCCCAACCTCAAGTCCTGTGCGATGGTCCTTTACAAGCCTGTAAGGCTGGAGAACATAGGACCTAATCTGGTTTCCCCACGATATTCCTTTCTTGTCTCCCACAATACCTTCCACTTTTCTTTCCTGTGCTTCCTGCTGGAGATCATAAAGCCTTGCCCTTAGTATTTTGAGCGCCGTCCCCTTGTTCTTGTGCTGTGACCGCTCGTTCTGGCATGTAACGACAATTCCTGTGGGAATGTGGGTTATTCTCACCGCAGAAGACGTTTTATTCACGTGCTGGCCGCCTGCCCCTGATGCCCTGAAGGTGTCAATCTTAAGATCATCATCGTTAATGTCGACCTTAATGTTCTCCTCAATCTCAGGAAAGACAAGAACAGCAGAAAAGGAGGTATGCCTTCTTTTATTTGCATCAAAGGGAGATATCCTCACAAGTCTGTGAACCCCGGCTTCGGCCTTCAGATATCCATAGGCATACTGGCCGGTGACCGTGAAGGTGACACTTTTAATCCCCGCTTCTTCTCCGGGCTGCAGGTCAATTACATCTGTAGTGAAGCCGTTCGTTTCAGCCCATCTGAAATACATCCGCATGAGGATTTGGGCCCAGTCCTGGCTTTCTGTTCCTCCGGCCCCGGGATGGATTGTAACAATAGCGTTGTTGAGGTCCAGCTCCCCTGAAAGGAAGTGTCTCAATTCTATGCGCTCAATGGATTCCCTGAGCTCTGCTATCCCCTCCTGGATCTCTTTCAGAAAGGCGTCGCCCCCTTCCTCCTCCAGGATGTCCAAGGAATCTTCAAGATAAGAGAGTCTTTCAGCAGCAGCATCAAAAGGAAATACGACTCCTTCCAAAGCTGCCTTTTTCTTCTGCACTACGTGAAGTGTTTCCGGGGATGTCCACGAGGACTCTAGAGAGAGTTCACCTTCAAGACGAACTATATCTTCCTTAAGATGTGGTACATCAAAGATACCCTCGGAGGGTTTCTATCTTTACCCTGAGACTTACCAGGTCCTGCCTTATCTCGTCAATACGCAACATAACCGTACCTCCTCTAAATTAATAACAAAAGCGAAACCACGATGCAGATATAGGAGAATATGTCCCCATACTTTGAGTAAAAACTCCTGCTGCTATCTGTGGTCATTTCCACTGTCTCTTCCCGTCGCTCGAAAAGGGAAGTGCTCATGAGCACCTTTCCATTACTGTCGATGTACCCTGAAATACCGGTGTTGGCTGCCCTGAGCACAGGCTTTCTGTTTTCTATTGCCCTGAACACCGCCATGCTGAAATGCTGGAAGGGACCGGATGTCCTCCCGAACCACGCATCATTGGTGATGGTCACCATAAAATCCCCGTCTTTTGAGAAACACTTTCTCACCAGTCCGGGGAAGATGATTTCATAGCAGATAAAGGTTCCGAAGCTCCCTATCCCCGTGTTTGCCTTTATCACCCTGTTGCCGGGCTCATAGTCCCCGATGCCCGCCACAAGTTTATCCAAGAAGAAAAAGATACTGCGCAAAGGAACATACTCTCCAAAGGGGACAAGGTGTATTTTATCATAAACATAGGAGATATTTCCCTCCGGGTCCAGCAGGACCGCGCTGTTAGTCAGTTGAACGGGCTGACGTTTCGCAGGAGGGCTTTTTACCATGACGCTTCCGAAGAGAAGATATGAGTTTATCCTTCGCTGGAACTCGACAAGGTCGCGGGAGCGTGCAGTATCATATCCGAAATAAAAGGGGACGGATGTCTCGGGCCAGATTACCAAAGAGGGCGTGGACGCAGTAGCCTTTGTGGTTAATTCTTTGTAGATGCGCATCACCTCATCCTGATACCCCGGCTGCCATTTCTTATCCTGTTCGATGTTCCCCTGGATAATGCTCACCCTGACAGGATTCCCGGGACGCTGCTGATGAATTCTCCAGTAGCTGTAGGGGAAGAGAGTAAGAAGGAGGAGGAAAAAGACAGCATAACTGATGAAGGTGTAGGACACGGAGTAGAGGGGCATCTCGGCACGACGGCGTTTGAGAATGAAGAAATCGGCAATTGCGCTGTTCACCGCCAGGACAAGGAAAGAGACACCGTACACACCGGTGATATCCGCATACTGGATCCCGTAGAGAAACCGGTATTGGGAATAGCCTATACTTGCCCAGGGGAACCCGGTGAGGGCATAGGACCGGATGAATTCAAGGGTCACCCAGAACACGGGCGCGAGTATGAGCGCAGGAAGTCTCGTATGCCTGATCTTAAGGGAAAACACAAGGGCGAAGAGGCCGACATAGAGGCCGAGATAGAGACTAAGGAGGAGGACCAGAACAACGCTGATGATGAAGGGGACAGAGCCATAATAGGTAATGGAATGGTAAATCCAGTAAAGGGTTCCGAAGAAATACAGGGTGCCGGTGAGCAGCCCCGAAAAGAAGGCAGCCCGCGGGCCCTTGTCCCAGAGGGAGAGCATAAGGGGGACAAGGGCTATCCATGCGAGGGGGAAAAGATCGATGGTGGGAAAAGAGGCGAACAGCAGGAGCCCGGAAATGGCTGCCGGAAGGTAGGTGCGCAGCAGCAGCTTCAATGGCATCCCCCCCTTAGTCTGTGTATTCATTTGAGTCTTCCTTGACAATAAAAAGCCTCACCGACTATAGTTTATAACACGGGCAGTTAGCTCAGTCGGTAGAGCAGAGGCCTGAAAAGCCTCGTGTCCGCAGTTCGATTCTGCGACTGCCCACCATTCCTCCCTCCCCGCATCGAAAAAGGCGGATACCGCATTATTGAGTTTCATCGGTTCGTCATTTCAGAAGAAACTTCCTCACATCTCCCACCCGGAGAGTGATATTGTTTGAATCGAGATATTCCAGGAACGGAAGCGCGTACTTCCGTGTAGTATCCAGGATGTCCCTGAATTCAGCTACGGTCATGGCGGGTTTTTTTGCAAAAAATCCTCTGAGGAGAGAAATCATCTCCTTAAACGCGGTACCCGCGACATACAGGGAATCGTTGATCCTCACCACCGAACCCTCTTTGCTCATCAGCTTAAGGAGATCCCCTAATGCCTTTGGATCCATCTTGAGAGACTCCGAGAGTTCTTCCCTGGAGGGCGGCTGGAACCTGGCTTTTTCCAGAAGCTGGAGTATCTTCTCCGATGACTGGGAGGCCACGGATGAGGCAATAATCGCATCTTTCATGCGAACCACATCCTTATCCACGAGTACGGCTTCCAGTGAACTTAAAAGGGTGTTCCATAGCTCAGGGCCCACTTTGAGCTGTGCTCTCAACTCCTCCTTGAGCATCCCGGGGCTGAGGGGATTCTTTTTATGGAAGGAGGAGAGAGTTTCGGTAATCCCTTTTGCCAGTGCGGTATAGATGTCACGATGAAGGAGGGTCTCCCCGAGCTGCTTCAGGCCTCCCTGCTTTTTCAACAGAGAGAGGGATTCGTCGATGGAGTGGGTCTCTGCCTTTATCCACCCGGAGAGGGACAATGCCTTCATTCCCTTTATTCCCGATTTCTTCACTTTCACTGCGATCCTCTCCGGAAGGGCTCCCTGTTCAAGGACATCCAGATCCTCCAGTGCCTCCTTGCGTCTTCTCCGGAGAGGGGAAGGGTCAAGGATTGTTCCTCCGCCGATGGTGATGACGGGGGAGAATTTCCTCACGATGTATCTGTCCCCCGAAAGTGCCACCGCGGGTTCTTCGAGCCTCAGCTGGCAATAGCAGGACTCCCCCGGCCGCAGCTCCTCCCTGTTGTAAAGAATTACCCTCGCGATGGATTCCGACGTGGTGATATGGAGGTGCACAAGGCTTTTGCTCTTTAGGGGGGGGACGTCATGGAGAAGTTCTATTTTTGCATCCATAATCCTCGATGCAGAGACCACCCTTGGAGTGACCACCACATCCCCCCGCTTCAGGTCCTCTTTGTTGACCCCCTGAAGATTGATTGCAACCCTCTGGCCTGCGTAGGCGGTTCCGATTGCTTTCCCGTGGCTGTGAAGTCCCCTTACCTTGGTATGGATCTTTGAGGGCTCTATCTCCACCATGTCATCCAAAGACAGGGTGCCGGAAATGACCGTTCCCGTTACCACGGTCCCAAAGCCCTTCAGGGTGAAAACCCTGTCTATGGGGAGCCTGAAAATCTCTCTTACCGGTTTTTGCTCGACCGTAAGGGCAACGTCCCTTATTCTCTCTTTTAACAGTTCCAGGTTATCCCCTGTTTTTGAAGAGACAGGGATGATCTCTGCGTTTTCCAAAAAGGAACCCCTCACAAAGCTCCTTACCTCATCCTTTACGAGTTCCAGCCATTCTTTTTCCACCAGGTCGGTCTTTGTGAGCGCGATAAGACCGGTCTTTATCCTGAGAAGGTTGCATATGGCGAGATGTTCACGGCTCTGGGGCATGATCCCTTCATCCGCAGCGATGACAAGGAGCACGAGGTCGATGCCCCCTGCCCCTGCAAGCATGTTGCGCACGAGGCGCTCATGCCCGGGGACATCCACAATACCTACAGTGAGGCCGTCCGGATACGAGAGATCGGCGAAGCCCAGGTCTATGGTGATCCCCCGCTCTTTTTCTTCTTTGAGTCTGTCCGGGTCTATGCCGGTAAGGGCCTTCACCAGGGAGCTTTTGCCGTGGTCGATGTGGCCTGCTGTGCCGAGAATTACATAGCGCATGTGGTATTGTATGCGAAAGGGATAACTCTATCAAGACTTAATTGACCAAATACGTCTTCTCCATATAAAATAGAGCCACCTTTCTGCATGAGGAGTAAAAATATGGAAATGGAACGCGGTGACCCCGGGGAACTGAAGGAGTCATTAACAGGATATAAAGAAAAGGTGGCTCCTGTCACGAAGGGAACCCTCACCTGGGACAAGGATCTGATCTTTGTAGGACGGACACAGAGGGGATACGAGATAGAGTTCGACGCAGAGATTCAGTGGGGATGCGCACCCACAGAGAGCCTTTTGTTGAGCCTCGCGGCATGCATGGGGATCGACGCGGTCTCATTCCTGCAAAAAATGAGGGCGAATCTCACGAGCTTTAAAATAGACATTACAGGGGAGAGAAACCCTACGCCACCCCAGTACTATAAGGCCATCGAAATGGTACTGCATATCTCGGGGGAACGGATTACTCAGAAACAGGTGGAGCGGGCTGTTGCCCTTTCCCAGGAGAAGTACTGTTCCGTATACCATTCCCTCCGTAAAGACCTGAAGGTGAGCGTGAAGTATATCCTGAACGGGCAAGGGTAACATCCGTATGGATACAAGGGATCTTCTTTCAAGCCTCCCCTCTGTGGATGAAGCACTCAAGAGCGGGTACGGGAGAGAATGGCTGGAGAAGTATCCGAGACGGTATGTCCTTGACGCCATACGGGAGACGATTTCCCTTAGGAGAAAAGAGATCCTTGAGGGGACTACAAAGGAAGTCTCGCTGGCGAGCATGGCACCTGATATCAGTTTAAATGTGAAACGATTGGCAACCCCAAGCCTCAGACGCCTGATCAACGCAACCGGAATCGTCGTTCATACGAACCTCGGACGGTCCATTCTTTCTGAGCGGATCATGGAGAATGTGAGCACGATCGCCACAGGGTATTCAAATCTCGAGTATGACCTCGCCTCAGGCTCGCGGGGGAAGCGACATACCCACATCAAAAGGCTCTTGAGGGAAATCACCGGTGCAGAGGACGGTTTTGCAGTGAACAATAATGCCGCGGCGGTCTTCCTCTGTTTGACCGCTCTCGCCAAGGGAAGGGAGGTCATTGTCTCCAGGGGAGAGCTGGTGGAGATAGGAGGCTCGTTCAGGATTCCTGATGTGATGTCCCATAGCGGGGCGCTCCTGAGAGAGGTGGGGACAACCAATAAAACACACCTCCATGACTACGAGCATGCCATGAGTGATGCCACTGCCCTCATTCTCAAAGTCCACAGGTCCAACTACCAGATTGTCGGATTTACCGAGGAGGTTCCCGTAGAGAAGCTCGTCTCCCTTGGCCAAGGGCGAGGAGTTCCCGTGATGTATGATCTGGGAAGCGGGTATCTCATACCGCTTCATCAGTACGGAATACATGGGGAACCGGCAGTGCAGGAGATGGTGAGGAGCGGGGCTGACCTCATCACCTTCAGCGGGGATAAACTCCTTGGTGGTCCCCAGGCAGGGATTATTGTGGGCAAACGGGAGCTCATCGAAAAGATTCAGAAGCATCCCCTCGCCAGGGCCGTGCGGATAGATAAACTCACCCTTGCTGCGTTGGAGGCGACCCTCATGGAATATGTGGATGGGGCGCAGGCGAAGGAGCACATACCAACCCTGAGAATGCTGCTGGAAGATCCCGGAACCATAAAGACGCGCGCGAAAAAGATCGCTTCTCTCATTAAACGCGAGATAAAGGATGCAGTACTGCAGGTTCTGGAAGACTCATCCCAGGCAGGAGGAGGCTCCCTCCCCGAAGTGGAGTTTCCGACTTACGTGGTGGCCATCAGACCTGAGAATATTTCGGTGAATGAGCTGGAAGAAAGGCTCAGAAAGGGAGAGCCGGCCATTATCGCAAGGATTCAGGGGAATTCCCTCATACTGGATGCGAGGACCATTGGTGACCAGGAGATCACTGCCGTGGCCCATGCCGTAACGGCAGCGTTGCGGTAAAAACGGTTTCCGAACATATCCCTCTCTAATGCCGGTCACCCCGGGAAGGTGAGGTGCACGATTCCGGGCAGCCCCTGCATCAGCTTATCAGCTGCTGATTCACCTTTATCTTCATCTGCTGTTTGAGTCCCTCAATGTAGGATTTTACCGCCCTGTCCCGCATCTCGGGGAGTGCAGTCTGGCGAAGGGACGCAAGGGCTTGTTCATTTCCTGAAGCCTGGGGAACATCGCTCACCAGGACATCGACAGATTCACCGATGAGCTTGCGCATCCTGGCGAGGGTTAATTCCCGCCGCTTCATGGATTCAAACATTTCCGGGGTCATCCTGTTGAGCTGGAGAGTTCTGACGTAGATCTCCTTATTGAATGTGCCATCGCGCACGAAGGCAGGCTCATTGACGATGGCGTCAGCCAGTTCCCCATCAGACACCCGAATTCCGGCCTTTTTCGCCTCTGTCATGAGCACCAGGTCATCGACGAGGGAATCCAGCACCCGTTGCTTCAGGTTGAGCTTTTTCTCCGCCTCTTCGGTGAAGTTCCCTTGCGAGAGGGTCCGGTAAAATTCCCTGGCCCTATCGTACGAGGTCCAGTATTCTTCAACGGTTATCCGTTCCTTTCCCACTTCGGCGACAGGGACGCCGGTGGATTTATCCATGGTTCCCACTCCCCAGAAGATGAACGAGAGGATCACAATGAAGAAAAGGACATAGAAATACTTTGCATGTTTACGCATTGCCCTGAGCATTTTATACCTCCGTAAAGAAAGATTTAATTATCTATATCAGAGCGATGAATAGTACAGAACTTGACGAGGATAGTGTATAACATTTCAATACCTTTTCGTAAAGTAGTCATCCAGTATCGACTTGTGATCGAAGGCTATTGATTCCGGGAGTGTTGCCTGGCTGAACAGCATCGCCTCTGCCGCATCATCACCTGCCACCGGTCTTCCCTTCGCCTTTGCGATATAGACGGTGGTGATGGTGTGGTGCCTCGGGTCCCTGTGAGGGTCGGAATATGTGTGAAACTGCCTGACGAGCGCCACCTCCAAGCCTGTTTCTTCCTTTGCCTCCCGTAGGGCTGCAGACTCAAGACTTTCACCGTAATCAACGAATCCCCCGGGAAGGGCCCACCCAAGGGGAGGATTTTCCCTCTTGATCAGGATGATCCCCCCTTCGCACTCTATAATGAGATCTACCGTGGGAAAGGGATTTTTTTTATTCTTCGAACCGCAGGTCGACATCTTTCTCAGGGACAATTGTGGAGACCGCGTGTTTATAGATTAATTGCTGGGTCGACTCCTTGAGAACGATCACAAAATTATCAAAGGCCTTGATCATGCCTTTTAACCTGACGCCGTTGGCGAGATACACCACCACCGGTGTCTTGTCTTTCCTCAGCTGATTCAGGTAATTGTCCTGCAGAGAATTGGACATCGCACCTCCTCACCGGCACCCCTTGAAACTCTTTGAAGCCGGATATCGTTGTCTCTTTAAGGTAATTCATTTTCAATGAATATTGCAATAGCCTCATAGATCTCTTTGCCGGTGAAATGTCCTGTGACATCCACCCATCGCATTCCCTCTTCCCTCTTGAACCAGGTGATTTGTCGCTTCGCATAATTCTTCGACCGCTTTTTAATGAGACGGACCCCTTCATCTAGTGGGTATTCCCCCCTGAGATGGGCAGCGATCTCCTTGTAGCCTATGGCCTGCAGGGCAGTCTTCTCTGGATTCCTCAGGAGCAGGCTCCTCACCTCATCCACAAGACCCGCAGTGAGCATGGAATCGACCCGCTTCTCGATGAGTCCGTAGAGTTCCTTCCTCTCCCGGGTAATGCCGATGCGTATGAAATCATACGGCAAAGGGGTGGTGAGGCTCTCCTGCAATTGAGTGATTCCCCTTCCCGCCTTCAGACAGACCTCCAATGCCCTCACGATCCTCCTCGTATCGTTTTCCATTATTCTGGCAGCTGCAGAAGGGTCAAGTTTCATGAGAGAGGCATAAAGGGAGCCTTTCTTTTCTTCTTCCCTATCGAGGAGTTCTTCCCTGAGATGCCAGTCTGCAGAGGGTCCGGAGAACAGGCCCCGTGTCATTGCCTTGATATACAGGCCCGTGCCTCCCACGACAACGGGTATTTTCCCCTGATAATGGAGCCCTTCTACGATGGGCGTAACATGCTCGATATATTTTCCTGCGCTGAAGGTTTCCGATGGTTCCACGATATCGATCATATGGTGTTTCACCAGCGACATCTCTTGCTTTGAGGGTTTTGCCGTACCGATGTCCATGTGGCGGTAGATCTGCATGGAGTCTGCACTGATGATCTCTGTATTCAGCGATTGTGCAAGGAGAATGGATGCCCCTGTCTTACCCACACCTGTGGGACCAAGGAGGATAATGACCTTCTTCATGTCCTTTTCTGAAGACCTCTACTTTCTCTTGAACATCTTCTTCAGATCGTCCAGGGAAAGGAAGATCCTCGTTGGCCTGCCGTGGGGGCACTGGTCAGGATGCTCGGTATCTTCGAGGCGCTGCAGGAGTTGGTGGAACTCTTCCTGGTGGAGGATGTCCTTGCCGCGCACCGAACTATGGCACGCAATCCTTGCAGCGAGGACTTCTTTCATCCGGCTGAAGGGACGTATCCCCTCCCCAAGGGCTGCGGCAACATCAGAGAGGATTCCCCTCAGGTCAGCCTCTTCCAGGGCTTCGGGGAGGCTCCGCACGACCAGGGTATCATGGCCAAAATCGTCCATCTCCAGGCCCATTTCATGGAGGGTGTCTTTATTCTCAAGAAGAAGGGCGTATTCCTTATGGGAGAGCTTTATCTGTCGCGGGAAGAGCAACGGGTAAGAATTCAGGTTCATTCCTTTCAGGAAATTTTCATAGAGAATCCTCTCGTGCGCTGCGTGGTGGTCTATGAGGGTCAACCCTCCCTTTCCCGCCATAGCGATAAAGGTATCGCCGAGATAGAGAAAGGGGAGAGAAGGCTGGTAAAGAAGGTCGCAGTTCTCAGAGACGCCGCGCTCGCGCATAACGGGTTCTCTATACCCAGGAGAGGGCACTTTCACCCCAGGGCCGGGGAAGGCGTGCATTGATGGCTCGATAAAGGGCGCAGTGTAGTGGCTGCGTTCTTCTTTTATTCCTTCCCTGACAGTGCTGCTCACAAAACGGTGGATGAGGTCTTTGTTCTCAAACCTCACCTCGCGCTTTGTAGGGTGCACATTCACATCTATTCTCCTTGGGTCAATATCCATGAAAAGAAAAAAAACCGGATGCCTATCATGGGGCAAAAGGCCTTCATATGCCTGGTACACTGCATGGGAGATTGTCTGGTCCTTCACCGGGCGCTTGTTGATAAAGATGAGCTGATGGCTCTTGCTGCTCCTGAAATGCTCCCCTTTAGTGACAAAGGCGGTTATCGCGAGACCGGGGTCCTTTGCATGCAGCTCCAGCAATTCTTCTACGAATTCCAGGCCGTATATCTGGAGTATTCTCTCTCTGGGGTCTGATGCCCTGGGAATACTCATGGTCTCCTGTTTTTCCGTAAAGAGTGTGAAGCCGATATCCCAATGAGCAAGGGCCTCCCTGGTGACCCAATCAATGATATGAAAAAGCTCTGTGCGGTCAGACTTGAGGAACTTTTTCCGTGCAGGGGTATTGAAAAAGAGGTCCCGTATCTCTACCGATGTGCCTTGAGCGGGAAAATCCCGTATGTCTTTCACCTCTCCTCCGTGCGCCTCAACGAATACGCCGGAAGGGGCATCCTGCAATCCTGTGACGAGACTCATCCTGGATACGGATGCGATGGAAGGAAGTGCCTCGCCCCTGAAGCCCATCGTGCTGATAGAGAAGAGGTCATTGGCCGAGCTGAGCTTGCTTGTTGCATGGCGTTCAAGGCACAAGAGGGCGTCATCCCTGTCCATTCCACGACCGTTGTCAGAGACCTTAATGAGCCCTTTCCCGCCACGGAGGACCTCTATCCTGATATGAGTGGACAGCGCGTCTATGGAATTCTCCATGAGTTCTTTGACCACCGATGCGGGGCGCTCGATCATTTCGCCGGCAGCAATCTTGTTTCTTACTTCGACGGGAAGGATTTTAATCTCAGCCATGAAATCATTGTAAAGATAGTCCGGGGATAAGGTCAAGGATGAGGCAAGGGGAGAGAGAACGTTCCCGACAAAGACATGGCGAATGGAAACCGGATCCGGGAAGGAGAATAAGGAGCATATGCGGAGGAGAAAGATTTTTGATATAATAGTAGTATATTGAGTGTCCCTGGGGGAGGCCGGAAGGCCTGAGATTTTCCGAAGGCGAGGAAGACCCCAAGAACCTGATCCAGGTAATACTGGCGTAGGGAACGGGAATAAGGAGAAGGGAGAAAATCCTCTATTCCCCATTTAGGGAAAGAGGATTTTTGTTTTTAGGAAAGAATGAGATGAGACTTACGGTGAACGGTGAAGCGTATTGCACCGAAAAGAACACGGTCAGGGAACTTTTGGGGGAAATGGACATAGTGCCTGAGAGGGTTGCGGTGGAAATAAACCTGAAGGTGCTCAAGAGGGCGGAGTACACGGAATATAAATTACAGGAGGGAGACAGTATTGAAGTGGTGTATTTTGTCGGGGGGGGAGGGGGAGCGCAGAGGGTACCCGCAATAAGTGCATAAACGAGGAGGAAGAGCAGGAGGAGGTATGGAAGATACGCTTATCATTAGGGGAATAGAATTCAGGTCAAGGCTCTGGATTGGGACGGGCAAGTACAGGGATTTTGAGGAGACCGCGAGGGCTGTGGAGGCCTCAGGGGCGGACGTGGTGACCGTAGCCGTACGGAGGGTGAATATCACTGACAGGAAGAGCGAGAATCTTCTGGATTTTCTGGACCCCAAGCAGTACAAAATACTTCCCAACACCGCAGGCTGTTATACGGTGGAGGATGCCCTGAGGTATTCCCGTCTCGCGCGGGAGGCAGGGGTATCGGACATGATAAAGCTAGAGGTGATTGGAGATGAGAAGACGCTGTTCCCCGACACCATAGGACTATTAAAGGCAACGGAAATACTGGCTAAAGAGGGGTTTATGGTGTTCCCCTATACCAATGATGACCCCATCATGGCCAGGAGGCTTGAAGATGCGGGTGCCGCAGCGGTGATGCCCTTGGGAGCACCGATAGGTTCGGGGCTGGGGCTGAGGAATCCCTATAACATCAGGATAATCCTTGAGACAGCGAAGGTGCCGGTAATTGTGGATGCAGGGGTAGGGACTGCCTCGGATGCCACGATAGCCATGGAACTCGGCTGTGACGCGGTACTGATCAATACCGCCATAGCAGGAGCGAAAGACCCCATCGCCATGGCAGAGGCTATGAAACACGCGGTAATTGGAGGGAGGCTTGCGTATAGGGCGGGGAGAATAGCGAAGAAGCTCTACGCAACAGCGAGCAGCCCCCTGGAGGGAATGCTGTAGCTCCAGTGAACGGTGGGTCGCAAGAGGGATGAGGGAGCGGTTGATTGACTTTAACCTTTATCTGATCACTGGGAGAAAATTGTTGGCCGCGCACCACTCGCTCTTCAGTGCGGTTGAAGATGCGCTCAAGGCAGGAGTGAGGGCGGTTCAGTTGAGGGAAAGGGATTTGCCTATAAGGGAACTGCTGGAAATGGCATACGAAATGAGGGAGCTCACAGGGAAATACCGTGCAAGGCTCTTTATCAATGACAGGGTGGATATCGCAGTATGCGTGGAGGCTGATGGTGTGCATCTCGGGCAATCGGGCATTCCTGTGTCTGCGGTGAAGAAGATGGTGAAAGAAGGGTTTATCATAGGGGCTTCCACTCATAGTGTGGAGGAGGCGACCACCGCGGAGAGGGAGGGCGCTGATTTTATCACCTTCGGTCCTTTGTTTGAAACGCCCTCCAAAATTAAGTACGGGGTGCCTTTGGGGATAGACGCATTGAGAGAGGTGAGAGAAAGGGTCTCTATCCCTTTTTTTGGAATCGGGGGCATAAAACCGGGAAATGTGAGGGAGGTAATGAATTCAGGGGCTTTTGGGATCGCCTTAATCAGCGGCATACTCGCAGAAGCTGACATAAAGGGTGCTGTAGAAAGATATTTGAACATAATGTAACAATTTCCGTTCGTTCCCCCTTTACAGAGGGTGACAAAAGAGGAAGAGGAGAACCGTTATGACGAGAATAGAACTTGCGAGGAAGGGGATTATTACCAAGGAAATGGAGGCAGTGGCCCTGGCGGAAGGGATATCCCCGCACAGGCTC
>DATKOU010000116.1:0-17771 GCA_035524455.1 Thermodesulfovibrionales bacterium | reverse complement strand
GATCCTTGCTGGCAACATTCCTGGGAAGACCGACACCATGCCACTCGCAATTTATTCAATTGCAGGCAGCGGGGAATGGTCCAAAGCAAACGCTATGGTGATACTTCTTACGGTCATATCCGGACTCCTCCTTTATATCGCAAACCGGTTCGGCAGGAGGTTGATCTGATGTCCCTATCGGTCAAAATACGAAAAAAAATGGACAGTTTCGTCCTTGACGTTTCGTGGCAGATGAATAATGAACTTGCCGTGCTGTTTGGTCATTCAGGTGCGGGCAAGTCCCTTACGCTCCAGATGATCGCAGGCCTTGTTGAGCCGGATGAGGGAAAAATACGGCTTGGTGATGTGGTATTTTTTGAGAGTAAAGCAGGCACACGACTGAAACCGCAGGATCGGCATCTCGGCTACGTGTTTCAGGATCTGGCGTTATTTCCCCATATGACGGTTTACCAGAACATCCTGTACGGGGGCTACGGCATATCAAAGACTGAGAAAGAAAGTATGGCTGTTGAAATGATGAGACGTTTCCGCATCGCCGAGTTACGGGACAGGCTCCCCGGAAGGATATCAGGAGGTCAGAAGCAACGGGTCGCGCTAGCGCGAGCTCTCATGAGAAAACCCCGTGTGCTTTTGCTTGATGAGCCGTTCTCCGCGCTTGATGCTTCTATTAGGCTGGGAATGGGAAGGTTGCTGAAGGAAGTGCAGCATGAATTCAACATACCGGTTGTTTTGGTTACCCATGATCTGCATGAGGCACGCGCACTGGCGGACAGGATGTTCGTATACTCAGCGGGAAAAATTATTCAATCCGGCAGACCAGATGATATCATCCATTTGCCGGAATCCCAGGAGCTGATGGACCTTGTAGAAAGCAGTGCCTACAGAACGCAGGAGCCTGCAGCCATTTGGGCTGATCCCTTGCGCTGGGAACTGAACAGGACACCATGAACACAGCACTCTATCTCATCGATGTGACGAACAGGGACGGCGTCCAGACGTCAAGGATTTTACTTCCGAAACTGTCAAAAACGATGCTGAACCTGTATCTTGACGAAATGGGGGTTTATCAGAGTGAAATAGGATTCCCCACGCTTAAACATGAAATTAACTATATCAATGCAAATCTTGATTTGGTCAAGGCAGGTGGTATCAAGAGACTGCATCTTGAGGGATGGTGCAGGGCATTGCCTGAAGATGTCGAGCTTTCCTTTAAAAACTGCCCCGGTCTGCGCCATCTCAATATCTCGGTATCCACATCGCCTATTATGATACAGGGGAAATTCCAGGGCAGAAAGACATGGAAAGATGTTGTGGAATCGATGTATAAGTCTGCAAAACTCGCAAAGCAGTTGGGGGTAGTGACGCTGGGGGTGAATGCGGAGGACGCTTCTAGGACTGACCTGGACAAACTCATCGAATTTGCATTGGCAGCGAAAGAGGCCGGAGCAGACCGAATGAGGTACTGCGATACCCTTGGGGTTGATGACCCAATTACTATATATGAGCGAATAAAGGCACTGGCGTTGGCTACTAAAGTTCCTATCGAAATGCATTGCCACAATGACCTTGGCATGGCAGGAGCTGTTTCTGTGGCAGGCGCCCAGGGGGCATTCGAGAGCAATGTTGACTCCTACATCAACACAACAATTAATGGCTACGGGGAGCGGGCAGGGAATTGCGACTTGGTATCCACAATCCTCGCACTTAAGTTTTCCCATGCATTAAAGGCTAAGATAGCCTTGGATGAACACATCAATCTAAAGACAGCCTGGAAAATAGCAAAGTATGCATCTTATGCATTCAATATCCCCATACCCATAAAACAGCCGGGTGTGGGTGCCAATGCATTTGCCCATGAATCCGGGATCCATGCAGATGGTGCCCTGAAGGACAGGCGGAGTTATGAACTCTATGATCCAGAAGATGTGGGGAGAGGTGAACCCGAATTGCTCGAAACCGGAAGGATCATCACGACAGGAGAATACGGTGGCCTAAAGGGATTCAGGCATGCGTACGACAAACTAGGAATCAGCTTCCACAATGACAGCGAGGCAAGAAGAATTCTCGAGCTTGTCCAGTATGCAAACCTCCACACGCAGAAACCTCTGACTGATGATGAACTGCGGTTCATCGCAAACTATCCCGAGATTGTACAAAAGATCCTGGTTGTGCAACCATAAATACACGGCGAAGAAAAGAAGAGGCCTAGGCAAGGCTTGCTGGAGCTCGGCCTATCTAGGAATGCTAAAGGCGAGTTTCAGATGGCACATGTAACGATTTTCACTCGAAACCTACAGAACGATTGGGACGCTCGGCTCTGCGGAGTTCTGTGAGAAGGCGAGATTGCTCCCATTCAGTGAAATAAGAAAAAGTTTTGCACCCTGTCCATAAGCCTGATACACTATATTCTTAGGAATGACGATCCTATTGTCTGAGCAGACAGCAAAAAAGTAAGATGCCAAAGTTTGTGGTCCATGAACATCATGCGAGCCATCTCCATTTCGATTTCAGGATCGAGATGGAGGGGGTTCTCAAGTCCTGGGCTGTTCCCAAGGGGCCATCCATGAACCCGAAAGACAAGAGGCTCGCCATTATGGTGGACGACCACACCCTTGAGTATGGCTCCTATGAGGGAATCATTCCTGAAGGCAATTATGGGGCAGGCGCGGTGCTCATTTGGGACAGCGGCGAATACGGATATCTCGGGGGAAATATCAGGATGGGCAGGCTGGAATTCTCCCTTAAGGGAAAGAGACTGAAGGGCATCTTCATACTGGCAAGGATGTCAGGCAAGGAAAAGGAATGGCTTCTGATGAAAAAGAGGGATGAGTTCGCAGAGGATAATTTTCAGATGAAGACAATGCTTACTCCTTCGTTGCTTAAAAAACTCAAAACACAAACTCCGCCTTGCGACGCCTCATGGGATTCTTGATGGTCAGATGAATTAACCGGACTCTGAAGAGTCTCTGTGTTTGCTTAACAGTTCATCAGAGAGCCTGGCAAACTCTTCCATACTTAATGTCTCCGGTCTCCTGGTTGGATCGATTCCAGCAAAGACAAGTCTTTCTTTTATATCCCCGGAGATAGGCTTCAAGGCGTTGAGGAGCATCTTTCTCCTCTGCGAAAAAGCGGTCTTTATCGCTCTGAAGAAAAACCTTTCGTCTCTCACAGCGACCGGGGGCTTTTCGTGGAGTTCAATATGAACTACTGCTGAATCAACCTTCGGCACAGGCCTGAAGGCGCCCTTAGGTACAACAAATTCCAGTTTCGGTTGCCCATAATACTGGACCATCAGGGAAAGAACGCCATAGTCCTTGCCCCCGGGTCCCGCAACAATCCTGCGCGCCACTTCTCTCTGCACTGTTACGGTGATTGAAGAGAGGCGATTTCTGTGCTCAAAGAGCCTGAAGATGATGGGTGTGGTGATGTAGTAGGGTATGTTGGCAACCACTTTGAATGTATCGAGGGTGTCATATGGGTAATGGAGGGCATCGGCATGAACGACCTCGATATTGTCGTATGCTAATAGTGTCTCGCGCAGTCTCTCGTAGAGCGTCGCGTCAAGTTCGATGGCGATGACCCTTTTGACCTTTTTTGCGAGCATGGCGGTCAGTCTTCCGTGACCAGGGCCTATCTCCACCACGGTGTCCTCTGGCGAAAGGCGCGCGATCTCTATCATTCTGTTTAAGATGGAAGGGTCAAAAAGGAAGTTCTGTCCCAGGCGCCTTCTGCTCATAGGTCGTGGTGCGAAGGAGCCGCTTGAATGTGTTCCCTGACGTATTCCCCCAGGAAGGGAGAGAGCTTGCCTATGGCTTCTGTGGAGGGGAGGGTGCTGATGAGTTTGTTTATATAATTCCTTTCCTCTAACAGGATGAACGATGTTCTGAAATTGAGGTCATACACCCACGAGAGCTGCATAAGGATGAAATCATTGAGTGTCTTCAGGTTTGAAAGGGAGGCGACCTCTTTGCTTAGTACACAGGAAAGGACATTCTCGGAATACTCAGGGACATCAGGCAATCCAAGCCCCACAGCAGATGCCCTCTCCTTTTCCGGCAATGCCAAGTATTCGATAAATACACGCCAGATGTCAAGCTTGTCCGCATCCCGTATGAGTTTCAGAAAGAGTAACATATCGTTATCCCGAATGTCCGGAACGGCATATGCATTGTGGAATTTTATGGCCTGAAGAATTATCCGCTGTTCATTCTTCGGGAGGGTCTCCAGCACACCCTCCCGTGAGAGGACCTCTGTTCCCAAAGTGGCATGATTGACGGAAATGCTGTCCCTGAAGGTCTTATATTCCGCGTACTGCGGAAATCTTCCGACATCATGGAAGAGGGCGATGGTTTCGGCCAGCATTTCTTCGGCGCTCTCCAGGGAGAGGTCCTTTGCGATACGTCGCATGTTCTCGCACACATGACGGGTATGGTCTTTTTTAAGGAGCAGATTTCTCCGGTCCTCCTCATTGCCGGTATAAAAAGACCTGCAATATCGGGAAAACCATGATTGAAAAAAACTCAGGTCCTTTTCGGTCACTGTCTCATTCCCTCCGGTGAAAAAGGTCGTTCATCCCCAATGGTCAGGGAAGCCTCTTTTCCTCTTATGATATAATACATGAACAGCAATGAGAGCGGAACTTACCGAGAAGCCCGGCTTTATCCTCGAGGTTTTTGATTTCCTGAACATCCCTGCCATTATGATCGATACACAGCGCCGCGTTGTTTTGGCGAATACTGCGGCAAATACCATTTTTGAGGTCATGCCTGACAGTATGAGCGGCCGGGAGGTCTCTGAGTTCGTCTTTCCCCAGTCGTTCCCTCCCTCATGGAGCGGGAAAGAGGAGGGGGGAAGCCAGTTCGAATCGCTCTGCAAAAAGAAAAATGGTAAGTCTTTTCCTGCAAGAATATCATTTGTCCCCTATCCTCACGATGATCTGCAGATTGTGACCGTGCAGGACATGTCTGTCCAGAAAAAGCTCCAGCAGAGGGCATCCCAGCGGGCAAAGGAGCTCGCGGTGTTTAATAACTTTGCGAAGACCCTTGCGCGATACACGGGTGCAGGGAAAATCATCCAGGAGACGGTCTATATGCTGCGTTACCTTATGGAGGCGGACAATGGATGGGTTTACCTCATGGACGATGCCTCCGGAGAACTCCGTCTTGTTGCCCATCAGGGGCTCCCCAAAACCCTTCTCAACGAAATCTCCTGCCGCAAGGCTGGGGAGGGCTTCATCGGCAAGGTCTTCTCGTCCGGCAGACCCCTGATAGTGGAAAGTGCGTCCGAAGACCCAAGGGTGCTTCACAAAGGCGCGGGAATGCAGAGCATGGCGGGGGTACCCATCACCTCGAAAGGAACGCCGCTGGGAGTTCTCGGACTTGCGAGCAGGAAGGAATCCTATTTCACTTCTCTGGATACTCAGCTCCTCACCACGATCGCAAGTGAATTGGGTGTCGCTATTGAAAATACAAAGCTCATAGGACAGCTGAAGGACAGGATGAAGGAAATCAAGCTCATCAATGAACTGAGCAGTATGATCAATTCAAGCCTGAGTATGCGCACGGTCTTCAGGATCATGATGTCAGAGATCAAGAAGCTCATCGATTATGACAGGGGCAGCATCCTGCTCTATAATGAAAAGGAGAACAATCTCCTCATCTTTGCACTGGATACCAATATGAGGACAATATTGAGAAGGGGGGTGAGGGCACCTCTTGACGGCATAAGTGCCGGATGGGTGATCAAGAACAACCGGCCATGGATAAACGATGATCTCGAGAAAGGGATTGCGTTCACTCTGGACAAGAAACTCCTCGATGAAGGCATACGGTCTACCATCAGTATTCCCCTTGTCCAGGATAAGATCCTCGGGGTATTCAATCTCGACAGCACAAGGCCTTCACAATACTCTGAAAGGGACCTCCATCTCTTGCTCTCGGTTTCCAAGCATATATCCATTGCCCTTGAAAACTCCCTTCTTTTTGAAGAGATTTCCAGGGAGAAGAAGGAATGGGAGCAGACCTTTGACGCCATTACGGATATGGTATGGATTGAAGACGGCAGGCAGCGCGTCATTCGCGCAAACAACGCCCTCCTCGCAAGGTCCGGTGTTTCCCTCGTCGAGGTCGTGGGAAAACACTGCGGCGAGGTCCTGGAAAGAATCGGTATCAACCCCGTGGAAAGCTGCACGCGGGATGCCCTCTCCATGGAAAGACCGTCCTTTGCGGAGCTGAAGGGCAGCGGCGGGACCCTCTTCCACTTCTGGGCCTATCCCCTCACTGACGATGAAGGACAGCTGTATGCCATTGTGCGTTACCTGACGGACGTGACCGCACAAAAGCGCCTCGAGCAACAGCTCATACGGGCAGACAAACTTGCGTCCCTCGGCACCCTTGTTGCAGGCATTGCGCACGAAATCAATAACCCCCTCGGTATTATCGCAGGCTACTCGGAAGCGCTCCTTGAACGGGCCAAGGACATATCCCTTTTACGCATGAAGGAGTTTGAGGACTTTCCCGAGTATCTGGAGACAATTCATAATGAGATATTCAGGTGTAAGAGGATTTTGAACACCCTCCTTGAATTTGCACGACCCCATGGGGGAACCTTCCGCGAGTTGGATATAAATGAGCTCATAAAAGAGGTGATACTCCTTGTGAACCATAAGGCAACAAAATTCAATCATGATATTGAGTTCAGACTCAGCCGTGATCTGCCGAAGATAAGCGCGGACCCCGGAAGCCTGAGGCAGCTTTTCATGAACATCATTATCAATTCTCTCTATTTCACGCCTGAGGGTGGAAGTATCATCATTACCACACAACCAGGCATATCCGCGTCTGATCACCGGGGCGAGACCGCGGAAATGATTGAGGTATCCATTTCAGACACCGGTCCGGGAATTCTTCACGATATCATTGATAAGATATTTGATCCTTTTTTCACCACAAAGCCTGTGGGTGAGGGCACCGGACTGGGGCTCGCCATCTGCCATAAGATTGTGGAAGAGCATAGCGGGAATATCTATGCGGAAAGTGAAGCGGGCAGGGGAACCACCTTTACCATTCATCTTCCCGCAAAGACGGCATGATCAGGGTACTCGCGGTTGACGACGAGGAGCCCTTCAGAAGGCTCCTCAAGAAAGAACTCGCCAGGAAGGGGTTTTTTGCCGAGGTGGCGCCGGACGCTGAGACCGCTCTCCGGCTCCTTAAGGAAAGCTTTTTTGATGTGATGCTCCTGGACATTCTTATGCCAGGACTTAACGGCATTTCACTCATGAAGAAATTAAAGGCTGATCCTGCTCCCCCGGTTATCATCGTATTGACAGGCAAAGCGACTGTAGAGACCGCGGTGGAAGCAATGAAACACGGCGCCTATGATTACCTCACAAAACCCTATAAGCTTGATGAGCTCGTGATTCTTATCAACAGGGCCTATGAATACGGGAAGCTCAAGATAAAGAACGAGCAGTTCCAGCAGGAGCTCCTCAGAAAAGAAACAGCGGTTGATTTTGTTGGCGGGAGCAGCCAGGTCACCCATATTCTTGCGCTTATCAGGAAGATCGCGCCCACGGATTCCACGGTCTTCATTCAGGGGGAGAGCGGAACCGGAAAGGAGCTCGTTGCGAATACCATATGGCAGCACAGCAAGCGAAGCATGTTTCCCCTTATCGCACTGAACTGTGCGACACTGTCAGAGAACTTTCTCGAGTCAGAGCTCTTTGGGTACGAAAAAGGCTCCCACTCCACTGCGTACCAGGCAAAGTACGGCCTCTTTGAAGTGGCAGACAAGGGGACGCTTTTTCTCGATGAAATCGGTGAGATACCGCGGGGTCTCCAGGCAAAGCTCCTACGGTTCCTCGATTCGGGGGAGTTCAGAAGACTAGGAGGGAACAAGACGCTCAAGGTTGACGTAAGGGTCATTACCGCTACCAACAAGAATCTTGCGGAAAGTGTTGCTGCAGGAGGGTTCAGGCAGGACCTGTATTACCGCCTGAATGTGATCAACATCACCATCCCCCCTCTCAGGGAGAGGAGGGAAGACATTGCCGAACTTTCTCGCCACTTTCTGAAAAGATACAGCCGGAAACTCTCAAAAACCATTTCGGGGTTTAGCCCTGAGGCATTGGAGGGGCTCCACAGCTATCACTGGCCCGGCAACGTGAGAGAACTGGAAAATGTGGTCGAACGGGCGGTGACCCTGTGCGATACCGATACCATACATTCCCATGACCTCTCGATTCCCCTCCTCTCTTCAGTCAAAGAAACGGGGATGCATGCTTCACTGGAGCATATGGAGAAGGAGCATATCCTCAAAGTGCTCAGGGAAAGCCGCGGCAACCAGTCAAAGGCGAGCCAGCTCCTCGGCATAGACAGGAAGACCCTTTATCTGAAGCTGAAGAAATACGGTGTCGCCGAATTCCCCGAGAAGTAAGACATACACCCCTCCGGTGAAGACCCCTGTGTGTCGCGGAAGGATAAACTACTTCCTTAACCCTGGAATTATTCTTACCTCCTCATTTTCTTAGTCGGCATGTGCACATGGGGAAATCTGTTATAATGAGACGTATTTTCCCCGGAGTAATTGAACCCAGGGGCTTTGATTGATGGCAGGCGAAGACCTTTCAAAATTGAAGATAGACAAATCTCCCGCTGCACGTCATCTCAAGAGGGGGAAACCGTTCCATAAAATAGGGGCAATGCTCCTTGTTGCCCTCATTGCCCTGCTTTTTGTTAAGGGAGCGTTCTCTCCTGCTGTTCAGGTCGAGGTAGCCACTGTGACGCAGGTGTATCCCTCACGGACATTCACCCTTCTGAATGCGAGTGGGTACGTGGTGGCGCAGCGCAAGGCTTCTGTAGCATCCAAAGCGACCGGGAACCTCGAAGCCCTTTATGTGGAGGAAGGGAGCCGGGTGGAAAAGAACGCGATCATCGCCCGCCTCGAAAACAGGGATGTGGTCGCTTCGCGAGACCAGGCAGTGGCAAACCTCAATCTTGCCCGTTCCAGTCTGGAACAGGCGCGGGCTGAACTCCATGATGCCACTCTTGCATATGACCGGGCCAGGGATTTGGTTGCCAAAGGGTTTATCGCGAAGGCTGACTATGATACTGCGGAGGCTCGGTACCAAAAGGCCGTTGCGGGTGTTGCGGCAAGTGAAGCCGGGGTAAAGGCAAATGTCGCCGCGCTTCGGGCGGCAGAAGTGGCCATTGAATATACCCTGATACGCGCCCCCTTTGATGCAGTGGTGCTGACAAAGAATGCGGACGTGGGAGACGTCATCACCCCGTTTGGCGCAGCTGCAAATGCAAAGGCAGCGGTGGTCACCATCGCTGACATGAACTCCCTCCAGGTCGAGGCTGACGTCTCTGAATCTGACCTTGAGCAGGTGAAACCGGGACAGCCGTGTGAGATACAGCTTGATGCCCTTCCTGAATCGCGGTTCCGCGGTGAGGTGCATATGATCGTGCCCACTGCTGACCGTTCCAAGGCGACGGTAATGGTCAAAGTCCGCTTTCTGGAAAAGGATCCCCGCATATTGCCGGAGATGAGTGCAAAGGTCGCCTTTCTCCAGAGGCCGGTTACTGCCGAAGAGCAGAAACCACGCACTGCCATCAATCCTGCGGCGGTACTGAACCGCAACGGAAAGAAGGCGGTATTTCTCATTAAGGACGGGCGGGCGGTGGAGACACCTGTCACCCTCGGGTCCCAGATCGGCGACATGGTGGAGGTGCTTGGAGGGGTGAAGGCAGGTGAAAAAGTGGTGCTAAAGCCCTTGAATAAGGTGAAGGGCGGAGACAAGGTGAAGGTAGCAGAGAAGTAGATGGAAGTGCCAAGGCAGCCCATTGTCGAGATCAAAAACCTGAACAAAACCTACCGTCGCGGAAGCCAGGTCATCAGCGTACTTAATGATATCACCTTTGATATTGAGGAAGGGGAATTCCTGGCCCTCATGGGGCCGTCAGGTTCAGGGAAGACGACGCTGCTGAATCTCATCGCCGGCATTGACAAGCCGGACAGCGGCAGTGTCAGGGTGGGCGAGGTCGAGATCACTTCCCTCTCGGAGACGGAACTCGCCCGTTGGCGCGCCTCCCACGTAGGCTTTATCTTCCAGTTCTATAATCTTATCCCGGTACTGACCGCGTTTGAAAATGTTGAACTCCCTCTCCTCCTCACAGGGCTTTCGAGGAGAGAGAGACGGGAGCACGTGGAGACAGCCCTTTATGCGGTGAACCTGTCGGACCGGATGGACCATTATCCCTCCCAACTTTCGGGAGGGCAGCAGCAGCGGGTTGCCATTGCCCGGGCTGTTGTGGCGGATCCGACGATACTGGTGGCTGATGAACCCACTGGTGACCTCGACAGGGTCTCTGCCCGTGAGATTCTGGACCTCATGGAACGCCTTGTGCATGAGTTAGGCAAGACTATCATCATGGTGACCCACGACCCCCGCGCAGCAGAAAAGGCCCATATGGTGAGGAACCTCGATAAGGGTGTGTTGAACAATGTTCTTTCTTAAGCTTCTCTTCCGGAACGCCTTTCGCCACAAGCTCCGCACTACCCTTACTGTGGTGGGCGTCGCCATAGCTATCCTCGCCTTTGGTCTGCTCCGCACCCTTGTGGGCCTCTGGTATCTCGGGGTGGAGCGATCTTCCGCCACCCGGCTCGTCACCCGGAACGCCATTTCCCTTGTCTTCACACTCCCCATTTCATACAAGGACAGGATCCTCCAGATACGGGGAGTGAAGAGCATCTCCTACGGGAACTGGTTTGGCGGTATCTATGCTGACGAGAAACACTTCTTCGCCAACTACGCAGTGGAACCCAGAAGCTATTTGGAGCTCTACCCGGAATTTGTGCTCCCGCCGGATCAGAAGGCGGCATTTCTCAGGGACCGTAAGGGCTGCATTGTGGGCGCCAAGCTGGCGGAGCTGCACAAATGGAAACTCGGCGATATCATTACCCTGAAGGGGACCATTTTCCCGGGCCAGTGGGAATTCGTTTTGCGCGCTATTTATAAAGGTGCGGATAAGAGCACCGAAGAGCGTGCCCTCATGTTCCACTGGGACTATCTGAATGAGACGATGAAGAAGACCGTGCCCCGGCGGGCTGATCAGGTCGGCTTCTATATGATCGGGGTGACGAATAAGGATCTCGCTCCAGAGGTAGCGGTGGAAATAGACAGGACCTTTAAAAATTCTCTGGCAGAGACCATGACCGAGACCGAGCGGGCCTTTCAACTCGGGTTTATCTCGATGACCGAGGCCATCCTGATTGCCATTCAGATCGTATCGTATGTGGTCATTGTCATTATCATGGTTGTGGCAGCAAACACCATGGCGATGACTGCGAGGGAGAGGATATCCGAGTATGCTACCTTCAAGACCATCGGCTTCGGGAAATGGCACATTGGGGGGATTGTATTTGGGGAGTCTCTCGTGATCGCCATGACAGGAGGAATCATAGGGGCGCTCCTCACCTTTCCTGCAGCCCGCTGGTTCGAGGTTGAACTGAGCCAGTACTTCCCCGTATTCAGCGTGTCACCCTTTACCATATACCTGGACCTCCTTGCTGCCATGGGAATAGGTGTGGTGGCAGCGGTCTTTCCCACGTGGCGGAGTGCGACTATCCGTATCGTGGAAGGTCTCCGGAGGATAGGTTAGATGGGTATCCCCTATTCCTACAGCATCAGAAACCTCCTTACCCGCAAACTTACCACAGTCCTCACTGCGTTGGGTATGGCCCTGGTGGTCTTTGTCTTCGCTGCTACCCTCATGTTGTCAGAGGGGCTCAGGAAGACATTGGTGGATACAGGCTCTTACGACAATGTGGTGGTAATCCGCAAGGCAGCCAATTCAGAGGTGCAGAGCGGGGTTGAACGGCTCAAGGCCTCGATCATCGAAACCCAGCCTGAAGTTGCCATAGGGGAAAACGGTGAGCCACTCCTCGCAAAAGAACTGGTGGTGCTCATCAATCTTCCCAAAAGGGGAAGCAGCAAGCCTGCGAATGTGGTGATCAGGGGCATTGGGGCTGGTTCCCTTCTCCTGAGACCCCAGGTGAGACTGGTTGAGGGCCGCATGCCAAAGCCGGGTTCTGCCGAGGTGATCGCAGGGGGTAGTATCGCAAAGCGTTTTCAGGGAGGGGGCATCGGGGAAACCGTGAGGTTTGGTATGCGTGACTGGACCGTGGTGGGGATTTTTGATGCAGGCAACACAGGATTCAGTTCTGAAATATGGGGAGATGTAGATCAGCTCATGCAGGCCTTCCGCCGTCCGGTCTATTCATCCGTCATATTCAGGCTGAGGGACTCCACTGAATTTGAAGGGTTTAAGACGCGCATTGAGGGTGATCCCCGACTCAGCCTCGAGGCGAAGCGGGAGAAAATATTTTATGCTGAGCAGTCAGAGGGCATGGCCAAGTTCCTCAACATACTGGGCATGACGCTCACCGTCATATTTTCCCTGGGCGCGGTGATCGGCGCCATGATTACCATGTACGCTGCCGTGGCGAACCGTGTCACCGAAATAGGCACCCTCCGCGCACTCGGTTTCCAGAAGGGGAGCATCCTCGCCACCTTTGTCCTGGAGTCCCTTTTCCTTGGATTTATAGGAGGATGTATAGGGATCTTCTTCGCATCCTTCATGCAGCTTATCACCATCTCCACAATGAACTGGCAGACTTTTGCAGAGCTTGCCTTCAGCTTTACCCTGACTCCGGATATCACAGGGAAGTCCCTGGCCTTTTCCCTCATCATGGGCTTTGCCGGAGGCCTGCTGCCCGCAGTGAGGGCTTCCCGGATGAGCATCGTCGAAGCGCTTCGGGCAACGTGACCGGACTTCAGCCCGCAAACAAACGGTTTTGTGATCAAAGGCGCTGAAAGAACTGCTCACAGGAGTCGATAGGTTCAGATTGCCGCAACTGTGTGCAGAGTACAAACAATAATGATTACCCTCGTTTGCGAAGTACGGTAAATAACAAACAGATTTTATAAGGCGATCTGGTTAATATGTATTCCCTATAGTCATCGGCAATCTCGTCGTCGCAAAGAAATAGATTAAGTTCGGAAACATGCAAGAGGTGATCTGAAAGTCTTCCTGCACCAATTCGATCCGATAAAAATCCAGATTGCACTTGTAGGTTAACCAGTGTTGCTACGACTTTCCCTCTGCGTCTCGACACCTTCCCTACCTTCCCTAAAGGGCAGGTACCCTAAAGGGCAGTAGATAGCTCCCGTCGAAGGTGATACCCTATATCCATATGGGCGTCAGCCGAACCATCTATATCGAGCCTCAGGCTGTCATGGCAATGGTGAACTCATCCATTGCTTATGCTCTGGGTGAGAACGAGAAGGCAGAGAAATCCCTGCAGGCGGCTCTCAAAAAAGGGGTCGGAGAAATCTCGCCTCCGGGGAGATGGTTGAGAAAGATCAGTGGTAAGGCAATGGTTAACAAGCTATTTGAAAGGAGAGCATGTCCACAGATAAATCCGTGAGCACAGTGAGAAGTCTGACCTTCGAGCGCCCCTCCGAAAACAGGGTCCTTGTCCGCATAACTGGGGAGTGGAAGCTCAAGAATTCTCTCCCGACTGCTGATGAGGTGATGAAGGAGATGAGGGCAGGGCAGAAGGTGCGGCAGATAGCCTTTGACGCTGGGGATCTCAAGGGGTGGGACAGCGGTTTATTGACATTCCTTATCAGGGTGATGGATCTCTGTTCTGCTGCTGATATTGCGGTGGAAAAAGATGGCCTTCCCAAAGGGGTGCAACGGCTTCTCTCCCTTGCTACTGCCGTTCCTGAAAGGAAGGGTGCTCGTAGGGAGGCGGAAAGGATATCTTTTGTCGAGAAGGTAGGGGACTCTGCCATCGCTTTCTGGAGGTCTATTCTCGAAATGCTGGAATTCATCGGAGAAGCCTCCGTCGCCTTCGTGAGAGTGTTTACAGGAAAGGCCAAGTTCCGTCCCTCTGACCTTTTTCTTACTATCCAGGAATGTGGTGCACAGGCACTTCCCATTGTATCCCTCATCAGTCTTCTTGTTGGGTTGATACTTGCCTTTATCGGGGCAATTCAGCTGAAGATCTTCGGAGCACAGATCTATGTCGCGAGCCTGGTGGGCATAGGGATGGTCCGGGCGCTTGCAGCAGTCATGACCGGGATCATCATGGCAGGAAGGACCGGAGCCGCCTTTGCCGCCCAGCTTGGCACGATGCAGGTGAACGAAGAGATTGATGCCCTGAAGACCCTTGGTGTCTCGCCCATGGAATTTCTGGTTCTTCCGAGGATGCTCGCCCTTTTTTTCATGATGCCTCTGTTGAGCCTTTATGCCGACCTGATGGGCGTTCTGGGCGGCCTGATAATCGGGGTCTCCATGCTTGACCTCAATTTCATGGAATACTTCATTAAGACAAGGGAATCAGTGAGCATGAACGACTTATGGGTAGGGGTCTTCAGTGCCGCGGTCTTTGGCGTGCTCGTAGCATTGGCAGGTTGCATGCGGGGGATGCAGTGCGGACGAAGTGCCTCTGCAGTGGGTGAAGCGACCACCTCTGCGGTGGTCACCAGCATTGTCAGCATCGTAGTCGCAATGGCGCTAATCACTGTGGTGTGCAACGTGTTACATATATAGGTGAACATGGATGAGCTGGTGAAGAAAACCGTAGAGAAGAAAGAGCCCCACATCATTGTGGAAGGACTCACCATGGCCTATGGTGATTTTCTGATCCAGAGGGATCTTTCGTTCACCATCAACAAGGGAGACATCTTCATCGTCATGGGCGGAAGCGGTTGTGGAAAGAGCACCCTGCTTCGCCACCTTGTGGGGCTTCAGACGCCCGCGAAAGGCAGGGTCCTCTATGGGGATGTCAGCTTCTGGGATGCAGAGCCGAAGGAGCAGGAACGCATCATGAGGTCATTTGGGATACTCTATCAGAGTGGTGCCCTCTGGAGTTCCCTGACTCTGGGCGAAAACATAGCATTACCCCTTCAGCAGTATACGGATCTCAAACCGGGGCAGATCAAAGAGATCATCTCGCTGAAGTTGGCCCTTGTGGGGCTCTCCGGGTTCGATGATTATTATCCATCGGAAATCAGCGGAGGGATGAAGAAACGTGCAGGACTCGCCCGCGCCATGGCATTGGACCCCGATATCCTTTTCTTTGACGAGCCGTCGGCCGGGCTCGATCCGATCAGCGCGCATTTGCTCGATGAGCTGATCCTTGAACTCAGGGAGAGTCTCGGTGCTACCGTGGTCATTGTGACCCATGAGCTCGCAAGTATCTTTGCCGTAGGCAATAACTCGGTCTTTCTTGATCCGGATACGAAAACGATGATCGCGCAGGGGGATCCGAAGAAACTCCTTGCCGAGTCAAAAGACCCCAAAGTCATCAGCTTCCTCACCCGGGGAGAAGGTATGAAACAACCATGATTTCTACTTCAGCGCAGAACGAGATATCACTAAGTGAGGTGAAGGACCATGAGTAAAAAAGCAAACAAGACGCTTATCGGCGCATTCGTCATCGGTGCCATAGCCCTGATCGTAGCGGGAGTGGTCATTTTCGGCTCAGGGAAATTATTTACTTCCTTGAGTAAATTCGTGATGGTCTTCGATGGCTCTGTGAAAGGGCTCAATGTGGGTTCGCCGGTCATCTTCCGAGGGGTGAAAATAGGAGAGGTGACCGGTCTCCAGCTGCGCCTCAATACACAGGATCTGACCGCCGTCATTCCCGTCTATGTTGAAATCGATACAAGAACACTTCATGTTTCAGAAGAGGGCCAGGCAATAATGAGAAAACGTGCCCTTCTTAAACCCCTGATCGCAAAGGGTCTGAAGGGCCAACTTCAAATGCAAAGCTTTGTCACGGGACAGTTGATGATCAATCTGGACTTCTATCCCGATAAACCGATCAAATTAACAGGGATTGAGAAGAAATACCTGGAGATTCCAACGGTTGAGGCTCCTATGGATGAACTGGCGAAAACAATCGAGAATCTGCCGCTCAAGGAAATCTTCGCGAAAGTGGATCATGCAATGGACGGTATAAACAAGATGGTGAATGCTCCGGGGGCACACAATGCATTAGGTTCTTTTAATGATACCATGCTGCAGACAAAAGAATCGCTCAACGATTATTCAGATCTAAGATTTGAGCTTAGCAGCATGCTCAGGGAGCTTTCAGCGGCAACCCGTTCCATTCACTATCTTTCCGATTACCTTGAACGTCATCCGGACGCGTTGCTGAGAGGCAAGGCGAGTCCTAAAGGAGAATGAAATGAAGAATATCTATCGTGTGCAATGCATCTTTATGTTTTCCATTCTTGCGCTGCCCATTCTCTCCGGCTGTGCGAGTACTGAGTCATCTCGTTTTTATACACTGAACACCATCAAGAACCCTGCCGGCGTTCAGCGGGTGGCTGCCTCGGAACAGCGCATCACTGTCGGTCTAGGACCGATTGAAATCCCCGATTATCTGGACCGACCTCAGATTGTGACGCGGAACAGCGATAATGAGATGAAGATTGACGAATATGGCAGGTGGGCCGGTTCTTTGAAGGAAGATATCAATCGGGTTCTCGCCGAAAACCTCTCAATTCTCCTCTCTCAGAACCGCGTCTCTGTCGTGCCGTCTCTCTCGGGCGTGTCATTTGATTACAGGGTGATAATAGATATCAGCCGTTTTGATATCATGCCTGATGGAAATGTCGCATTGAGAGCTCAGTGGAGTATCATTAAGAGGGAGGGCAGGACCGTGATTGTCACGCGTGAATCGGGATATACTGTAGAAGCACAGGACAAAGGCTACGGCGGGAAAGTCTCTGCCATGAGCCGTGCCCTTGAGATGCTCAGCAAGGATGTCGCTGATTCGATAAAGCCTGTGGCGAGACGGATAAAAAAATAAAGGTATCCTTGGTGTTTACACCATCCGGAGGATATTGGGACAGGCGACATTTGTTGGCTTTGGTTTAATTTCCGATCAGAAAAGAGAGCGATAAATGGCTCCCGTAATCCCGCGGGGAAGTTAATGGTATGGGTACGGGGAGGATTAACCGAGTTTATCCCTTTTCTCCGCATCACACTGATGGGGAGATCCAGAAGGAGGCCTTAGATGAAAAGAATACGTGTATTGGCTACGATCATTGTCTTGTCTTGTTCCCCGCTCTTTCTTAACGCATGCGCGTCCAGTGATAAGAAACTTGTAAAAAGCATACCATCAGCCGAACCCATAAAGGTCTGCCGGTATGAGACTCCAGGGATCATGAAAAGCACGGGGACAGAGACCTTCCTTATGGCGGCAATCGAAATGGGTGCCCCTGGGGGAAGTGCCTTACTTGTTCTGGGTGACGAGTATAACAGGGCGCGAGGTTCCGGCACACAAAGCAAGATCCCTGACTTCGGCTCCCTCGTCATGGACAAATTCGTGGAACAAGTGAAGGTCGCAAAGCCCGACTGGCCCCAGTTGTCCGTAATTCTCACGCCCCTGCAGGAGGATTTTTCGGAGAAATGCATGGTGATAGAATTCAAAGTCAGCAGAGTGGCCTATGGCTCCCTGGATCTCACCAAGGGGGGCATTGTCTTCGAGAGGGGCCTGGATAAAGGGCTTGTGACCAATGGCTTTCTCAGCAAGACTATGGTGACCATGAAGGACTCCGAAGGAGAGGTCATCTGGGAGAAGAGCTATATCTATCTTTCTGATAATTTCGGCAGGGAAAAGAGCCTCGACGAACTGGAAGCTGATGACTACAAGCTCCTTAAAGAAGAAATGGCATTTGCTGCCGAAAAGAC
>DATKOU010000115.1:0-4890 GCA_035524455.1 Thermodesulfovibrionales bacterium | reverse complement strand
CTCAGGTTCTCAGTGAAGGACGCGGCAACGGGAATTGTCGTTTCTGCCGTAGTGTTGTTGCCTTTCTGGTATCTCTCCTCCCATTTAGGAAGGCCGTTTGCGTCGTTACCTGTCAATGCCGTGATCTTTCAACTTCTCGGTGTCGCAGTACCTGAAGAGGTGTATTTCAGGGGATTCCTCCAGCAGAGGCTCGGCAATACCCTCAAGGCTGTCCTGGCGGTGAGCCTCCTCTTTTCATTCATGCACCTGCCGCAATTTATCTTTTATGGGGACACGTATTCACTCCTCACTTTCTTCCCTTCTCTGGTGATGGGCCTGCTCTATTGGCGGACATCCAATGTCCTGCCATCCGCCATCTTTCATTTCTGCTCGAATATTGTGTTTTTGGGTGTTTATGATATACTCTAAAATCGCCAAATAAACTCGTGTGAGGGAAAAAATGAAGAGAGTTGCGTACCTTTTTCTGGTTCTGTTCTTTGTGTCCTGCGGAAGCGATAACACCACAACCATTTCTTCTGATTCCTCAAAGTCAGGTACCTCTCAGCAGATCAGCTCTCCAAGGGTCTCTGTGCAGTCTGTCCTTTCTGGTATGGAAAAGGGCAAATACAGGGAAGGAGAACTGCTTGTGAAATTCAGGTCAGGAGTCGTAGCCGCTTCCTCATCAAAGGTACACCATGTTTTGGGTGCGGTGTCGCTGAAGAGGTTTACCCTTGTCCCCAACCTCGATCATGTCAGACTTCCGGAAGGCCTCTCTGTGAAGGATGCGATCATAAAATATATGGAAGACCCTTCAGTCGAATATGCTGAGCCGAACTATATCAAGCGTATTTCGAAGGTTCCCAATGACCCATTATTCGCCCAGCAGTGGGGCCCCACAAAGATTGACGCACCGGGCGCATGGGACACAAACACAGGGAACAATAATGTGATTGTCGCGGTCATAGATTCGGGAATTGATCTTAAGCATCCTGACCTGATTGCCAATATTGGTCCGGGATCTAATTTTATCTCAAATACCAGTGTCCCTCAGGACGACAACGGGCATGGGACGCATGTGTCCGGGATTATAGGCGCGGTGGGAAACAATGGGATAGGAGTCACAGGCGTAATGTGGAATGTGAAACTCATGCCACTAAAGTTCCTTGATGCAGAGGGCAATGGATTTACGTCCGATGAGATTGATGCCATTGGGTTTGCGGTTGCTCACGGCGCTAAGGTAATGAATACGAGCTTTGCAGGTTCTGAATTCTCTTGTTCCGAATATGCTGCAGTCAGCTCAGCAAATGTTCTCCTTATTGCTGCTGCCGGAAATGAGACTGCGAATAATGATACTGTGCCGTCATATCCTGCAAGCTTCAGTAATCCGAAAGACCCAAATCTTATCGATCCCGCTGTTATTAGTAAATGTGGGGTTTCTGCTCTCCCGGCCCTTCCCAATGTCATTTCCGTTGCTGCGACTGATCAGAATGACAATTTGGCATCATTCAGCAACTTCGGCCTTAATGCCGTTCAGGTCGCTGCACCGGGGGTGAATATCCTGAGCACCATCCCTCTTGACCTCCCTCCCTGTACAACAAACCCCTTTGAGCCGAATTATGATTATTGCTCAGGCACTTCCCAGGCAACACCATTCGTGTCGGGCCTTGCAGGACTGATCTACAGTCAAAATCCGAATCTTTCGTACTTGCAGGTTCGCAGCATAATATTCAGTACCGTCGATATATTGCCATCCCTCAATACAAAAATACTAACATCCGGAAGGATCAATGCCTTTCGTGCATTGACAGCGCCAATTGTTCCCCGTATCTCTATTTCTCCCTTAAGCAATAATTTTGGAACTGCGAATGTTGGAAGCACTTCCTCTCCGCAGACCTTTACTGTATCAAACCCGGGGACTGCTGACCTCATTATTGGTCAGGTAACTCTTACTGGTGTGAATGCCGCCGAGTTTAGCGTGGGCGGCGACGGGTGTTCAGGGCATACCATTGCGCCGCTGTTCAACTGTACAATTCAGGCAACGTTTTCTCCGGCATCAGCAGGCGCAAAAAATGCCAGTATGTCGATTCCGTCTAACGACGTTGCTTCTCCCACAACAGCCGTCTCCCTTGTCGGCATTGGAGCTGCTCAGTCATCTTCCTCCGGAGGCGGAGGGGGCGGCGGATGTTCAATAGGAGGCCGGCAGAACGCGCCAAGCGCAGTGGCTGATTCTTTGGTAATACTAACGCCGCTCCTGCTCGTGACGATTTTGAGACGCAGAAAAAAGACTAAGAGATAGCAGAGGAGTTGGACAAAAAGTATTATGTCACGCCTTAGATTTCTTACTGCAGGCGAGTCCCACGGCAAGGCCCTTGTAGGGATTATGGAGGGAATGCCTGCAAACCTTTCCCTTTCCCCGTCCGATATGGATGCTGAACTGAAGAGACGGCAGTCAGGCTTTGGAAGGGGAGGAAGGATGAAGATTGAGGCAGACCATGCTGAAATAGTCTCGGGCGTCCGCTGGGGAAAGACCATTGGTTCACCTATCGCCCTCCTCATAGAAAACAGGGACCACAAGAATTGGCTTGAGGGTATGTCTCCTGATGGCCGGCACCAGGGTTCGATCCCGGCAGTGACGAGGCCGAGGCCCGGGCATGCGGACCTGGCCGGGGTCATAAAATATCACCAGCAGGATGTGAGGAACATACTGGAGCGTTCCAGCGCCAGGGAAACTGCCATGAGGGTTGCGTTGGGCGCAGTGGCAAAAAAATTCCTCTCGGAATTCGGCATCAGGGTGGGAAGCTATGTGACGCAAATAGGAGATCAGCGGTCAGCGGTCAGCAGTCAGCAGCTTGGGGAAGAGGAGTTTTTTGAATTATTTGGCAGGGCAGAGGCCTCTTCTGTGAGGTGTCCTGATGAAGATGCCACCAGAGAGATGGTTCAGCTCATAGAAGACGCCATGAGGAAGGGGAGTTCCCTTGGCGGTGTGTTCGAGGTATTTGCCACAGGCCTTCCGGTGGGTCTCGGAAGTCATATCCAGTGGGACAAAAGGCTTGACGGAAAGATCGGCGGTGCGCTCATGTCCATTCAGGCAATCAAGGGTGTGGAGATAGGCCTGGGCTTTGAAATGGCGGGAGGCTCCGGCTCCGGGGTCATGGACGAGATTTTTTATCACGGTCAGAAGACCGGTTTTTACAGGAAGACGAACAATGCCGGGGGCATAGAGGGCGGCATGACCAACGGGATGCCTGTTCTTGTAAGGGCAGGGATGAAGCCCATACCCACATTACGCAAGCCGCTCAGTTCTGTTGATATCATTTCCAAGGAACCCTTTGAGGCTGCCTACGAGCGTTCGGATGTGTGCGCCGTGCCCGCGGCATCGGTAATAGGGGAGGCAATGACTGCCCTTGTGATTGCAGATGCATTTCTCGAAAAATTCGGCGGCGACAGCATGGAAGAGATCACAGCGAACTACAAGGCATATCTGGAGTATGTGAAGAACCTTTGACAGGTTGCCATCCTTTTTGTGAACGTCCATCCGGTGAGGGAATTAAGGGTATTCTCATATGAAAAACATTGTGCTCACAGGATTTATGGGGACGGGGAAGACCGAGGTTGGGAGGGAGCTCTCCACCATTTTGGGCTGGAAGCTTATTGACGTGGATGACGAGATTGTGAAGTCAAAGAAAATGAGCATCAATGAGATATTCAGCAGGTTGGGCGAACCCGCATTCCGGGATATGGAAACAGAAATGATAAGAAAGGTCTCACAAAAAAGGAATGTGATCATCTCCACTGGTGGCGGCGCAGTGCTCCGCCAGGAGAATAGGGAACTCCTGAAAACACGTGGAGTGGTGGTGTGCCTTACCGCACTGCCTGAAACAATCCTTAAGAGAACGAGCGGGAACAGGGAAAGGCCGCTGCTCCAGGTGGAAGATCCCGTCCAGAGGATTCACGATTTGCTGGAAGCTAGGCGGCCGTTTTATGAGAAGGCTGACATCACGATTGACACAGAGGGGAAGAGCCCCTTTCATATCGCAGGCGAGATATTGGAGAGAATGGGATGGAAGCGATAAGGGTAGAGCTGGGAGAGAGGAGCTACGAAATATGCATAGGTCCCGGCATTCTCCCTCAGTTAGGCGAGAGGCTGCGGGAGTTTCATTTCAGCCGTGTTGCACTGGTGAGCAATCCCACAGTATACGCGCTCTACGGGAACACGCTTCTGGATTCCCTGAGAAAGGCTGGGTTTGATGCAGCAGTGGTGACCATCCCTGATGGTGAGGAATACAAGGAACTCCTCTGGGCATACCATATCTACGGGGAACTCCTGAAGCACAGACTGGACAGGTCGTCTGCACTCATTGCCCTGGGGGGAGGGGTGATCGGCGATATCACCGGCTTTGCCGCTTCCACCTACATGAGGGGCATTTCGCTTGTTCAGGTGCCCACAACCCTCCTTGCCCAGGTGGACAGCTCTGTGGGTGGCAAGACAGGGGTGAATCATCCTGAGGGGAAGAATATGATAGGCACGTTCCATCAGCCGAGGCTTGTATGGGCTGATGTGGACACACTCAGGACATTGCCAAGGCGTGAATTTCTTGCGGGGATGGCCGAGGTAATCAAGTATGGAGTGATATGGGATGAAACATTTTTTAATTTCCTTGAAAAGAACAGGGAAAAGATCCTGAGCCTGGACAGCGGTACGATGCAATTCATCATCAGGCGTTCCTGCGAAATCAAGGCCGAGGTGGTCTCCAGGGACGAAAGGGAAGGGGGGCTGAGGGCGATCCTGAACTACGGCCATACCATCGGCCATGCCCTCGAGACCGCAACTGGGTACACCGCGCATCTTCATGGCGAAGCAGTTGCCATGGGGATGTATTGTGAGGCGCTGCTCTCTTGTCTGCTTGGCTT
>DATKOU010000114.1:0-7985 GCA_035524455.1 Thermodesulfovibrionales bacterium | reverse complement strand
CCTCCCTCTGGGCCTCCCTGAACATTACTTCCTTTGTAACTCTGTCCGAAGTTGACTGAACGAGCTGGTTGGATAAATCCGAGAGCTTTTTGTTTACCATGCTCTGACCTTTTGATTCCTTCGTGTCACCCGACCCACTGTCAGCGAGGAAAATGATTCCGTTCTGGGCAACATATCTGTTTAATGTCTCTTCAGCTCTCTCCACCTTTGCCTTCATATCCTCGAGCTGTTTTTCAAGCCAGTCTCTTGTTTGGAGCGTGGCATCAAATTTACTCTCTATATTGTAATCAATGTACGACTTCGCCACCGCATTGGGGACACTTGCAGCTAATTCAGGGCTTTGGCTGTCAAAGCTGATCTTGACGATCCTTGACTTGTCTTGGGGTTCTATACCGAGGCCTGCGATAAGCCTGTCAACAACCGCAGGACTGAAATCCTCATCCATATCCGTATTGGAGCGAGTATCAATTGATTTATTGGTTACTGCCTTTGGGGTTGGAACATAGCCAATAAATACGGGGTTCTGGTCCAGCTTCATGGCCCGAATGACCCTCTTCGCAAGATTCCTGCTCCTGAGAATCTTGTACTGGGTCTGGTAATACGCATCTGATGATTTATCAACTTCATATGCTTCCTTGATGTTGAGCACCTGGGGAGAGTCTTTTTCGATCTTCAGGGTAACGGAGGATCTGTACATTGGCTTTGTCATAAATGTTCCGAGAATAACCGTGGTGACTGAAATGAGGAAAAATGTGATTACAATCCATTTCCTTCTGAGAATGACCCTCAGATAGTCCCTGAGATGAATCTCTCTTTCCTGTTCGAAGGAGTAATTTGCCGGAAATGCAACAGGGTACTCATCTGCCTTTTGCAGGCTTGTGTTTACCTGTGGCGCATTATCAAAATTGTTCATAATAGTCTTGTCTCCTCATCAAAAAAAAAGAAAATATCCATACTCATGTCAGGGGCCTTTCTCGGTATCAATCCCGGGCCTGATGCAAAAGGTGAAGTTTATTTAATTGGTGTTGCCGGGTTAACTACAAAACCACCGGTTGTGTTCAAGCCGCCGCTGAGCATTCCAGAAACAGTAACGAGAAAGTTCTTAAAGCCATTCTTGCCCATGATGATGATATCGTTTTCCTTTATGGGGAAATCATTGGTCTTGCCTTGGGTGATATCGTCGTAATTGACCGCAATGACCTCTCGTGTCCCATCCCCTTTATCTCTTAATATCTTCACATCCGAAGAGTCAGCTTCGAATCTCAGACCCCCGGCAATGATGATCGCTTCCCTCAAAGTCATCTTCATCTGGAAGCCGTATGGTCCTGGCCTGTTTACTGGACCATCGACATACACGATACCATTTTTCAAAACATTTATGATATCTCCGCTGAAGACCGGGATATTCAAAGAAAAATCTCCCTTCTCAAGCAGTTCTATGAGATTAATCGCTAAAGTCTCTGTCTTTTTTTCTCCCGCCATCTCGGAATCTGAAGGACGCAGAATTAAGCAGATTTCCGAGGCGCCTCCGCTAATACCCCCTGCCATGATCAGCATATCAACGAGATATTTCTGACCTGTCACCGAGTATACGTCGGACTTCCCCACTGCCCCTATTACACTGATTTTTTGTGACTTGTATTCTTTTATCGCTACACTCGCCCGGGGCTCCTGCATATACTTTTCGAGTTTTTGGGCTATAAGCTGCTCGAGTTGCAGAGGAGTTAACCCGCTCGCCTTGATCTGCCCTATCAGTGGCATGCCAATGTATCCCTGGTAACTTACCCTGACGGTTCTGTGGAGCTCTTCGGCTTGAAAAACGTCTATATCGAGGACGTCATCAGGGCCTATGATGTAATCAGCATCTCTGTTCGAGGGTCTCGCCATTGCTGCTTTAAGGAGCAGGTCATTCATTCTTGTTGAATTCCCTTCCTGCTTGATCTCGGAATCCAAACTTTGAACTTGAACCGGTTGGCTCCCTCCGCCACATCCTATGAGAACAAAAGAGAAAAGGGCTAGTACTGCGGCAACTACTACCAATTTCTTCATACTTAATGTTACTTCAACTGTTCAGGCAAAATCAATCAAAAATTAACTACGGAAACATTACATATTAATTAATGAATAAGCGCCTCTTTATCATAAAGAGGCGCTTATCTGCAAAAAAGTATGGTTTCAAAATCCAACGCTTACTCTTTGGGAGTCACCCCTACACTATATTCCTGCCGGGTGAGTATGTAAGCCCCGGTACCGGCACCGGCCACACTGCCAGCAACTATCGCATCTTCTCCTGCTGTACCACTGGGCGGCGGCGGAGGCGGACTGGGAGGAGTTGGCGGCGGGGGAGGCGGCGGCGGAGACGGCGGAGGTGTTGTAGCCATCTGTGCTGTCCTTATTCTCCCGCCATCCTTGCCATCGATGTAAATTGCATTGCCTTCCGACACTGTCTGCAATACAACGCCGATCCCACTTCTCACTGTGAGTGTTCCGCTCACTGCCATAACCTTTGTTCCTTTGCCATCGTAGCTCACTACGCCCTTCACTGTAGTACTCTGAGAGGAGAGGCTCGCCTTCTGAATCGCTGGGGCAGCCGATTGTGTCTGGATTGTTGAGTTGGGTGTCTTTACAGAAAAAGAAGTCCCCTGAGGTATAACAAATCCGATTTTTCCGCTCCCCATGTTGACGATATAACTTCCCCTTGAACCGTTTACGACAAGGTCAGAGAACTTTCCCACCTCCAGCTTGGCCCCATCCCTGAAGACCACTGACATCATGCCATCACCTGCCCGGAGATGTGCCCCGTCAATCAGTGGATAGGGCTTGCCTCTCAAAGGTATGTCTTGTTTAAATGCGGCCTTCATATAAGTATCACCATTCCCGACCACATCACCAAGGATGGTAATTGTGGACTCCGAAGAAAAGGCAGACTGGGAAAAGAACAGAAGCACGCCTGCTGCGACAGAGATAAAGAACATAAACCGTGATTTGTGCGTATTCATAATTACCCTCCGATAAAGTGGTTATATAATTGCTGCATACATTAATACCATGTTCTTTATTATTTGTCAATATGAAACACATTTTTCTTTATTATTTGCGGTGATTTGATGGGTAGAGAGAACTGCAATATTGCAAAACTTATCTCATATATGGGAAATTATATCCCATGGCAGCTAAAGTCTTTCTTATTGTTCTGGGCATTTCTCTTTTCATGACAGATGCCCCTATGTTCGAATCAGTTTACGCAATAGAGGGAAAGACAGAGGTATCCATGAGGTTCAGCACCCATGAAGGGGTTCGCCGTGTAGTGTTTGAGGCACCGGATGAATCCTTTGTCAGGAACACAGTGGTCACGTCAACACAGAACCAGATAAAGGTCCAGTTCCCGTCCAATCTGGCCCTTACGGTTCAGGGAAGCCCGGACATGGACGCATCCCTGAAGGGCAGAACTTATGTGATAAATCTGAGTTATCCCTTTAAGACGAAACTGCTCCAGCTCACGTCTCCCCCCCGTCTTTCCATAGACATTGTCCAGCTTACGAAAGAGGAAAGCTCTCAACCCGGGGCAAAAGAAGGTTCATCCCTGCCCCTGATTCCCAACATCCGGATAGTCATTGATCCCGGACATGGGGGATACGATCTGGGAATCCTCTCAGGCGAGCTCAGGGAAAAGGAGGCCACCCTTTCCTTGGCGCGCGCTATGGAATCTTCGCTGTCAAAAAGGAACAGGACCGCATTTCTCACAAGGAAGGCAGACCAGTTTTTGTCCCTTACCGAGAGGGCGATGTTCGCAAACCAGAAATCGGCGGACATATTTATCAGCATTCACCTTACGCCGTCACAGAGCTTTGCGGTCTACTCTTCTTTGGCAGAGTCGGCAGCTTTTGACACTATGAATGAGTACAGCATCATGGTGCGGCAGAGGCGGTTCATCGAGAAAAGCAAGGCCCTTGCAGAGGGGATCGGTAAGGCGATCAAGGACGAGTTCAAGAAAGATGTCATTTTCAGAAAGATGGAACTGCCGTTGCTTTCCTCAGTAGGCGCGGCTGCGGTAATGATCGAGATCCCGGCAGCGACCATTTCTGATCAGGCTGGGAAGGCAAGGGTCCTGGACGCGCTTTTCAGGGGTATCGCACTTTATGTCAATCAATAAGAGAAGAATCTTGTGGGTCTTTGTCTTCATCCTTCTTTTTTCGGGAGGGATCGCGGGAGGATTTTTCTATTTCGCAGGGAATTTTGGGATGAAACCGAAAGGAGAAGCACCATCCGAGCCCCAGAAACAGGCTGACGATTCTTCCTTCATAAGGGTATATTTCCCGTCTGAAGGGCGACTTATCATAGAGGAAAGGCGAGTGAAGAGACTGGGATCTGTTACGGTAAGCGCTGCGGAGGTTGTGGAGGAATTCCTTAAGGGTCCCTCAAACAGGGAAAAATCGGATGTGCCGCCAGGCACCAAAATGTTAGGAATATATTTTGGGAACGATGGAATACTCTATGTGGATCTCTCGGACGAGTTCAGAAGGAACTTTCATGGGGATGCATTGTCAGAGTTTCTCCTCTTAAAGGGGCTCTATGAGAGTATAATCTCCAACGTCACGGGGGTAGACGATGTGAAGATTCTCATTGAAGAGAAGGAAATGGAGAGCATCGGGGGTCATCTCTATGCCCTTTATCCACTGAAAAATACCCTTACAGAACTCAGGTAGCCTATGAATAACAGACCCATCGGGGTTTTTGATTCAGGGATTGGAGGACTGACGGTCCTGAAAGAGGTATTCAGGAAGCTCCCGCGCGAGAGCACGGTGTATCTCGGAGACACGGCACGGGTTCCGTACGGGATCAGATCAGCCGAGACAGTGACACGCTACTCCTTCGAAAATACAGGATTCCTTGTGTCCATGGGCATAAAAGTTCTTGTGGTTGCCTGCAATACTGTCTCTGCAGTGAGTCTTGAGGAGATAAAAGGAAGCCTCTCCATCCCTGTGATCGGCGTTATTGAGCCGGGGTCAAGGGCTGCGGTGAGGGCGACGAGGAACAAGAATGTCGGTGTAATAGGCACTGAGGCGACCGTGAACAGTGGCGCCTATGCCCGGATCATAAGGGCGATGGATGCGAGCATTCGGGTGTTCAGTCTTCCTTGTCCCCTGTTTGTGCCCCTTGCTGAGGAGGGGCTCACTGACGATGCGATCGCCACGATGGTTGCGGAAAGATACCTCAAGAACTTGAGGGAAAAGGGAATCGATACCCTGGTCCTGGGGTGCACGCACTATCCGCTTCTCAAGGATGTGATCGGCAAGGTTATGGGAGGAGGCATTTCACTTATAGATTCTGCAACGGAAACGGCGAGCGAGATAAAAGAGACGCTCGTGAGGAATGGCATAGAGGGAAATCCCTCCCGTGAACCCTTGCGAGAGTTCTACGTCACCGATGCACCCGAGAGATTTCGTAAGGTCGGTGAGAGATTTTTGGGTGAAAAGATCGCGCATATCGAAAAAATATCTGTTGGTCAATGACCTGTAAGGAGGGTATTGATGAGACCTGACGGCAGAGAGAACGGTCAGATGAGAGAAGTGAAAGTCACACGCAATTTCTTAAAGACTGCGGAAGGGTCTGTGCTTTTTGAGATGGGAGATACCAAGGTGATCTGCTCAGCATCGGTGGAGGAGAGGGTCCCCTTGTTCCTGAGGGATCAGAAGAAGGGATGGGTTACTGCTGAATACGGTATGCTTCCCCGGTCAACCCAGACGAGGATGACGAGGGAATCTGTCACCGGCAAAATAGGGGGCAGGACCCATGAGATCCAGAGATTGATCGGCAGGACCCTCAGGGCGGTAATCGATCTCGAGTCCCTCGGAGAGCGTACCGTATGGGTTGACTGTGATGTGATACAGGCTGATGGCGGTACGAGAACAGCCTCGATTACCGGGGCCTTTATCTGTGTTGCAGATGCTTTGAGATCTGCGATGAAAAATGGGATAATAGACAAAATGCCACTCACGAACCACCTTGCTGCGGTGAGCGTGGGGATTGTGGGCGGCGAGCCAAGGCTTGACCTCTGCTATGCGGAGGATTCCGCTGCAGATGTGGATATGAATGTGGTGATGACCGGGGATGGAAGGTTCGTGGAAATACAGGGCACTTCGGAGAAAGCGCCTTTTTCTATGGACGGTCTTGGCATGCTCCTTGCCCTTGCAGATGGAGGAATTAAGAGGTTGATAGAGGTTCAGAAGGAGCACCTTGGGAACGAGTCTTTTCTTAATTTTCATAAATGAGATAAGGTAACGCCGTATTTCTTTTATAAAGGACAGGTTGTATGTTACAATAGAATGCGGAGGATAAAGGCATTGAATAGCGTGTACAGAAGTCTGTTTATCTGGCTGATGATTGGGTTGATCATGATACTCCTGTTTAATCTCGTCAGCACACCCAAAAAAATGGAGGATGAGGTCATATTCTCTGACTTTATGACCAAGGTAAAGGCCGGAGAGGTGGAAGATGTGGTGATAAAGGAAAACCTCATTACCGGCAGGCTTAAGGACGGGAAGAAATTCAGGACGTATTCGGCCGGATATCCTGAGCTTGTGAACGAGCTTATGACAAAGGGCGTGAAGATTGCCGCAAAGCCCCCTGAACAGAATCCCTGGTACGTGAATTTCTTTTTCTCCTGGGGACCGATCATCTTTCTCGCCCTTGTATGGATATTCTTTATGCGGCAGATGCAGACAGGGGGAAACAAGGCACTCTCTTTCGGAAAGAGCAGGGCGAGGCTCGTATCGGATAAGTCGGTGAAGATCACCTTTGCCGATGTGGCCGGTATTGAGGAGGCAAAGGCGGAAGTCCAGGAGATTATCGATTTTCTCAAAGATCCGCAGAAGTTTTCCAAACTGGGGGGAAAGATACCCAAAGGCGTATTGCTCGTCGGATCCCCTGGTTCCGGCAAGACTCTCCTCGCAAAGGCGATTGCCGGCGAAGCGGGCGTGCCCTTCTTCAGCATATCCGGTTCTGACTTTGTAGAGATGTTTGTGGGTGTTGGCGCATCCAGAGTAAGGGATCTCTTTGAGCAGGCGAAGAAAAGTGCGCCGTGCATTGTGTTTATTGATGAGATTGATGCAGTGGGACGGCATAGGGGCGCCGGGCTTGGCGGGGGACATGATGAGCGTGAGCAGACCCTTAACCAGCTTCTCGTCGAGATGGACGGGTTCGAAGGCACTGAAGGGGTGATCCTCCTTGCTGCGACAAACAGGCCTGATGTCCTTGACCCAGCACTCCTGAGGCCCGGACGATTCGACCGGCAGGTGGTGGTGCCCATACCTGATGTGAAGGGAAGACTTGAGATACTGAAGGTGCATACGCGCAAGATACCTCTGGACAGCGATGTGAACCTTGAGTTGATTGCCAGGGGGACGCCGGGGTTTTCAGGTGCAGATCTCGCGAACCTTATAAACGAGGCAGCCCTCTTTGCGGCAAGGAAATCAAAGTCCAAGGTGGACATGCCGGAATTTGAGGCTGCCAAGGATAAGGTGCTCATGGGCGTGGAGCGGAAGAGCATGATCATCAGTGAAGAGGAGAAGAAGAACACCGCATATCATGAGGCAGGACACGCCCTTGTGGCAAAACTGACCCCCGGGACAGACCCAATCCATAAGGTGAGCATAATACCAAGGGGACGTGCATTGGGCGTTACGCAGCAGCTTCCCCTGGATGACAGGTACACCTATTCAAAGGATTATCTCCTGAAGACGCTCAATGTGCTTCTGGGAGGGAGAGCGGCGGAAGAGCTTGTCCTTCACCACATGACCACTGGCGCGGGAAACGACCTGGAGCGTGCAACAGATCTCGCCAGGAGGATGGTTACCGAATGGGGAATGAGCGAGAAGCTCGGACCCCTGACTTTTGGGAAAAAGGACGAGCAGATATTCCTTGGCAGGGAGATCGCGAAACATAAAGACTACAGCGAAAAGATTGCCGAGGAGATCGATGACGAG
>DATKOU010000113.1:0-17652 GCA_035524455.1 Thermodesulfovibrionales bacterium | reverse complement strand
TTTGTCTTTATGGTACACAAGGGGGATACTGCATTCCGGACAGGCCTCGATGGAGTTGCAGTCAGCACATTGGAGTATGGAGTAGCCCTTTCTGTTTACGAGGAGAAGGGTGTTCCCCTTATTCTTAAAGCAGGAGGCAGTAGCATCCATCGTTCTCCTGGAGAGATGGGGGGTCATTTTTTTTGCAGTTTTCATATTGATGACCTCTATTTTTGGCCTTTGTACCATGCTTTCAGGGATGAGGGAAGAATACTTTCCGATTGCGGAGTTATGGAAAGATTCCAGGGACGGGCATGGGGAAGAGAGGAGCACTGTCGCTCTTTCCAGATACCCGCGCATCACGGCGATGTCCCGGGCATGATATCTGAGACCCTCAAGGTTCTTGTAAGACCTGTTATGCTCCTGCAATACGGCGATAAGAGAGGGAGAGCTCAATGGGGCGAATACGGCCAGTCTCGTGCCCAGGACCACATCAGAATCTCCGGAGATTACCCGGTGAAAAGCAGTTCTTCTCTTGGCGCGCGGTAATCTTCCATGGAGAATCGTGAGCCTTTGCCCTGCGAGTTCATGGAGATAGGGCGACACCTCCTCAATATGCGCAACTTCCGGGACAAGGATAATGATATTTCTTGCTTTCTTGATAATCAGTGAGAGATAGGAGATCTCATGCATAAGCGAAGGGGCTTGAAGGAGGTACGTTTTGTATTCTTTTTTTGAGATGGATTCTTTTATGGTGGATACGACCCCAAGATCTGTTGCGAGATCGGGAGCGAGTGGCACCGGACTGCGTCCGAATGCCGATACCTTCTCCCTTGAGGTTGTGGTTTCAAAAATGTCCTTTGGCAGCATACTTTTGAGCACAAGACCCTCGCTCACGAGGTAATACTCTGCCATCCATTGTACGAGGCTCATTATGGAGGTGGTGAAGATCGGTCTGTCTTGGAGGATGGAGTGTATCTCTTTTATGGAACCCTGAGGGGCATGCATGGTTTTCCCCCGTATAACCCCGTGGTGCAGGGATCCTTTTATTTCCGCCTGCACAAGCATGCCAGGCATAATAGATCCGAGGTATGCGGTGGGACCCTTATAGGTGAGGGGACCGATATTGAGGGGAAAGATTACATCGAAAAAATCCATGACGAATTGTACCATGAAAAGCTGCCTGGGCTGTGAGGTATAATACAAAAATGAAGTATTTTCTTTCTTCAGGATGCGCATTGAAGTGGCTTGAGTTCCCGGCCGTCTATCGCATACCCACGGATGAACTCTATGAGCTTGATTCCGCTGCCCTTGAGTTTTTAGGGAGATGCGCACATCGAGAAGGTTGCGAGGCGGAGGGATATGACAGGGAATTTATTGATTACGCGGTGCAAGAAGGTATCCTCACCACCCACTTCACTGGGGAAACTAAGCCACCCTTAAGAAAATCTCCCGAGCCCTCCCTGAGATACCTGGAGCTCCAGATAACTACAAGATGTAACCTCAGGTGCAGGCACTGTTATATTGGGTCATCCCACCTGACTGAACTCACCATGAAGACGATAAGGGACACCCTGGATGAATTCCAGGAACTACAGGGACTACGGCTCTTGATTACAGGGGGCGAGCCTCTTCTCCATACTAAATTCAAGCAGATTAACAGTCTCCTTCCTGAGTACGCGTTCAGGAAGGTACTATTTACCAACGGGGTATTGCTTTCTGAGAAATTACTGAAATCCCTTAATGTTAATGAAATCCAGGTAAGTATCGACGGAATTGAATCAGGGCACGATGCGTTGAGGGGAAAAGGTACATTCAAAAAGGCGATGGCCGGGCTCCGAAAGGCTGCACAGGCAGGACATGATATTTCTGTGGCCACAATGGTACATTCCATGAACCTGAATGAATTTGAAGAAATGGAAGAGCTTTTTAAAGGGATGGGAATCAAGGACTGGTCTGTTGATGTCCCCGCTCTTGAGGGAAATCTCAGGGATAACCCATCGTTCAGATTGCCTCCTGAAATTGCGGGAGAGTATCTGAGGTATGGTTTTTGGGATGGACTTCACGGGGGAGGTGAGGGATTTGCGTGCGGTCTCCATCTTGCAGCAGTGATGGCTGACGGAGAGGTGGCAAAATGCACATTCTATCGGTCTTCCTCAGTGGGAAATGTGGATGAGGGGCTGGAAGAGTGCTGGAGAAGGATCGTCCCGGTGAAGCTGGAGGAGCTTGCTTGTGACTGTACGCGAAAGAAGGAATGCAGGGGTGGTTGCAGATACAGGGCAGGACTGTTCGGCAATACCCTTGGGAAAGATATTTACCGGTGCGTTGCATATGATGTTCCGTTGCAGAGAGGGTAAGGATTTCGAAGATATTAGTTAGAGCATATATTCTGCGAGATTGATCCTGTATTTGTTGGGATCCATGGTCTTTACGATGGTTCTCACATACTTGCCGCTGCTCTCTTTTTCCGTGAGATCTACTACATCTCCTTTGACGCGTTTGCCGCTGCTGTCTATAATGACTAAGACCCTGGGTCTGTCCTGGAACATGGTATTACTTCCGTATACGAGTCCAAGCTCTTTGGTATCTAAGAGGACAAGGGTGCCGATGGGGAACACGCCGATCATATTAATAAAGAATTTAAAGAGAATCGGATCCAGTTCCCTTCCCGCCCTCTCCATCATAATACTCAGTGACTTGTCAGGCGCCAAGGGATTCCTTGAATAGACCCTCGCTGAGGTCATGGCATCATACTGGTCCACAAGGCTCACAATTCTGGAATAAAAATCGAGTGAAAGAGGTTTGGATAACTTAGGATACCCTGTCATATCGTAGTTCAGGTGGTGTTCGAAGGCGACAATGGCAGTTTTGATGGAAGTGGGATCCAGGCCTTTGAGCTTCAGGATCGCCCTCACGCCCCAGAAAGGATGCTTCTTGACTATCTTCCATTCGTTTTCATCAAAATTGGTGGGTTTGTTCAATATTTCAGGGGGAACTTCCATTTTCCCTATGTCGTGGAAGAGGGCAACCAGACCGAGCTCAGTGAGAGCCTTTCTGCTGAGGCCGATCCTCTGGCCCAGGGCTACAGAAAGGATGCTCACATTCACCGAGTGGTGATACGTATACTCGTCATAATCTTTAATGGCGGTCATGCCGATGAGAAGTTCTTCCTCTTCCAGTATCATGTCCACCATGTTCTCTACGACCCTTTTTGCCTTCTTGATGCTCACCCGTTCCCCTGACTTGATCTTGTTGATGACCCCCTGTGTGAACGAAACCGCGTTAAAATATGTCTTTTTGACCTGTTTCCTTATGTCAAAATCCCCCTCTTCTTTAATCTTCTTGAGGGGTCCGACGCTCAGTGAATCGATCATCGCAGTGCCCTCTGAAAGGGCATCGAAGGGAGTTTGGGAAAAGGATGAAGCAATGAATGGCTTTAAAAAGAGCTGCATATCCTGCAGCGTGATTTGGCTGTTCAGCGTGATGCTCCCGAGACCCCTTCTCTTGAATTCCCTTACGAGGAAATCGAAATTGAGGAGATATTCCATGGAGTACCTGACCCTGCTCTCGTTCAGATAAAAGAATTCTCCCACGAGTTCGAGGGTGAGCGTATTGCCCTGACCGATCAAGGGATTTACCGTGGAGATAAACTTCTCAATGGCAGAGACCACCGCGACATTCCCGGGATCATGCACATGTGCATTTCTGATGAACACGGCAAGCTGATTGATGATATCCTTCGCGTTTCTCGCGATCTCTACATCTTCTCTCTCAGACATGTTCTATCTTCTTTATGGCAGTATTTACCGCTTCTCTTAATAGTTTGTTCTTCGAATCCCTGAGCTTGGAAAGGACGGTAAGGGAGTCTTTGCTGCCCATTAATCCAAGGCAGTATGCAGCACATGCCCTGTTCTCATCAACTTTAGCTTTTCCGAAAAGCGCCTTCCTTTTCAGTGTGCCTATTAAAAAGTCGATTACATCAGCCTGATTCCAGCGCGCCAAGACCTCATAGAACTCCCTTTTTTCATCAAACTCCTTGTCTCTGAACGCTTTTCCAGAGGCTTTTTCAAGGATTATGCGTTTTGCGGTCTCGGAACCTATGGACCCTAATGCCTTTACCGCAATCTTCCGTATGGACGGGTCCGGGTCATCAAGGCAGTCTCTCAAGGTCTGCAATGCCAGAGCGTTCTTGAGTTCTCCCAGGGTCTTTATCGCCTCTTTCCGCACCCGTTCGTCAGTATGTTTTGCAGTGGCGAGCAGATATTCCACCGCCTTTTTATCCCCTATATGGCGAAGGATATAAATAATGTTCCTTACCACAAACCAGCGGTTGTCTTGAAGTCCCTTTGCAACAGCCTGGATGTCATGTTTGCCCAGGGTAATAAGTATGTCAATGACGACCTTTCTTCCGTGAATGCTCTCCAGTTCCCCGAGAAGTGAAATAAAGGGAGAAATAGAGGTTCTGTTAAGAAACGCCGTATATTCACTCACTAACTGTCCATCAAGGGCCGCGTCCGAATCAAACATCTCACCCAGGCTCTTTATCGATTCTTCAGAGTTGACGGATGCGAGCAGGAGGTTCATCTGGCGCTTAATGGTGTCAGAGAAAACAGGATTTTCCGCCAACGCCCTTGTCTGTTGCATGATATCGACAGCGGTTCTTAGGTTTTTTTGTTTGAGACTATAAGAAAATACGTTCCTGAGGAGGCTGAGGACATCCTCGTATTCCGGAACACTCTCTGCCTGTAAGAGCATCTCCAGGAGTATCTGGTATATCTTGCCTGTCTTATCCAGTGTATCTTTTTCCATCTCTTTCACAAGAACCTGCAGATCCTTGTCGGTAAGGTTCACGATGGAAATTCCCTTGACATCCTCGGATTCGAATGCGGCGGCATACGCCTTAAGTATCTCATCAGGTGCCGGAGCTTTGCTTTTTACCTGGTTTATTTCCGCCCTCTCAAAATCTTCATCCTCCACAAGGAATGCGTCATCGGCAACATATTTTATATAGTGAAAATCTTTTTCCCATAAGAGCGTGACAATGTCGTCGTCAACTGCCTCTCGGTCAAAGTCAAGAGAAATGATCTTGAGGAACTCCTCCATCTCCGGCTGAGACAGCCCTTTCATGAACGCCAGCTCCCTCAGACCGTCTTTGAAGAAAAAGAGAGCGAGGTTATCTTCCTTTTCGGCATTTGCATAGACCTGCTCGGCATCAAAAAAGATTTCATTCTGCTTAATCTTCAGATTAAGCTCGTCCCGGTAACTGAAGAGGTCGGTAAACTTCGAGAAGGTATCTTCGAGTGTTTTCTTGTAGATGGGATTGTTTTCAGGATACATCCTTACGGCCTTTTTTGCCTTCAGGAATGCCTGTATAACATCCTTGGCAGCTTTTATGTCTTCGGAAACTTCCATGTCAAAAAATAACATAGATTTCCATAGGTGTCAAATTGGATTCAAATGAGGGGAATGCGTTTATCCCTGGCAAAGGTCCTAATAATCATCCCTGCGCTGTGGAGTCTCTGGAGCCTCAGGTTCCTCCATCGGATGGCTTCAGTATCATTGTGGGGAAATCGTTCACCACGGATTTCTGCCTGGGTCTTCATTACGCGGTGATAGAGTTCCTTGAGGGTTTCGGGATCAAAGGGTTTCAAAAACAGGGGATTTACCGTAGTATACCCCTCGGATATATCCTGGGTGATAATCTTCAGGCTTTTTCCTCTGATGGCAGACATCCAATGCGTTAGGGGACTGCTTCCCCCTCCTCCTTAACGGGTTTGCGTGGAACGAAAAATCTTGATACCAGAATGCCTGCTTCATAGAGAATGATGATAGGTACTGCCATCAATGTCTGGTTAAAGGCGTCAGGAGTTGGAGTGAGTATCGCACCGGCCACAAATGCAAGCAGTACGGCATACTTTCTGTTCTTTGCGAGGGTTTTGGGTGTCACGATTCCCATGCGTGTCAAGAAGACGATGACGATGGGAAGTTCAAAAACAGCACCAAAGGCAAGGATGAATTTCAGGCAGAAGTCAACATAATTACCCACAGACAGCATGGGTGTCATGGACCCGATTTTGTACGTCAGGAGAAAACCCATGGCAAAGGGGAGGACGAAGAAGAAGCAAAAGGCAGCACCTGCAAGAAAAAGAAGCGTTGCGGTGACTACGAAGGGAGCGATATACTTTTTTTCCTTTGCAAGCAATCCAGGAGAAATAAACTTCCATAACTGATAGAGAATGACGGGCAGGGCAAGCATGAGCCCTACCACAAAGGAGACCTTCAGATGCATCCAGAATGCCTCTGCAGGAGCAAGGAATACAAGAGTCGGATTTTTTATTTGAGTAGGAATGAACGAGATAAAGGGATACCTCATGCTGAACCCTATCTCTGACCTGAGGGGGAGGGTAAGCACGTCGAAGATATTTTCAGAATAGTTGAATGAGGCGAGAAACCCGGCAAAAAGGGCTACGAGGGAGATGATGATTCTTTTCCGAAGTTCGGAGAGGTGTCCTGTGAAAGGCATTCTCTCATCTGCCATTTACCGTATCTTCCTTTCTCTCCTGTCCTGTCTTATCAGTAGCAGGGTCAACTTTTTCCCCCTCGGAACCAACGGGAACATCCTCTTCGGCTTCTCGTCTTTCATTGACAGGAGGGCCCTCGGGTGGTGCGTATGCCGAATCAGATTGCGCATTCCCCTCATTTTTTTTCTCTTCCTGTGAAGGGAGAGTATTCATGGGAGTATGGGTGCTCCCGGCTTCCTCGTTAATCTGGTCCTTGATGCCTTCCATAGCCTTCTTGAGTTCGAAGAGTCCCTTACCCAGGGTCCTCCCCAATTCGGGCAGCCGTTTGGGTCCGAAGACGATAAGGGCAACTACAAAGATCACTATGAGTTCCTGTATCCCTAAATCAAACACTATTCCTCCTCCTCATAAATCTTCTTGATCTCTTTTCTCTCTTTTGGAAAGAGATAGCTGAAGGACAAAAATAGACGGAATTCGGGGTTCCTGTTTTTCAGGTCAGTGCCTGCGCCGACCGTGGTATAAAAACTCTCTGCGGTAAGAAACCTGTATCCTAAGCGCAGCTCAAGTCTGTTCCAGCTGCCCGCGTAACTTTTTTGGCCGTACAATTCAGTCAGTATTTTGAAGTTGTTCGAAGCTGCGAAATCAAGCCCGGTAGCAAGAGTAATCTCTTCCGTCAAAGGCCCGCTTCCCGGCCTGAAATACAGCAGATTTGCATGTCCGGTCACAGGTCCTATCCGTTTTGAGATGATAATTCCTCCGCCGATACTCCCTGCAGTACTGAATTCACTTCTTCCTGTATGCAAGGACCCGCCCACAAGGAGCGCGATGGATGGGCCGTATTGCCCCTCGTCAAGAAACCTGTATTTTAAACTGAGCGGTATATCCTGAAATCCGTCAATAGAATCTTGCCACGCGAGAACATAGGGCACGGTAACATCAAGCTCAAGCCTGTCGGTTATTCCGTACCCAATCTGGCCGGTGAACCGCCAGTAATCAGTGTCCACCGCCCTCCCCGCTCCCAAAGCGATAGCCACTTTCCCCTGCTTAAGGCTGTCTGCACTGAAGGTCGAAAATATGCCATAAGGCGCCACAGGCTGGACACCTAGCACATCATAATTATTATCGAGACTATATGCATGCCGTATAAGGACGAAATTGACAAGGAAGAGGAAAAGGAGAATTTTTTTCATCAGCCTAAAGATAACAGAAAAAATTAACTAGTGTCAATAAGTGATTGATTTCTCTTGACAATCGTCTATCTCCTCACTATAATCTAAAATCAGAGCAATGAAAACTGTCTGTCTGGGCGGTTTACTACTTTATAATGATCTGAAGTGAGGTGTATATGACGAAGGCTGACCTGGTTGATCTTATATTTGGAAAGGTGGGATTATCGAAAATAGAGTCACAAAATATCATTGAGCTTATTTTTGATACCGTAAAACAGACCCTTGTTGAGGGTGAATCGGTAAAGGTCTCCGGCTTCGGTACCTTCAATGTGAAAAAAAAGAATGCGAGGCGGGGGAGAAACCCCAAGACAGGAGAGGAGCTTCAGATAACACCGCGAAGGGTCATCACCTTCCGGGCGAGCAACCATTTCAAAGACCTCATAGAAAAGACGAATGCATAGGTCGTCAGCAGAAAATATCGTTAAGCCTCAAAGACCTTTCCCGGACAAGTTATTTTATAAGATCGGGGAAGTGAGCAGGATTGCCGGCGTCGAGCCCTATGTCCTGAGATACTGGGAGACGGAGTTCCCCTTTTTACGGCCGAGAAAGAATAAGTCGGGACAGAGGGTATATATAAGAAAGGACCTGGAACTGGTACTCCAGATTAAGAAGCTGCTCTATGAGGATAGGTTTACCATAGAAGGGGTGAGAAAGAAGTTTGGAGAGCCCGAACCGCCTAAGCCAATACCATCTCTCCCTGCTGTCCAGTCCTCTGCACACGAAGTCATTCAGAGGGTCAAAAAAAGGCTCAGGGACATACTGAGCCACCTCCAATAATCGGGGCGTAGCGCAGCCTGGTAGCGCACTCGCTTGGGGTGCGAGTGGTCGCCCGTTCAAATCGGGTCGCCCCGACCAATTTAATCAACGATTTATTTGGATTTCCTGAATCTTACTAGTGCAGAGATTTTTTCAGATTCGTCCTGCTGAGTCTATATGCATTTGAAGTGCGGTAAGTGAAGAGGATATGTCCCTTTTAAGCATGTTCAATCCGACTCGGTGAATTTCACGAGGGTTCCTTTCTTTGCTGTGCCATACCGGAAAATGGTTATCCCCTTTAATCCCTTTTCATACGCGAGAAGATAGGTCCTTGCCACATCTTCTTTTGTGGCCCGCCTGGGCATGTTGATGGTCTTGGAAACCGCATTATCGGTGTACTCCTGGAATGCTGCCTGCATTTCGATATGATCCTCAGGCGGGATATCATGGGCTGTCTTGAAGAGGCGTTTTACCTCAGCAGGTACCTCTTTGATTCCCTTTAATGAGCCTTTTCTGATTACCGTGTCTTCTAGTCCCTTGGTATAAAAACCCTTCTCTCTCGCGACACGGAAAAAAGTCTTGTTCATCTCGTAAAGCTCTGTATCAAGGATAAGCCGCTTGTATGCGAGGGCGAACAGCGGCTCTATGCCGCTGGAGCAGTCAGCAATGATGGAGAGAGTCCCTGTGGGAGCAATAGTCGTCGTCGTGGCATTTCTCACCATGGGCATTCCCGGCGCGTCATAAATCGAACCCTTGAAATTGGGGAAAACCCCTCTTTTTTCAGCCAGTTCCACAGACGCCTGCCTGGCGGTATCTCTGAAGAATTTCATAAGCTCTCTTGCAAGCCCGCAGGCACTCTTTCTGGTATAGGGAACACTAAGATGTATGAGCATATCAGCCCAGCCCATAACACCAAGACCTATTTTTCTGTTCCCTTTATGCATGATTTCTATGTCAGGAAGGGGATACCTGTTCACATCTATGGAATTATCGAGGAACCTCACTGCAGTCTTGATGTCCTGTGACAGTTCTTTAAGGTTAATCCGGTTCATAATGCCTTTTTCAGATGACCGCGAACCAGAAGTGGAGAGTTGGGGGACATACTTGGAAAGATTAATGGAACCGAGGACACAGGCTTCATAGGGGAGCAATGGCTGTTCACCGCAAGGGTTCGTGCTTTCCATAATCCCTATATGTGGTGTGGGGTTGTACTTGTTAATCCTGTCAATAAAAACCAGACCCGGATCCCCTGTCTCCCATGCGCTTGCCACAATCTCGTCAAATACCTCTTTTGCCTTTAATCTTCCCGCTATTGCCTTGCTCCTCGGATTCACTAAATCGTATTCGCCGTTGTGCGCAAGGGCATCCATGAAGGCATCCGTGACGGCCACCGAGATATTAAAATTTGTCATCTCCCTTTCATCCCTTTTGATTCTGACAAATTCAAGGATGTCGGGGTGGTCAATCCTCAGGATCCCCATGTTTGCGCCCCGTCTTGCCCCTCCCTGCTTGATGACATCAGTTGCGGTGTTGTAAATCTTCATAAACGAAACGGGACCGCTCGCAATGCCGCCTGTGGAACGCACCACATCTGTCCTCGGCCGTAACTTTGAGAACGAAAAGCCTGTTCCCCCTCCACTCTGCAGAATAAGAGCGGCGTTTTTCAGGGTATCAAAGATGCTCTGCATGGAATCGTCCACCGGAAGGACAAAGCATGCAGCCAACTGTCCTATTTCCTTGCCGGCATTCATGAGGGTGGGGGAGTTGGGGAGGAATTTGAGATTGGAGAGAAGGGTATAAAACCGCTCTTCCCAAAAGTAAGGGTCTTCACGATAGAGTTTTTCGGCTGAAGCGATGGTGGAAGCGACACGTCTGAACATGCCGTCAGGGGTTTCGATGTTTTTTCCCTGTTCATCTTTAATAAGGTACCGTGCCCTCAGAACTTTGATGGCATTTTCGGAGAGCTCCATTTTTTAAGTATATCAAAACATCGAGCATTCACAATGGGTGGCCTGAAAAGGGTGAAGGGCGCTGATTTCCCTCGCTTGACAGGCAGGTACTTTGGATATAGACTTTGGTTAGAATGACATTACATGGAGTCTGTTTCTCTCTTTCCCTTTTTGCCATTGTGAGCTGGCATGATATAGGTCATAAGAGTTTATGAGTTCATACCTTAGTATTATTTCTGTGTCTATGGGTAAGTGCAAAAAATGGTGCGGTCTTATAAAAAGTTGAGAAGAAAGAGGAGGGGGTAGCCATGTCACTTTCCAGAAGAGAATTTCTTAAGACGGCTGCAGCGGTAGCAGCTGCAACCGCTGCGGGAATAAGTGTGCCTAAGGAGATGGAAGCAACGGCAAAACAGACCGAGGCAGGATGGAAGTGGGACAAGTCGGTCTGCAGGTTCTGCGGAACCGGATGTGGCATCATGGTGGCAACAAAGAGTGACAGAATTGTTGCGGTAAAAGGTGACCCGGTTGCTCCAGTGAATATGGGCCTCAACTGCATTAAAGGCTATTTTAATGCACAGATCATCTACGGTGCCGACCGCCTCACAGAGCCCCTCCTGAGAGTGAATGAAAAAGGCGAATTTGACAAGAAAGGTAAGTTCAAGCCGGTCCCCTGGAAGCGGGCCTTTGATGAGATGGAAAAGCAGTTCAAGAAATACTACAACGAAATGGGCCCCACCGGGGTTGCCATGTTCGGGTCAGGGCAGCATACGATAATGGAGGGATATATTGCTGCAAAACTCTACAAAGGAGGGTTCAGGTCCAACAACCTGGATCCCAACGCCAGGCACTGCATGGCCAGTGCGGTAGCTTCCTTTATGCAGACCTTCGGTATTGATGAACCAGCCGGAAACTATGATGACATGCACCATTCAGATACTATTGTGCTCTGGGGTGCCAACATGTCAGAGATGCATCCCGTTCTCTGGTCAAAAATCACTGACAGGAAACTGAGTGATACCCAGAAAGTTAAGGTGGTGAATCTAAGCACCTTCTCGAACAGATGTTCGACCCTCGCTGACATAGAGATTATCATAAAGCCGAACACCGATCTTGCGCTGCAGAACTACATTCTGAGGGAAATCGTGTACAACAGGCCAGAAGCGATTGACTGGGATTTTGTGAATAATAACTGCATTTTCTCCACAGGATATGTCGATATCGGCTATGGATTACGACCGAAGATCGACCACGCAAAATACAGGAAGTCAGAACTGGATACCGCGAGTAAAGAAGCATATAAGGTAGTGACGAAGGAAGAGGGTATTGCGATGGCCTCTTTGGGTATCAAGGCTGGAGAAAAAATGGAAATGAAGCATACCAATGCCGCAGATGCCCACTGGGCCATCAGCTTCGAGGACTTCAAAAAGGGCATTGAGCCTTACACCCTGGATTTTGTGGCACTCCTTGCAAAGGGAGATAGTGACGAATCCCTTGAAGACTTCAAGAAGAAACTGCTAAAGCTGGCGGATCTCTATACTGAAAAGGGCAGGAAGGTGGTGAGCTTCTGGACCATGGGCTTTAACCAGCACGTGCGGGGTACCTGGGTGAATGAACAGATATACGCTATCCATCTCATGCTCGGAAAACAGGCACAGCCAGGAAACGGGGCCTTCAGCCTGACAGGACAGCCCAGTGCATGTGGAACCGCACGAGAAGTGGGGACCTTCGCACACAGGCTCCCTGCTGACATGGTCGTGATGAACCCAAAGCACAGGGGTGTAAGCGAGAAGATATGGAAACTTCCCGAAGGCACCCTCAATCCGGTGATAGGTTCCCATTACGTGAAGATCATGCGGGACCTGGAAGACGGAAAGATCAAATGGGTATGGGTCCAGGTGAATAACCCCTGGCAGAATACCGCAAATGCGAATCACTGGATTACTGCTGCGCGTGAGATGGACAATTTCATTGTCGTCTCTGAGGCATATCCCGGCATATCCGCAAAAGTGGCTGACCTTATCCTTCCCGCAGCAATGATATTCGAGAAGTGGGGTGCGTATGGAAATGCGGAAAGGAGGACACAACACTGGAAACAGCAGATCACTCCTGTAGGCAAGGCAATGTCTGACTCCTGGCAGTTGATGGAGTTCTCCAAGAGGTTCAAGCTCTCGGATGTCTGGAAGGAGCAGAAGATCGATGAAAAAACTACCCTGCCCAATGTCCTTGCGAAGGCAAAGGAGATGGGCTATAAGGAAAGCGATACCCTCTTTGATGTCCTCTTTGCCAACAAGGAAGCGAAGGGATATAAATGGCCTGACCCCGTGGGTGCAGGTTTCTCTAACACGGAGGCCGGAGGGGATAGAAGAAACGTGGAAGGGTTTAAGGGGTATGGCTTTTTTGTACAGAAATATATATGGGAGGAGTACAGAAAGTTCGGCGTCGGTCATGGCCATGATCTCGCAGAGTTTGATGCCTATCACAGCGTGAGGGGATTGAGATGGCCTGTGGTTGATGGCAAGGAGACACTCTGGAGGTTCAATGCCGAATTCGATCCCTATGCAAAGAAGGCCGATCATGGCAAATTCGCCTTTTATGGAGATGCGTTCAAGGAGATCCCCAAGGGCGACCTGCTCGGTCCCAAAGGAGATGAGAAGGTGAAACTGCCCAACAAGGCAAAGATATTCCTCAGGCATTATATTGAGCCAGCCGAAATTCCTGATAATGAATATCCGTTGTGGCTCTGTACCGGAAGGGTTCTTGAGCATTGGCACAGCGGTACCATGACTATGAGGGTCCCTGAATTATATCGTGCAGTTCCGGAAGCCCTCTGCTTTATGAGTCCCAAAGATGCAAAGAAGTTTGGCTTTAAGGACAATGAATTGGTTTGGGTTGAGTCAAGGCGCGGGAAAGTGAAAGCAAGGGTGGAGACCAGGGGGAGGAATAATCCCCCACAGGGTCTGATATTCATCCCCTGGTTCGATGAAAATGTCTTTATCAACAAGGTCACCCTTGATGCAACCTGTCCCATTTCCAAGGAGACCGACTTTAAGAAATGCGCGGTCAAGGTGTATAAAGTTTGAGGACCTACTATTCTTATGGATAGCGGGGAGAGGGCTAAGATGCCTGAGCGGAGGGAATTCATACTTGGTGTATTGAAGGGCCTGGGTGCCGCGGGTGTCGGAGGAATCGTCTGGACAGGCTTTCTTGACGGGAAGAAGTCTTATGCGTTGATCCTGAGGCCTCCTGGCTCTGTCACTGAAGGTGAATTCCTGGTGAAATGTACAAAATGCGGGCTGTGCGTTGAGGCGTGTCCGTACAAGGCACTTATCCTTGCAAAACCGGGGGAGGGAAGACCGTTGGGGACTCCCTATTTTGTGATGCGCGAGAATCCATGCCGAATGTGCAGGGACATCCCCTGTGCAGTTGCGTGCCCCACCGGCGCCCTTGATACCAATCTCGTGAGCGAAGAGGATGTCTCGGGAAAGAAGATACTCGCGGTGAATCGTACAAAGATCGGGCTGGCGGTAATAGACAGGGAGACCTGCATCGCATACTGGGGCATCCAGTGTGATGCCTGTTACCGCTCATGTCCGGTGATGGACAAGGCGATTACGGTCGAACCTGTAAGGAACGAGAGAACGGGTAAACACGCCGTAATGGCGCCCGTTGTGCATAGTGATCACTGCACGGGATGCGGGTTGTGCGAGCACGCATGTGTGACGAAGAAGGCCTCCATATTTATTCTGCCCAGGGGTATTGCAATGGGTGAAGCAAGCGCACGGTACATCAAGGGATGGGAGGAAAAAGACGAAGAGCGCCTGAGCGAATTGCCTGAAGAGACAATAACCAAAACCCCGCGCTCAGAGAAGAATCCATTGGATTATCTCAATAAGGGAGAATTCTAAAGGTGTATCCGGTAATGAAATACAGATTTATGGTACTGAGAAGGGTGTCCCAGATATCCCTTATGGCCCTTTTCATTACAGGGAATGTGCTTGGCTGGCACATTCTGAGGGGCAATCTCAGTACTTCAAGGCTCTTTGACCTATTGACCCTCGCCGATCCCTTTGCGGTCCTCCAGGTCCTTGCAGGGGGGAAAAGAGTCTCTCTTCAGGCGCTTCTTGGAGCCCTTGTCATCGTGTTTTTTTTCGCGATTATGGGGGGGAGGGCTTTTTGCAGCTGGGTATGTCCTGTAAATGTGGTGACCGACGTTGCGAACTGGTTGAGAAAGAGGGCAAGGCTTGATACCGCCCCGGAAAATAGCATGAACAGAAAGACGCGATACTGGGTCCTGGGAATGGCCCTTGTCATCTCTGCGCTTACAGGGGTTGCTGCCTTTGAATGGATAAGTCCTATTTCAATGCTTCACAGGGGGGTTATCTTCGGCATGGGTATTGGCTGGACCGTGATACTTGGTGTATTCCTTTTTGACCTTTTTATTGTGAAGAACGGCTTCTGCGGACATCTCTGTCCTCTTGGAGGTTTTTATTCCCTGGTCGGCAGAATGGGTGTGGTGAAAGTACGCCACGATAAAAAAAGATGCACCTTGTGCGGGAAATGCGTTGAGATCTGCCCTGAAGCGCAGGTGCTTCCCATGGTGGGGAAAGAGAGCGGAATAGTTCTTTCCGGAGAGTGTACCAATTGCGGGAGATGCATCGAGGTATGTGACGAGGAGGCAATGAAATTCGGGTTAAGGCATGTCTACGGAAGGTAGTGAAAGAAGAGGAGGGTTACTATGAGAAGAAGCGGTGGAAAGGCATTGATCGCTGTGGTGACAGGGGCGATTATACTGTTTACTGGCAGCGCCGCATTTGCAGACAAGAAGGAAAAGAGCGAGGAAGACCTGGGAATCAGGAAAGAGAGCATATACGAGGAGAACAAGGTTAGTCCCAAAGGTGGAGAATACTCCCGTGCAGAGCCGGGGAAAAGCAAGAAGATCGAAAGGGCGTTTGAAAACAGCCCTCCTCTTATCCCGCATGACCTTACCGGGATGCTACCCATTGCAGAGACGAATAACATGTGTCTTGGCTGTCATATGCCGGATGTTGCGAAGGGAATCGGGGCAACCCCCCTGCCTAAATCCCATTTCATTGATTTCGAAACAGGGAAGAATCTGCAGGGAAAGCTTGATGGGAAGCGTTACAACTGCATGCAGTGTCATGTGCCCCAGGTGAATATCCCCGAGCCCATAAAGAACGCCTTTAAGGGTGAGTTCAGGCATAAAAAAGACAAAACACAATCGAACCTGCTGGACAACCTGAATGAAGGGGTAAAAACAGAATGAGTATATCGGGCATCGTAGTCAAGACAGCACCTGAACATCTGAGTAATGTCCTGGACAACCTGAAATCGTCAGGGCTCTGCGATATTTTCTTCCATGATGAAGCGGGCAAGATTATCGTGACAGTGGAGGGGAAAGATACAGGAGAAGAGGTGAAGAAGGTGAAGGCGATTCTCAATATGCCGCATGTGCTTTGCGCGAACCTTGCGTATTCATACTGCGAAGAAGAATCGGGGAATACCGCGGACCACTCAAAAGGTGTTGCTGATGCAGTCCCGGATGTGTTAAAAGAATAATATGGCATGTTCATTGAATTTTGAAACCCTTCTTCAGGAATCGGTGAAGGTTCACGGACATCTTTGTCCAGGGCAGGTGCTGGGCGTGAAGATGTCGCTCCTGGGTATGAGAAAGGTGGGGATTCAAGGTCCGCGGAGCAGGGATAAAAAGAACCTTCTCGTCTTTGTTGAACTGGACAGGTGCGCCACTGACGCTATTCAATCGGTGACCGGCTGCAGTCTTGGACGCAGGACCATGAAATTCATGGATTATGGGAAGATGGCCGCTACTTTTGTAAACCTAAGAACAGGAAAGGCAGTACGGGTGAGCGGAAGAGAAGATGCCAGGGAAAAAGCCAAGAGTGTCAGTAACGGGGGAGAGCACAAGTATGCTGCGCAGATCGCTGCGTATAAGATAATGCCTGAAGATGAGCTCTTTGACACGATGGAGGTGGATGTGCAGCTGAGACCGGAAGATATGCCGGGGAGACCGATGAAAAGGATTAAGTGTGATCTGTGCAGAGAGGACATCCAGGATATGAGAGAAGTGTATAAAGAGGGAAAGGTGGTGTGCAGGTCATGCGCCGGTGGAGGGTATTATTCCGTTCGTCGTCCTTTTTTATTCCCAGCCGTTGTGCATAAATGTCATAACGATATAGAGATCAAGTCAAAGCTCTGGATAGAGGTGGACGGTGAGCCTGTGTTTGGAAGGGGAAGACTGCTATTGCTCAAGGAGATCATCAGGCATGGCTCCATAAACCGGGCGGCCAGGGAGGTCTGCATCTCTTACAGAAAGGCATGGAGTTATATCAAGGCAATGGAAGAGAGACTCGGCATCAGGTTGGTGGAGAGACGGGCAGGAGGAAAAAATGGCGGTGGTGCGACCCTCACTCGCGAAGCGGCCGAATTCCTGGAACGGTATGAGCAAATGGAGGCGGGGGTAAGGGAGATTGTTGATGAGAGATTCAGAAAGGTGTTTGGCGTGAAAGGGTGAGGAGATTGGAATATGTGTGAAAGGGAAAGAGCAGAAGAGCAAAGCGCACACTCTATAGACAAAACTGATTTCACCACTTCTGAACCTTCAGGCCTTTGCACGTGCGCACGTGTTCCCCTTGCCAAGGCAGTGGGCATGGTCCTGGCACATGACATCACTGAAATAAGGACGAACGAGTTTAAAGGAAGGGCTTTTAAGAAAGGCCATGTGGTGAGACGGGAAGATATATGCCACCTCCAGAGGCTTGGAAAGGAACACCTGTTTGTCCTTTCAGTCGGGGATGATGAGATGCATGAGGATGATGCAGCATATGCGCTCGCTTCTTTGCTTATCGGGCGAGGCGTGGCAACGGGGGGAGAACCGAGAGAGGGGAAGATTAACATAATTGCGGCAAAGGACGGACTTTTAAGAATTGACCGAGATATCCTCTTCCATCTTAATCTGCTTGGAGAGGTGATGTGTGCGACGCTTCACACAAATACTATCGTGAGAAGAGGGCAGATTGTGGCGGGAACTAGGGCGATACCACTGGTGGTGAAGAAAAAGGTGATTGACGAGGCAAAAAGGATTGCGGGATCCAACGGCAGGACCATTGAGGTCAAGGAGCTAAGAAGACCCTGTGTGGGGATTGTAATCACCGGTAACGAGGTTTACCACGGCAGGGTTAA
>DATKOU010000112.1:0-5076 GCA_035524455.1 Thermodesulfovibrionales bacterium | reverse complement strand
GGACGAAGAGATTGAGCGGAAAAAGCTCCAGAAACTAAAATTGAACAAGAAAGACAGAATGGCGGAGCTTGTCAGGGACTACATGAAGAGCCACAAGAATTAAGGAACTGCGGGGAAGTAAAGGACAGGCTAAGACTGAGTGTGAGACTCTTATGTCTTAAACTTAACCCTGTCAAAAAATTTCTTAATTTTAACGAAGGGGGTATCTTTTATTGTGAGAAGTGGGAAGATCAAAAAGGGTCTGGAGCGGGTTCCGCATAGGGCATTGTTATACGCCACGGGTATTCCGAAGACAGAGATGCACAAACCGTTCATCGGAGTGGCCACGAGTTTTACCGACATTATCCCCGGACATATCGGCATGAGGGATCTTGAAAGATTTATCGAAAAGGGTGTCCATACGGGCGGCGGCTGGCCCTTTTTTTTCGGTGTTCCCGGCATCTGTGACGGCATCGCTATGGGGCATACGGGCATGCACTATTCCCTGCCTTCGCGGGAACTCATTGCAGACATGGTCGAAACCGTTGCCCAGGCCCATCAGCTGGACGGGCTGGTGCTCCTTACGAATTGTGACAAGATTACCCCCGGCATGCTTATGGCAGCGGCGAGGATCAACATCCCATCCATTGTAATCACCGCGGGTCCCATGCTCTCCGGACACTACAAGGACAGACGGCTCAACCTAACCAGCGATACCTTTGAGGCTGTGGGGAAATATAAGAAGGGATTGATAAAAGATGAAGAACTGGAGGCCCTGGAGATGTGCGCCTGCCCCGGAGCGGGTTCCTGTCAGGGGATGTACACGGCGAACACCATGGCGTGTGTCACGGAAGCCCTGGGTATGAGCCTTCCGAAGTGCGCTACTGAGGTAGCGGTCTCTGCCAACAAGAGGAGGATAGCCTTTGAGAGCGGGAGACGGATTGTGGATCTTGTGAAAAAGAACATCACGCCGAGGAAGATTATGACGAGGGATGCCTTTGGCAACGCTATTACGGTGGATCTTGCCCTGGGCGGCTCCACGAATACCACCCTCCATATTCCCGCCATTGCCCATGAGGCAGGCATCGACCTTCCTATCGAGACTTTTGATATTATCGGCAAAAAAACCCCCCATATCGCAAATATGATCCCCGGTGGACAGCACTATATGGAAGACCTGGATCGCGCAGGCGGAATCCCTGCCGTACTGAAGAGGCTCAGGGACCGTCTCAGTAACACTATTACCGTCAGCGGCAAGGGGATATTCGAGATTGCGGATTCTGCGGTTGTCTTTGATGAAGACGTGATCAGGCCTTTGCAAAAGGCATATCATCAGCAGGGGGGCATTGCGGTCCTCCGCGGTAACCTTGCGCCGGGAGGCGCTGTGGTGAAGCAGTCCGCGGTGAGCCAGAATATGATGAGGTTTGAAGGAGCGGCAAAGGTCTTCGATTCCGAGGAACAAGGCATGAAGGCGATCCTCGCAGGGAAAATCCGTTCAGGGGACGTAGTGGTGATACGCTATGAGGGACCAAAGGGAGGTCCGGGAATGAGGGAGATGCTCTCCCCCACGGCGACCATTGCCGGGATGGGCCTGAGTGAGTCAGTTGCCCTTATTACCGATGGGAGGTTTTCCGGAGGCACGAGGGGGCCATGTATCGGTCATATATCCCCCGAGGCCATGGAAGGCGGACCTATCGCAGTGGTGAAAGAGGGTGACCGGATAAGGATTGACATCCCCAAGAGGAGCATAGAGGTAGTGATTTCTGTTGATGAGATGAAGCGGAGACTTGTCCAGTGGAAACCCCCAAAGCCAAAAATAAGCAAAGGGTATCTCTCACGTTATGCGAGAGTGGTGAGTTCGGCAGGAACCGGGGCGGTAATGGAATAGGGCATATGCATGATCGGCCGAAAACCGCTGAGAAATTTCTCAAAAGTCCCTGCAAATCTCTTGCAGCGGAAGAGTATGGGTAGAGTATTCCATTTTGTCCGGTCTTTTGTTACAATGGTTAAACTTTGAAGGAGTGGATTATCTATGAAGATCTCTGGTGCTGAGATAATTATCGAGAGCCTCAAGCGGGAAGGGGTGAAACATATATTCGGCTATCCCGGCGGCGTGGTCCTGAATATCTTCGACTCTCTCTACGAAAATAAGGACATTCAGTTGATACTCACGCGGCATGAACAGGGTGCGATTCATGCAGCCGACGGCTATGCAAGGGCGACAGGGAAGGCAGGGGTAGCGCTCGTTACGTCAGGACCCGGTGCCACCAATACCGTGACCGGCATCGCAACTGCCTCTATGGACTCGATCCCTCTTGTGGTATTCTCCGGCCAGGTGCCGACCATGCTAATCGGGAATGATGCCTTTCAGGAGGCGGATATTGTCGGCATCACAAGGCCTTGCACGAAATATAATTACCTTGTGAAGGATGTAAACGATCTTTCGAGGATCATCAAAGAGGCCTTTCATATTGCCACCACCGGACGACCCGGCCCTGTGCTTATCGATCTTCCCAAAGACGTGACCTCCGGCAAGGCTGAATTTACCTGGCCTGAGCTTGACATGAGAAGTTACAAGCCCACCTATGAGGGAAACAAGTGGATGATTGCCCAGGCAGCCCACACTATAGCGAAAGCCAAGAAGCCGGTGATTGTTGCGGGTGGTGGCGTAATTTCATCCGGGGCTTACAAGGAACTGAGAGAGTTTGCAGAACATTCAGAGATACCCGTAACCATGACCCTCATGGGTCTTGGAGGCTTTCCCGGTACCCATGACCTCTCTCTGGGCATGCTCGGCATGCACGGGACCTACTATGCAAACAAGGCGGTCCAGGAGTCCGATCTACTTATCGCCATTGGAATGCGTTTTGACGACAGGGTGACGGGAAAGGTAGATGCCTTTGCTCCCCACGCCAAGATCGTGCATATCGATATAGACCCCACATCCATCAGAAAGAACATAAGGGTGGATGTGCCCATTGTGGGCGACGTCAAGAGGGTTCTCACGGTGATGAATAAGGTATTGAAAGAAGAAGTGAAGGAACAGTGGGCTGAGGTGAGAAAGGCCTGGCTTAAGCAGATCGAGGATTGGAAGGCCGAAAGGCCCATGACCTACACCTGGAGCGATGAGTTGATAAAACCGCAGTTTGTTGTGGAAAAGATCTATGAGCTTACCAAGGGCGATGCCATCATTTGCACTGAGGTGGGCCAGAACCAGATGTGGGCTGCCCAGTTCTATAAATATGACAAGCCTCGGACCTGGTTGAGCTCCGGAGGGCTCGGTACCATGGGCTACGGATTCCCTGCTGCCATCGGTGCCCAGCTTGCCTTCCCGAACAAACTGGTGATCGATATCGCGGGAGACGGGAGCATTCAGATGAACATCCAGGAGCTGGCCACTGCGGTGATCAATAAGCTCCCGGTAAAGGTGGCGATCCTCAATAACAGGTATCTGGGAATGGTGAGGCAGTGGCAGGAGCTCTTCTATAATGAAAGGTATTCATACAGCCACCTCGACGTTGTGCCAGATTTCGTAGAGATCGCCCATGCATACAGCGCCGTGGGCCTGCGTGCCACTAAACCGTCCGAGGTTGAGCCGGTACTCAAAGAGGCGTTCAAGATCCACAAGCCTGTGTTCATGGACTTTGTGGTGAACTGGAAGGAGAAGGTATATCCCATGGTTCCTGCAGGTGCACCCATCGACCACATGCTTTTTGAAGAACCGGAGAAAAAGGCCGAAAAGAAACTCAAGGCAGTCAAATGAGGAGATTCCCATGAGGCATACCATATCCATTCTGGTCGAGAACAAATTCGGCGTCCTGTCGAGGGTCTCGGGCCTCTTCAGCGGAAGGGGCTACAATATCGAAAGCCTCTCGGTAGGCGAGACCATAGACCCCCAGATATCTCTCATGACCATAGTGACCACAGGGGATGACCAGATCATTGAGCAGATCACAAAACAGCTCAACAAGCTTATTGATGTGATCAAGGTCACCGACATGAAAGAACTGGAGCATGTGGAGCGGGAGATGGTTCTCGTGAAGGTAGCTCCCCGGGAACAAGATAAGACCGAAGTCCTGAACCTCACCGAGATATTCCGCGGGAGGATCGTTGATTCGAGCCAGAAGACCTACACCGTCGAAATTACCGGTGACGAAAAGAAGATAGAGGCATTTATCGAACTCATGAAACCAATGGGGATCAAGGAGTTCGTGAGAACAGGGAAAGTTGCCATTGCCAGGGAAGGCGTGAAAAAGAAATAACCCTCGTACGATAATGGTTGAACTCAACAAGATCGCTATCTTCAGTACCCTCAGCGCTTCCGAAGTCAAGGAAATTTCCCCTTATGTCATGCCCGTATCGCTCAAGAAGAAGGACGTGATCTTTTCCGAGGGTGATCCGTCGGAGTGGCTCTATATTGTGGCAGAGGGTAAGGTGAAGATCACCAAGCTCTCCCAGGACGGCAAAGAGATCATCCTTGAGGTGATACATCCCATGGATTTCTTCGGAGGGCTTGCTGTAATCCGGGGATTTCCCTATCCCGCAAACGCCATTGCCATGGAGGACACAAGGCTCATAAAGATTTCCCGTTCCAACCTCATGCGGGTCCTTGACCGTTTCCCCAACCTCATGTACTGTATGGCGCAGCAGGTGGGAGACAGAATGAAGGAATCCCATGAGACACTCAAGAACATAGCGCTCGAAAGGGTTGAGGCGCGCATCGCCTCCCTGCTCCTTAAGCTGGCGGACAAAACCGGGAAGAAGGGAGTAGAAGGGGTCAGCATTGACATGAAACTGACCAAGCAGGATATTGCCGAAATGGTGGGTACCACGGTCGAGACCTCCATACGGACAATGTCCAAGTTCAGGAAAATGGGGATCGTGGGCGAAAAGGAGGGGAAGATCGTGATAAAGAATCTGGAGAAACTCAAGTCCCTATGGGACTGAACTGCTCTCTAGCAGGCTGCTGAAAAACTACTTCCAATGTATATACGCATAAGGTATAGTTGATGAACGACATCATCGCAGGAGGCATGATGAGAGGCATCAACGACCCACAGGGCTTTATGTTCAGCTATCTTTCTCCGGAACAACGTG
>DATKOU010000111.1:0-4120 GCA_035524455.1 Thermodesulfovibrionales bacterium | reverse complement strand
TGCATAATGCGCAGACTGCAGGTAAACATATCGACAAGGCACTGTATGATAAGGCAAAGGATTATTACGAACAGGCATTTTATCGAGTGGTATTCGTAGGCGCCGAGAATTCTGTGGGGTTTCACAATCCCACAGAGTCCCTGAGGATCCTTGGCGATGCCACGGCTTTTGCAGTAAAGGCAGAAGCGCTCCTCAGACAGGCCCTTGCCAAGGCGGGAGTGGATACGCCCCTTGTGGTAAAGCTGGATCTCAACAAGTACCTAGAGGGAAGAGGAGAAAAGAAGATCAAGTTCAATCAGAAGTTCGAGTTCAAGGATCCCTTTGGTATCGAGGAACAGGTTTCAGTGGGCAAATAAGAAAGGCAGCTGATCATTCGGTGGGGAGGAGAGCTACTGCATCCTTCCCACCGGTGAAACACGCATCATTACAATAATCTTGTCACTCTTAGACGCTTAATTCTTCATGGCATCCCGATTCCATGAATATACGCACCACACTTTGAACACCTGGAGTTCTTCATCTGGATTCTGCTCAGGGCAAATCCAAACCTCTCAATAAGGAGTTCCCCGCATGAGGGGCACCAGGTGTTCTCCCCTCCTTCTCCCGGGACATTCCCTTCATACACATATTTCAGGCCCGTTTTCAGTCCTATTTCCCTCGCCATTCGCAGAGTACTCACAGGGGTTCTCGGCACGTCCTGCAATTCATAAGTGGGATAAAACTGCGTTACGTGCCAAGGCATGGCCGGGTCAACCGACTTGATAAAACTGGCAACCCATTGCAGAAATTCATCAGAATCATTATAGGTCGGAATAATGAGGGTCGTGACCTCCATCCAGATTCCCATTTCCTTCATGAGTCTTATGGTATCCAGTACGGGTTGGAGCTTTGCTCCCACAACCTTCTTGTAAAAACCATCATCCCCCTTGAGATCAATGTTATTCCCGTCGAGGTAGGGTGCGATAAGCCTTGTTGCTTCAGGTCCGGTGTATCCATTGCTCACGAATATATTCTTGATCCCCTTTTCGTGGGCAAGTTTCGCACAGTCGTACGCAAATTCAAAAAATATGGTGGGTTCGGTATACGTATACGATATACTTTTGCACCCTGAAAGTTCCGCCTCTCTGACCACACGCTCCGGGGTCATCTCTTCCCCGGGAATATCAGGATGCTGCTTTGGGTACTGGGATATGTCGTAGTTCTGGCAGTGCATGCATTTGAAGTTACACCCCACGGTGGAAATGGAATAGGATGTCGATCCTGGATGAAAATGGAACAAGGGTTTTTTCTCTATGGGGTCCACATGTCTTGCGATTACCTTGCCATACACCAGGCTGTAGAGAATCCCGTCCCTGTTTTCCCTCACCGCACAGATTCCTCTTTTCCCGGGTGATATGGTGCAGTAATGAGCGCAGAGGAAACATTTCACTTTCCCCGCACCGATCTTTTCGTATAGCCTCGCCTCTTTCATGTTGTTTTTTTTGTTGTGGCGGTTCTCTTTCCTGCTGTTTTCTTTTGGGGTGTTTCCTTGCGTGCGGCTGTTGCCTTTTCCTCTTTTGGCTTCCTCGTCGTTGTCTTTCTCTTGACCGGTTTCACGCCCCCTTGTTCACCTTTCTCCTTTTTTTCATGCCGCGCCATCACAATACGTTCCGCTTCCAGCCAGTCAGAAAGATTAAAACCCTCGCCTTTTCCCCTTTTTTCGTAAAGCTCGTAGGCTACCCTTGCAATCTCATCGTATAACTTATCCATACACACCTCCCGCAAGTCGATACAAATGACAAATTCTTTTGTCTTAATGCTATCATGATATCCCATCTGCGTGCAACAAAAGCCGGAACTTCTCAGTCTTCTGATAAAAAACGCCGCAGCAAAATGAGGGAATGCACTTACCCCATTCCGAGGAGGTAATTATTGTTGCTATTTATGCATAACCTGTGATATATCTGGTAAACTTTAGCCAAAAAAAAGTACTTTTTTGTTCGCACCGGTGAATGATGAAACCTAACCAGGGAAGTGCGCTTTCGGGGCTTGTCAAGGCTGCTGGTCTTGTATTCGGAGACATTGGCACAAGCCCCATATACACAATGACCGTAATATTCCTTCTCCTCAAACCCACCTATGATAATGTCCTAGGCGTCACCTCCCTCATTATATGGACTTTGTTGGTTCTCGTCTTTCTCCAGTACGATTTCCTCGCCATGAGCCTCAGCAGAAGGGGTGAGGGTGGCACGGTAGTTCTTAGAGAGATCCTGGTCTCCCTTCTCAAGTCCAAAAAGGGGACAACCCTCATCACTCTCCTGTCTTTCCTTGGGGTATCCCTTCTCATGGGTGACGGGGTGATCACCCCTGCCATCAGTATCCTCAGTGCTGTCGAGGGTTCAGCCTTGATACCAGGGCTTGAACATATATCGAAAACCGCCATAGTTCTCATTTCTGCAGTGATCGCAATCGCTCTCTTCTCGTTCCAAAGCAAGGGAACAGAGAAGGTTGCCTTCGGCTTCGGCCCAATTATGGCCATCTGGTTTATCTCATTGTCTTTTTTTGGAATCATGTCCATCATAGATTCCCCCCACATCATCAGAGCCTTGAACCCGTATTATGGAATACGGTTCCTTGTTGAAAATGGTTGGAAAGGATACATCGTCCTCGGAGAGGTTATCCTGTGCGCCACAGGGGGGGAGGCTCTTTACGCGGATATGGGACATCTCGGGTCCACTCCTATCAGGAAGGCATGGTTAGGGGTATTTTTCTCCCTCGCCCTGAATTACCTGGGACAGGGTGCCTTTTTGATGAACCATCCCGAGACAAAGAACGTGCTTTTTGAAATGGCATTTCATTATATGAGGGACCTCTATGTCCCTTTTTTGCTCCTGAGCATTGCCGCCACGGTGATCGCTTCTCAGGCCATGATAAGCGGAATGTTTTCCATTGTGTATCAGGGAATCACGACCCGCATTATGCCTATCTTCAAGGTTGATTATACCTCCACAGAACGAAAGTCCCAGATATACATCAGCTCAGTGAACTGGTTTTTGCTCTTTGCCGTCCTCTTTATCATGGTGGAATTCGAAGAGTCAAGCCGCCTTGCCGCAGCGTATGGACTCGCGGTGACCGGCACCATGACCCTTACCGGCATTATGATGACCTGGATATTCACCCTGAAGAAGAAACCTTTTCTCGCAATCCTCTCTCTGTTCGTCACCTTTGTTGATCTCAGTTTCCTCGGTGCGAACTTCTACAAAATACCCCACGGTGGATATTGGTCGCTGATCCTTGCCTCCCTTCCCTTCGGTATGATACTTCTCTATACCCAAGGGCAAAAGAGGCTCTACAAGACCATGGACTTTATGCCTATTGAAGACTTTCTTCGCAAGTTTACTATGGTATACCGGACCACCCCTCTGATCAAGGGTACTGCTCTCTTTCTTATCAAGGATATAAAAGAAATACCGCCTTATCTGGTTCAGATAATGTTTTTCCATGGTATTGTGTATGAAGACAATATCTTTGTTTCGGTCTTGAAAAGGGACGATCCTTTTGGTATCACAGGCTTCTTTCGTGAAGATATTGCCCCCGGGCTGAGGGTCTTTGAGGTCCAGATGGGATACATGGAGGTCATTGATGTTGAGGAACTCCTCAGACAGGCAGGGATAGAGGAGAGGACCGTCTTTTACGGGCTAGAAGATATTACGTCCGAGAATCTCATTTGGAAAACATTTTCACTCGTTAAGAGGATTACCCCGACCTTTATCCAGTTTTATAAATTTCCTTACAAAAAGCTCCATGGTGTCTTAACCAAGGTTGAGTTGTAAGAAAATCTGTCATCATTACATCCTCTCCGGCGCACCCAGGCCCAGGATTTCAAGGCCATCCTTTAACACAATACGTATAGCTTCGCAGAGCGCAAGTCGTGCCCTAGTCAGTTTTCTGTCCTCAGTGACTACCTTGTATTTATTATAATAAGGATGAAAGAGGCCTGTGAGCTCCTGGAGGAAAAAGGTAATCCTGTGGGGCTCACGGGAGATCGCAGCGCCCTCAAAGGTCATGGGGTAAATGAGCAGCTTCTTGATTATCCTGAGTTCCTCAGGCGCAGACAGGAGGCTCAGGTCAGCTTCGCCAA
>DATKOU010000110.1:0-2468 GCA_035524455.1 Thermodesulfovibrionales bacterium | reverse complement strand
GAATACGTAATTCCCCATCGACACATAGGCTCGATTCGGGTCATCGGCCATGGGCGTCGGAATTTTCGGCTTTTCCTGGAACCCCACAATCCTCTTGTCCCTGTCGGTCATAATAACCCCGAAGGATGAGGCCTGATCTATGGGGACCGGCCGTGCGGCAACTGTTACATAGGCGTTCTTCGAGAGGTGAAAATCGATCATCTGACGTATATCCATCCTGTAGATGTGGTCTGCGCCAAAGACCACAACGAGGCCGGGATGGTGCTCCCTGATAAGGTTCATATTCTGAAACACTGCGTCAGCAGTTCCCTGGAACCATTCAGGGCCCATCCGCATCTGGGGTGGGACTACTGCCACGAAATGGTCCTTGATTACCGGAGAGAGTACCCAGTTGCGCCTCACATGCTCGATGAGTGACTGGGATTTATACTGTACAAGGAGATAGATGGAATAAATATGGGAATTTAAGAGGTTGCTCAGCACAAAGTCCACGATCCTGTAAGTTCCGCCAAATGGCACTGAGGGTTTCGAGCGAAAGGCGGTGAGGGGGAAGAGCCGTTCACCTTTTCCTCCTGCCAATACAAAGGCAAGGACCTTTGGTTGCATGCGTGCCTCCTTACAAGAGAGTTGAACGCCTGTGCACCGGATAACGAGAAGTCCGAAACATACTAACTATCATCAGATATTACCTACAGTATAGATGGAGAAGAGGTGATGGTCAAGAAAAAGTGGAGCAGGATGAATAATGCAGGGCACCGCGAGCGCAGGGGCTTCATCCCCGACGACTAATCCACTACCTACAGCGCGGGTCTGGTGCGGTGATATCATTCGAGATCAGGAGGCTGAGCGCAGGACATCCCCCGTGGCAGGCAGAGTGGAGTTCACAGCGAGTTTCTCGACACGAGTTGCCTTTGAACTGTCTGAAGATATCGAGAACGGGATTGTTCCATATTGTCTCAAAATCGTCAACCAACAGGTTACCCAAGGCAAACTCCCTGTTTCTGAAGAGGAGATAACACGGATACGCAGTGCCATCAGGCAGGACCGAAAGCTTGGTGGTTCCCGCAGGGCACCTCACATGGGTTAATACCGCGTTTCCTTCGGTGTCAGGGATGAAACCTGAGCAAAAAACACCTTTAATGTTCTTATGCATTTTTCTGAGCGCATGGAGATCTCTGTGAAAGTCATAAAAGGGAAGACTATCTACCAGGCTATCTTTATCCACTACGTCGATGTAGAGCAGATAATATTCAGTCCCGGGGTGTGCGAGATACTTCCTCGCCGATTCCGGAATCCCTTGTTTTCTCGTATACACACTTTTCAGCATGGGGCGATGCTTCATTAGGTATTCGTGAAGGTCTTCAGATACAAAAGCCGAATTCAGGGAGACCCCTATCTTTATCAGGTCGTCATAGCTCTTTTTGTGGACAGCCTCCAGCACATGGAGATTCCCGTACCCATTGGTACTAATCGTGACTTTTATTTTGTGAGAGTAAAGGATATCCGTCATACCCTCGAATTCGGGATGGAGGGTTGGTTCTCCTCCCAGGATGTCCAGTTCCCTGATTCCTGAACCAGAAATGGTCGCAACGAGCCTCTCGAAATCATTAAGCGTGATATCCGGTGTGGCTGACAAGCCCCTGTTGAAGCAGAAGCTGCATGAGAGGTTGCATCTCATTGTGGGATAGAACTGGATATAGTGCGGTCGCCGGGGGTACACTGCATCTCCCTGGTTTGAAAAGATTGTCTCACCCACATTATATCATGCCAGGGAACTGCCCAGAGGTGAAAGAGGCGCTTGTGAGGGCCTGTTCGCTATGGATTTTTGAACATGGTATGCGTATAATTTAAAAACCATGGAAGAGCAGGCAAAAAAAGACATGATACACATATTCACCAGATGGCTTGTGAAGATAGATATGGTCTTCCATGCCTTTGCAGCAGTGCTGTTGCTTATCGCGTGCACTTTCATTTTTTACAGCGCGGTGGTCAATGCTGCCCATCCTTCCCGCGACTCGATACTGCACCTTGTGAATGATGTGCTTTTGGCATTGATCATCCTTGAACTCCTCTGGACAGTAATACGTTTCCTCAAGAAGCAGCATTTTGTCCTTGGCCCTTTCCTTGCCATCGGCATCATTGCCGCGGTGAGGAGGATACTCCTCATAGAGGCGCAGACCTCTTTAGTGGAACATGTACCATACGAAAAATTATACGAAATCGGCCTAAGTGCGGTGGTGATCATCATCCTGATGATCTCCTACTACCTGTCTGTAAAAGCGGAAAAACTCGAACAGTAACCAATTGGAGGATATGATGGCGGATGAGCATTCCTTTGACATTGTGTGCAATGTGGACATGCAGGAGGTGTCTAATGCAGAACACCAGGCTATGCAGGAGATAACCCAGCGCTTTGATTTCAAAGGGAGCAAGAGCAGCATTGAACTTGACAAGACCAAAGGATTAAT
>DATKOU010000109.1:0-12198 GCA_035524455.1 Thermodesulfovibrionales bacterium | reverse complement strand
TTGGGGAATAGACGTTGATAAACGTGTACCACAGCTGAGGTGGGCTGTTCGGATCGGTTACATCGTATAAACTTAACGAGACAGACTCTCCCGGTTGCCAACCGAAGCCGGTAATGTTTACAACATCCCCTTGCGCATATGACTGATAATCCGTAGCTATCCATGCAGCCTGCGCGAGGCATGGCAATGCCATCGAGATCATTATGGCAACGACGCACATCATTACTACGCTGATTTTTTGCTTCATTATAACCAACCCCTCCCTTTCGTATTTTTTCCTCAGTGTTCTGGCTATTATTCTATTTCGCTCAAAAAAAAAGCCAAGCTAACCATGCGCTTCTTTCGGCAGCCCGGCTGTCTCTTTTAAAGACCCGTTGCTTTCCGCCCCCCCTTCCCAGAGGGTTTGGCCTTTCGGGATGTGCATATTTTCTCTTAAAAAAAATCTAATACAGTAAATCATGGAATTCACTATTTGTCAACATTTTTTTCTGGCGTGTGTAGCGAGCACGTAAACTGTCCGGATGATAATGGATAGGCAAGGAGGAGCAATCCATGAAGCGTTCGGAGGTACTACAGGAGGTGCGGAAGATGCGGTTTGAGGAAGCCTATGGGGGATGGAAGCGAGGGCGTCTGACGCAGCAAGAGGCGGCAGCGCTGCTTGGGGTATGTGAGCGGACGTTTCGGCGGTATCTGGTCCGATACGAGGAAGAGGGGATGCTGGGACTGGTGGATCGTCGTCTTGGGCAGCTCTCGCACCGTCGTGCTCCGGTAGATGAGGTCATGGCGGTTGCGGAGTTGTACAGCCGCCGCTACTGCGGCTTTGCGGTGAAGCATTGTTACAGTTGGTACCGGAGGGCCCATGGGGGCACGCGGAGCTACACCTGGGTGAAGAACCGGCTGCAGGACCGCGGGTGGTAGTCAAAGCATCCCGCAAGGGTGCTCACCGGAAGCGTCCCCGGGCCCCCTATGTCGGCATGATGCTGCATCAGGACGGCTCCCGGCACGAGTGGGTGAGAGGAAGGTTCTGGGATCTCATGGTTACCATGGACGATGCCACCGGCAAACACTACTCGATGTTCTTTGTCCAGGAGGAAGGCACCGAAAGCAGTTTTCAGGGGGTCAGGGAGGTCATTGACAGCCACGGGGTATTTGCCTCGTTGTATACGGACCGTGCTAGCCACTACTGGCATACCCCCTCTGCAGGCGGAAAGGTGGACAAGGAACATCCCACACAGTTCGGCGCTGCCATGAGACAGCTTTGCATCGAGATGATACCGGCCTATTCTCCCGAGGCAAGGGGACGATCAGAGCGCGCCTTCGGCACTCACCAACAGCGGCTCCTCAAGGAACTCGCCCTTGCCGGCATCACCGACATGGACGAAGCCAATGCCTATATCAGAACCACCTATCTGCGGGCCTACAATGAAGAGTTTGCCCTGGCCCCTGAGGAGTCTGCCAGCATGTTCGTCCCTTGGGCCGGTGCCCCCATTGGGGATATCCTCTGTGAAAAGTGCGAACGCACTGTGGGCAACGACAACTGTGTCAGGTTCGATGGGCTTGCCCTTCAAATCCCTCCTGACCGCTACCGCTATCACTACGTCAGGGTCAGAGTGAGGGTCCATCGATATCCCGATCGTACTCTGGCCCTGTTCTATGGCCCTCGAAAGCTGGCACTGTACAATTCAAAGGGTAAGGAGATCACGGCGTGTGCACAGGTCGCCGCGTAACGACAATATGCGGAACCTTGTTTCATGTGTTCCCCCTCTACAGAAAACCGGACAGTTTATGTGCTCCCAAACCGGACAACTCTATTTGTTGACAACAGATTTTTTCTGGCGTTTCCTCATTCATGAATTGACTTGTAAACGATGTTGCCGCAGGGAGAAGCGAAAAGGGATCGTTGACTCATAATGTATGCTACCGAAAAAACATGCACAATAAGGGACATTTTCAATGAGTTTACGATCGAAGCGAGTGTATCTTGAGGCAATATATCTTTCTTACCGAAGGCTCCTAATGAGTCAACCAATCACTCATCACTCGTCTTGTAGCCAAGTTTTTCTATGCTTTCCCTGGTCATCTTCAGGATCTCCTCTTCTACGATTTTCCCATCGTCAAAGTCTATTACGATTCTCCCCTCTTCCACATCAATTGAGCTCACCCCATCCATGTGCCCGATAAACCTTCTCAATGCGAGAGAACACTCTTCGCAAAATTCCTTCTGGACATTAAGAGAAACGGTCTTCATGATGAATCTCCGGAGTGCGTTATCTCCCTCACTGCACAGCCGTATTCCTGTCAGCGTCTGCCGGCAGGAGTGTCCTCCTCGTTCGGTGTCGCTTTCCTGTTGGTCATTGCGGCATCAAAATATCCAGAAGCCGCTCAAGTTCATCCAGGGAATAGTATTCTATCTCGATTTTCCCCCTCTTTCCTTTATGAAGGATGCGGACCTTTGTGCCAAGACTATGGATTAGTTTTTCCTGGAGAGATTCTATCTGGGGGTCCCTCTTCTTTGGACGGATCCTCTTTTTTCCTTCGGCCCCCCACGTTTTAACCAGATTCTCCGCCTCCCTGACACTCAATCCTTTATGGATTATCCGTCTTGCTGTTTCGACTTGAGCAGGCCTTCCCTCGACCGACAGGATAGCCCTGGCATGACCCATTGACAATGTACCATCATTTACGAAAGTCTTTATCTCGTCAGGAAGTTTCAGAAGCCTCAGGTAATTTGCGACGGTTGCCCTTTCTTTCCCGACCCTGACAGAGAGTTCTTCCTGGCTAAGGTTAAAGTCCTTAATAAGCCGATGGAAGGCTTCCGCCATCTCCAGCGGATTCAGGTCCTCACGCTGAATATTTTCTATTAGCGCGATTTCGAGGGAATCAACGGATGAGACATCCTTTACCATGGCAGGCATCTTCCTTAATCCTGCCATGGATGCGGCTCTCCATCTCCTCTCCCCGGCGATGAGCCTGAATGTGCCGTCACCTGTGCGCGACACAATTATGGGCTGTAAGACACCCTTTTCCTTTATGGACGCGGCAAGCTCTTTGAGTGCCGTATCTTTGAAGACCTTGCGCGGTTGCTGTTCACCCGGGATGATTCGGTCAATATCGATGGCGATGATATCTTCTGCCCTGTCAGGCAGCAGAGAGCCGAGACCTTTACCGAGAGCCGTTTTCACTGAGGATCTCCTTTGCCAGGGAAAGATAACTTTGGGCCCCGATGGAACGGGCGTCATAGAGCATTATGGGCTTGCCGTGGCTTGGCGCTTCGGCAAGGGATACATTGCGGGGGATAACAGTATCGAATACCTTCCCTCCGAAGTGATGTTTCACCTCTTCGGCAACCTGGTGGGAAAGACTATTCCTTGTATCAAACATTGTAAGGAGAATGCCCCTTATTTCGAGGGAAGGATTAAATGAATTTCTCACCCGATGGAGCGTCCTTGTGAGAAGGCTGAGCCCCTCGAGGGCATAATATTCGCACTGGACCGGTACGATTACCGAGTCAGCTGCTACCAGGGCGTTCAGGCAGAGCAAGCCGAGAGAGGGTGGACAGTCTATGAGAATATACTTATATTTTTCTTCCAAACCTTCGATTATTCGCGAAAGGATGCGTTCTCTCCCTTCTCGTCCCACCAATTCTACTTCAACCCCTAGAAGGTCAACGACTGAGGGAATGAGCGAAAGGTGTTGGACAGAGGTCTGTACCACAGCCTCACCAGGGGTGCACTTCTCTGCGTAGGCATCATAAAGGCTTCTCCTCACCTCTTCACGGTTTATGCCGAGGCCGCTTGTAGAGTTTCCCTGGGGGTCTGTGTCGATTAAGAGGATATCTTTCTCAGCTAGGGCCAGTGATGCCCCAAGGTTAATGGCAGTGGTGGTCTTTCCGACCCCTCCCTTCTGATTGACGATGGCGATAGTTTTTGCCATTTTATTAATTCTAACAGAGTTGAAGTTCACAGGGCAAGGCAATACAGATGCAGGGGGCTAAGGGCATAGTGCAGAAGGGTTCGAGACTAACATGCCCGATTCCTTTTGCTCTTTACGCTACGCTGTTGTGCATATGTTCCACGTGGAACATACTCTTTTCACACAACTTTAAAGCTTAGTTGTTGCCAAAGGGGCCATTATGGGGGCATTGAGTTCCATTTACTATGACAGGGCACTGTATGCCCGAAAGGGAAGGAAGGGGGAAATGGCAGACCCAGAGGACGAGGTCTGGCCTTTTGTCCATAGGAAGGCCCCGGCTTATTCTTGCTACTATTCTCTTTTCGAGATGTATGCAGTATGTCTTGTCTGTCAAAAATGCGGTGTTCATGGTTACCTCTTATCACGGTTCTCTGCTTATAGACTAACAGAGAATACGGAAGCAGGGCAAGGAAGGTCAAAATATGTGTTCCACGTGGAACAAAAATCAGGAAGGGGGGAAAATAAAGAAACAAATAACTATATAAATTAATAAAGGATGTATCTTTTTATAGTTATACAGTTGTTGGAACAATCATAAGCACTGGACAAACAGTATCTATTATCTTGTCTGTCCTGGGTGCGGGAGCTCTTCATAAGAAGAAGCCTATGAAAAGGACGTATGCCGCAGAGAAAAATGCCAGGCAATATTATGAGCGGCCAAAGACCATTCCTGCCCTGTACACATTTTCACCTGATGCAGCACACCATCTGACAAATCCTATTTTGTGAGTGCATTGGAGGCCTCGTTTGATCATTATCTTCTGACCTTTATTCAGGGGTCGAAAGACATAAATACCCAGTCCATGCTCACTGATGTCAACAGTAATACTTTTAAATATCTCCTTTGCGGGATCAGAAGCGCAACTACATCCTATTTCGTGCTCGAATGGATTACGTGTATGTATTCTTCTCTCCCTCACAATGTGAAGTTCCTTTTACTGCATTTAAATAAATACCTCTCTCCACTCACGGCTTACCCTTTAATAACTCAGGCTTACTCAAGACCCGCTGCCTTTCCTTATCCTCACGGAACATAAGAGGCCGATACAACCCAACTATGCCGCAGGCATCTTACTTAGAGCCTTGATGGCACTTCGCACAATTCTTCTTATCTTCAGCCTTGAAGGCCTTTGTTCCGTCATGGCAGGCACCACATGACTTATGTCTGCTAACGGCCTCCATCTTGATCTCTGTACTGCCCTTTTTCATCTGAAACGGCGAGGGGTGGCAGTCAGTGCACCCAAGGCCCTTGTTCGCATGGGTGCTGCCATCAAATACGACCTTTCCCGCTCCCCCTCCCTTGTACTCAACGACCTGCCCTGCCATTACCGCAAAGGCACTGCTTGCGAGAAGAGCTACCATCAGTATTGCTACCAAAACCTTTCCCATACAGATTCCCTCCATATCTTATAAGTAAATGGTGCAACCAGTTATCATTTATACCACAGTTTTGTCCGTATATCCACTCTTTTTTTCACTTTGGCAAAAAGCGGGAATTCTCCCCGCCGATCCCTTTACTTTCATTTTCTCTCCTCCTTTCTTGTTGTTCTCTTTCTTTGTGCTGGTTACAGCTTAGCAAAGAATTGTGAATGTCCAGCGAAAGGATTATGAAAAACTATGAAGGGCTACAAGGGGAGTGAATGGGTAAAAGTCGCCGCCTTTCCGTATTCGCTGTGTCCCATTATTCTCCGCCCTGTTATCAGAGATGCCGGCCCTGATAATCTGGTGTGAATCGAAGCACCTGACATTAGTCCCTCGCCTTAAATCCAGGGCAACCTTCAAATCCCCTGCATCCCGCTTTTCTGAGGCGGCATTCAGAATTGACGCACGTGATGTTGAAGATAGTTGATGCGTGATACGCTCCGGATTTTGGAGGGATTTCTTCTGGTGTCAGATCCGCAAATTCTTTCCTGATGACTATGAGAAAACGCTTGATATGCGTAGTCGGCAAGGATAGAGTCAATACCTCGCAGTGCAGCTCCTTTATCCCCTTGAGTTCCTCTTTAACCTTGGGCCCCTTGCTCAGAATGAGCCTTCCTCCCTCATTTATATGGGGCGACGCCTTCCCGATGAATTCCTTTATCTCAAAGAGCGCTCTTGTGACTGCCACATCCACTGTGAGTGATTTCACCTCTTCGATTCGCTGCTCCACCACTTCAATGGCATCAAGTGTAAGTGTCCGGGTAATGTGCCTCAGAAAGTTCGCCTTTTTCCTCGATGGCTCCAAAAGGTGCATCCTGATCGCGGGCCTCATGATCTTTAAGGGGATCCCCGGAAATCCTGCGCCGCTCCCCACATCCATCACGCTCACCTTTCCGTTCGGCAGTGCGTTCAGATAGAGGAGGGAGTCGAGAAAGTGTTTTACGATTATATCCTCATCTGTTTTGAGGGAAGTGAGGTTGTATGCCTTATTCCATTTCTTGAGCTCAGAGAGGTAGGTCATGAAAGCCCTCACCTGCGCCGGCGCGAATGGCAACGACAGCTCTGTCAATCCCTTAATGAGAAGCGATTCAGAAGGCGAAGATGAAAGGCGCATTTACGTAGCCTTTCGGCGATATCTTTCGACCGCGATGACTATGAGGGAAATTGCGGCGGGGGTGACTCCGGGAATCCTGCTCGCCTGACCTATATTGGACGGTCTAACCGCTTCAAGTTTAGAGACGATCTCCCGTGAGAGGCCACTAATGCAGGTGTAATCAATTGACTCAGGTATCTTCTTCTCGTCCATTCTCTTGAGCTTCTCCGCCGTCTCTTTCTGTCTGAGTATGTAACCATGATACTTTGTCTGGATCTCCACCTCTCTGCAGATATCTTCTGGTAGGGGCCTCTCAGGTGGTGAAAACCTTTTTATGAACTCATAGGTTATCTCCGGCCTCTTTAAAAGTTGTTCCAGTGAGGAATCCTCTTTTATGGGCGAGGAGTGTAAGGCGGCCAACCCTTCATTCACCATGCACGGCTTAAGCCTTGTAGCTCTGAGCCTCGATACTTCAGTCTCCATGAGGATTCTTTCTTCCTGAAATCTCCTGTATGCGGATTCGTGGAGAAGGCCGATGCGGTGACCCTTTTCCATCAAGCGGACATCGGCGTTGTCGTGCCTCAGAAGAAGCCTGTATTCTGCCCTGGAGGTGAACATCCTGTAGGGCTCATTGGTGCCCTTTGTAACCAGGTCATCAATAAGAACCCCTGTGTACGCCTCATGTCTGCCGAGGACCAGGGGTTCTCTGCCCCTGATCTTGAGTGTGGCATTAATCCCTGCCATGAGCCCCTGGGCAGCAGCCTCCTCATACCCTGAGGTCCCGTTAATCTGACCCGCAAGAAACAACCCTTGTATCAGCTTTGTCTCAAGGCTGTGCATTAATTGAGTGGGATACACAAAATCATATTCAATGGCATAGGCGGGCCGCATGATCTCCGCTTCTTCAAGTCCCGGGATGGTCCTCACAAGTCTCACCTGCACATCATAGGGGAGACTTGTGGATATTCCATTTGCATAATATTCATTCGTCTCAATGCCCTCTGGTTCGAGAAAGACCTGGTGCCTCTCCTTATCAGCGAATCTCACCACCTTATCCTCCACAGAAGGGCAGTACCGCGGACCGATAGACTTTATTCTTCCGCTGTAAAGGGGTGAGCGGTCAAGATTTTCGCGAATGACCCTGTGGGTCTCGCTGTTCGTATAGGTGATATAACAGGGGAGCTGTGGACTCGTAATCCTCTCGGTACTGTAGGAAAACGGCGGTGGTGGGTCATCGCCGGGCTGGGGCACTGTCTTTGAAAAATCGATGGTATTTGCATCCAGCCTTGGTGGCGTTCCAGTCTTGAGCCGCCCCATTTTCAAGCCAAGGTCCCTTAAGGAATCGGAAAGACCGGTGGAGGGAAACTCTCCTGCCCTTCCTGAAGGGAAATGTTCGAGACCTATATGGATTAGTCCCTTCAAGAACGTGCCTGTGGTTACGATGACTGCTTCTGTTCTGTAAAAGGTTCCCAGAGTTGTCAAAACTCCCTTGACCGTCCCGTCTTCCACTACAATCTTCTCAATTGTTGCCTGTTTTATGGAGAGGTTTGTTTGGGATTCCATGGTCTTCCTCATCGAAACTCTGTAAAGTACCCTGTCCGCCTGAGCCCTTAGGGACCACACTGCAGGACCCTTGGATCTGTTAAGCATCCTGAATTGTATTCCCGTCCTGTCTGTATTTTTTGCCATTTCGCCACCGAGGGCGTCGATCTCCCGAACCAGGTGTCCCTTTGCGAGGCCACCGATGGCAGGATTGCAGGACATTTGGGCAATGGTATCAAGATTCATGGTAAAGACGCATGTGGACATCCCCATGCGGGAGGAGGCCAGTGCAGCCTCACACCCCGCATGACCGGCCCCGATCACGATGACGTCGTAGCAAAAATCTTTTTTCATAAACGCTTCTGCAAAACGATTGAGCGGTATCTCTTGAGGGAAAAATTACTCGGGGTTTGGTTGCCCAGCCTCAAATTAAGTTCATAGAACATTCGGTGAATATACGTTATTTCAGAGATAAACGGCTATATTATTTTTTTCCAAAAGTCTCACCAGGTGAAAACCATGTCTATAGGACTCACATCTCTCTTTTTCCCAGAAGACAGACCGCATAAGCAGCAATCCCCTCTCCGCGCCCCACAAAGCCCATGCCTTCATCAGTCTTGGCCTTAATATTTATGACACCCGGAAGGATATGGGCTTTTGAGAGAGCCTTCTTCATCGATTCAATATGTGGTGCGAGCCTGGGCCTTTCGGCGATAACCACCGAGTCGATCCATTTCACCTCAAACCCGCTGGCATCGGCGAGCTCAGAGACATACTTGAGCATCTCCACACTGGACGCATCTTTCCATATCGGATCCGAATCAGGGAAATGTCTTCCGATGTCACCAATCCCCAGGGCTCCAATAAGGGAGTCGATAATGGCATGGCAGAGGACATCACCATCTGAATGGCCCCGGAGGCCTTTTTCAAAGGGAATTTCAACGCCCCCGATAATGAGCCTTCTGCCTCCCACGAGCCTGTGAGAATCATATCCTACGCCGATTCTCATATTCCCGTCTTCCCCCGCTCTTTCAAGAGGTGCTCTGCGAGAGGGATATCTTCAGGTGTGGTGACCTTTATGTTTGAATACGAACCCATAATGATTTTCACCCTTCCACCGCTTCTTTCCAAGAGTGCGGCATCGTCCGTGGAATAGAATTTTTCCGCCATAGCTGCACGGTAAGCCTTTATGAGTGTCCTTTGGATGAATATCTGGGGTGTCTGAATTGCCCACAGCGTTTCACGTTTCAACGTCCTTTTCACGACGACGCCAGCCACCTCTTTAATGGTGTCCTTCACAGGAACTCCCACAACCACCCCGTCAAAACCGGAGATACCCTGGAGTGCAGTCCTCACAATCCTGCTTTCTATGAGAGGGCGTGCACCATCATGGATAAGAACAAGATCGTCACTGTCTTTTATGAGCTTAAGTGCATTGTATACAGAATCCTGCCTTTCTTTTCCCCCCGGGGCAATCCTCTTTACCTTTGAAAGTCCATACACTTCGAACATCTTAATACCTGTCTCCATATCAGGTTCCTTTAACACAGGGATGATTTCGTGAACCTCATTCATGGACTCGAATATTTCCAGCGTCCAGACGATGAGGGGTTTACCGAAAAGCACATGAAACGGCTTATTGGTGTCCGGGCCGAATCTCTTTCCCAGACCGGCACCGGGCACAATAGCGATCACTTTTTCTTTCATGGCCGTCAGGTCTGCTTTATTGCCCTGAATTCTTCCTTTTCGTACTCTTCCCTTGGCTTGGAGAATATCATCCTGCCTGCAGTTGTCTGAAGCACACTGGTTACAGAGACCTCTGCATTTTTCCCTATGAGTCTCCTCCCGTTCTCTACCACGACCATAGTCCCATCATCCAGGTATGCGACCCCCTGGTTGTATTCTTTGCCCTCTTTGATCACAAAGACCTTTAATGCCTCGCCGGGAAGAACAACGGGCTTGAGCGCATTGGCAAGTTCATTGATATTCAATACGCTTACTCCCTGAAGTTCCGCAACCTTATTGAGATTAAAATCATTAGTGATTACCTTTGCATCATGAACCCTCGCAAGGGCAACGAGTTTTGAATCAACCTCTTTTATCTTGGGAAAATCTTCGTCAGTAATCCTTACGGTGATGTGCGCCATCTTCTGTATCCTGTGGAGAATATCAAGCCCCCGCCTTCCCCGTGCCCTTTTGAGGGAATCAGGGGAATCAGCAATATGCTGAAGCTCCTGCAGGATAAACTGGGGCACCAAGAACACCCCGTCAAGGAACCCCGCCTCGCACACGTCCGCAATCCGGCCATCAATTATCACACTCGTATCTAATATTTTGAGGTGCTCATCTGAACCCTGTCCCCTGAAGCTTCTGAAAAGACCTGAGAGAGTAAGTTTTTCCCCCCGCTTGACCCCCAAAAGCATACCGCCGTATCCTAACAGTCCATTCAGCACAAACGAGACTACCGATATATCAGGAGCCACCCTTCTCAAAGGCAGGAGAAGCAGGTTAGCGAAGATAATTCCCATCAAGAGACCTGCGAGCCCTCCCAAGATTTTTCCGAGGGAGACGGCTTTGAATGCCTTCTCCATTAAAAGTGCAAGGATTCCGCATACCACGCCGAGGGCAGTCCCTTCAATGAATGCATTATATTTCAAGCCCAGAAAATAACCTGACGAAATAAACACCACCAACACTGCTATGCGAATAAAAAACAGCATCCTTTCTCACCTCCCTTCGTTCACTCTCTAGACATATCCGTCGCGTTTCACTATCTCTAAGATCCCTTAATGGTTATATAAAATCTCCTCCCTCCTCTATTGATAAAGAGAAGAGTGGTATCCCCTGATTCAATAGATGAGGTAATCTTGTTAAAATCCCCAAGCCCTGCCACTTTTTTCTTGTCTATTTCCTGGATGACGTCGCCCTTCTTAAGGCCAGCTTCGTCTGCACTGCTTCCCTGCTCTATTTTGACTACCACTACCCCCCTCTCATTGGCGCCAAGACCCAGTTGTCGTGCAATTTCCCTGGTGAGGTCCATAACGGTAATACCGGAGAAGGCATTTTTTTGAATATCTTCCGGGGAAGGCTCTGCGGGAGACCCTGCCACTTCTTTCGGAAGTTCGGCTACGGTGACGGTCAATTGATATTCCTTGCCACCCCTGAGTATCTTTAGTTTCACTTGGGAACCCACCTTGCTCTGGGAGACTATATTCCGAAGGCTTCCCACGCTTTTGACTTCCTTCCCGTTGAATTCGAGAATGACGTCACCTCTCATCATGCCCGATTTTTCAGCAGGACTGCCTTTTGATATGTCACCCACAAGCGCCCCCTTGGAGTCCTTAAGGCCAAATTTTTGCGAAAGTTCCGGGGTAATATCCTGAATCGTTACCCCAAGCCATCCCCTCACAATCTTCCCCTCTTTCATAAGCTGGTCCATTACGAGGCGGGCCATATTGCTCGGGACCGCAAAGCCTATGCCCTGGTATCCGCCGCTTCTCGAGAAGATCGCCGTATTGATGCCGATGAGTTCTCCCTTCACATTTACAAGGGGACCTCCTGAATTGCCGGGGTTGATCGCAGCATCTGTCTGGATAAAGTCCTCATAATCGGCAATTCCCACATTCGCCCTGCCCACAGCACTGATAATACCCATGGTAACGGTGTGGCTCAGGCCAAAGGGATTTCCTATGGCAAGAACAAACTCACCAACCTGCAATTTGTCTGAATCACCCCACGGGACAGTAGGGAGATTATCCGCCGAAATCTTTACTACTGCGATATCGGTTTTTGGATCAGCACCCACGATTTTTCCCCTGAAGCTCCTCTTGTCAAAAAGGGTAACCCTGATGTCTTCCGATTGTTCAACCACATGGTTGTTGGTAATGATATACCCGTCCTTTGACACAATGACTCCCGATCCAAGACTCTGTTCTTTCCATTTCTTTGGAAGACCGAAATCGTGAAAGGGTTTGAAGAGGTCAAAAAAAGGATCCTCCGAGAAGGGCAACGTATCTCTCCTCACCACTTTTGTGGTGGATATATTCACCACCGCAGGGGATACGGCACTCACAATCTCGGAAAATGCCCTGCTCGTCTCCAGAATCTGGGAGGGAACCCTGGGGGCAAAGGGAGCACGAACCGACTGAGGATAAACGATTTTCCCGATG
>DATKOU010000108.1:0-3383 GCA_035524455.1 Thermodesulfovibrionales bacterium | reverse complement strand
CCTTTTGGCCTTTATCCTCACATCGGGGTTCTCATATATGACATTGCCCTCGGGATAGGCGTCACCGGTCTGCTCATTGTAGCTGATCTCGTCAGCCTCGATGCTTCCCAGGTCCCTGTATATCCTCACGTGGCCTTTTGCCGTATAGGTAGAAGTCGCCCCATCATAGTCGAGGGTTTCTGACTCTATCATAGTGCTCTCATTTCCAAAGCAGGGAACGACACATAGCAGAAAAGAAATGAATACAAAATGAGAAATGAATGGCATAAAGATAATATGTCCGGGATCTTGGATTTTGATTTTTGGATTCTGAAACCGTCCGAACAGGCTCACCGCAGCCTCGCAAGCGACTGAGCACTGCACTCATGGCCGAGGGCGCTTTTTGCCTCGCCAATGGTATAAAAAGAACCGGTTATCATTATGAGCGTTTTTTGAGGGCCTTTCCCCGCTAATTCCCGGGCGAGTTCCATGGATGCTTTCACAGAATCCTTTACTCTCGGCGAGACTCCCAGTGCTTTCGCATATTCTGCGAGCCTTACAGGGGACGCAGCCCTTTCGTACTCAGGGGCAGTGAAGATGACCTCTGATGCCAGAGGCAGAAGTGGCTTCATCATTGCCTCCATGTCCTTATCGGCCATGACTCCCATGATGAGGACAACCTTCTCATAGAGCGGGATGAAATACTTTTTCAGGGAATTTGCGAGAGCCCTTGATGCCGAAGGATTGTGCGCACCATCGATGAGGTAATCATAGGTGCAACCCTTGTTCTCAATCAATTCAAGCCTGCCAGGCCATTGGGCATGTGCGAGCCCTTCCCTTATCGCATAAGAGGGAATGACCCCTTTCTTCATGCCCACGTCTATTGCCCTGATGGCAAGGGACGCATTCTCCACCTGATGCAATCCAGTGAGAGAGATGCGGAGATTATCCATTTGTTCTCCCCCCTCGTAGCTGAATGTAATCCCGTGTATATCAATATTCTTGGGATGGGAGAAGAAGTCTTTGCCATAGATATGAAGACTGCTCCCCAATTCTGTGGCCTTTTCCGTAATTACCCCGATCACTTCATCCTCCTGGGCTGAAGAGACCACAGGAACACCTTTTTTTATTATCCCTGCCTTTTCTCCTGAAATCTCTCTCAGGGTCTGACCAAGGAATTCCCTGTGATCATAACTGATGTTTGTTATCACAGAGACTGCCGGGACAAGAATGTTTGTGGCATCCAGCCTTCCCCCCATTCCTGTTTCCACCACTGCCCACTCAATCCCTTTCCGCTTAAAGTAGAGAAAACCCAGAGCAGTCACGAACTCAAAAAAGGTGGGCAAAAACGACTGCTGACCGCTTGCGACTGTTTGGTCCATGTCCTGAATGGCGGCTGGTGATGGCTGACTGTTGAGAATGATATTCCTTATCTCGCGGGTAAGCTCCACCACTTCCGCCTCGCATATCTCCACATTGTCAACCCTGATCCTCTCGGTAAAGCTCACAAGATGGGGAGAGGTGAAGAGACCCACCCTGAACCCTGCAGCCCTTAGTATGGATGCAATCATGGCCGCGGTGGACCCTTTGCCATTGGTGCCCGCGATATGAATCGACCTGAAAGAATTCTGCGGGTTATTCAGAAGAGACAAGAGCCTTATGGTATTTTCAAGCCCAAGCTTGATCCCAAATTTCTGCAGACCGTAGAGGTATGCAATGGAATCCCCATAATCCTTCTTATACGTATCCGTATTCATGAATGTGGTGATTTCTCATTCCCCGAGACACTTCCTCTTCCGCCGGAGCCAACTCCCAGAGAGTTTACCAGAGACACCAGAAAAAGTCATTGGCAACGTCTGGCGCCTGTTCCTTAATGCGCCTTTACAATGAGTTATGGATGGGGTATCATTAGAGAACATTACATAAAGGGAGGTATATCTCTATGATTTCTATCAAAGAACTCTTAAAAAAGAAAAGCGGCGATATTTGGTCAATCAGCCCCGAGGCATCTGTGTATCAGGCCCTGGAACTTATGGCGCAAAAGGATGTGGGAGCTCTCCTGGTCATTGAAAACGACAAGCTTTTGGGAATCTTTTCTGAACGTGATTACGCGCGGAAAGTGATCCTGAAGGGAAAAGCATCCAAAGAAACAGCGGTGGGTGAGCTGATGACCAGGAGTGTCTACTACGTAACTCCTGACAATACGCTTGAGGAAGCCATGGCGCTCATGACATCCAAGCATATCCGGCATCTGCCCATCATGAATCACGGCAAACTGGTAAGCATCGTAACCCTGGGAGATGTGGTCAAGAGGATTATCTCGGAACAAAAACTTACTATCGATGAGCTCGAAAACTACCTCACGGGCGGATACGGGGCATAGGCTGGGGCAGGAGTGTGTTTCGGCACAAAGATCCTTATAACCAAAAATACGCATGCGCACGTGGAGCCAGTGATTAAGAAAGGCCTGTCAGGTCATTTTGGACTTAACGAACTCGCATACGTAAAGGTGAAGGGAAGAGAAATCGAGGTGAAGATATTAGCGCTCAAGGCATTAAAGCAACAAGAAATACCTCCGCACGTAGATGTCGTAGCATAATTTGGCATCCTGCAATTAGCCCTATCTGTTGTTTTCTCCGGCCTGGGGGCCGTGCATTATGAACTCGTTGCCTAATTGATTCACTTATGGTATATTATTTCTTTATGAGAAGAGGCTGATCCTATGCGAAATCAACTCTTGCATATTCTTGACGAGTACAAATCTCACGAAGGGAATCTCATAACCCTTCTTCAGGATATACAGGCAGAGTTTGGATATGTCCCTGAAGAGGCTGTAGAATGGTTCTCGAAAGAACTGGATATCCCTGCAAGCCACTCAGCAATCGGTTTCTCTCCAACAATATGTTCATTCACAATGCGGCGGACCATTTCGGGTTTAACATATTGATAGGTTGTGTTATTACCATCAATTACCAGATCAACAAGGACATCTTTTGAGCATAAACCGAGACAGCCCACCTTATGCAGAGAGCATCCTTTTTCTATTTCTGCAGAAACGTTCGCCTGCTTTAATTCTGATTCAAAGGCGGAAATTACCTCAGGACCTCCCGAAGCGATACCTCCAGGACCCATGCATACCTTTATCGTTACCTTACTCATCTTTTTTTGCCTTTGTGAGCGATTTAATCTCTCTTTTCAATTTATCAGGTGTCATTTTCCCATAGACCTTCTTATTCATTACCACCACCGGTGCAAGGCTGCATGTTCCAAGGCAGGCTAACTTCTCAAGAGTAATTTCTCTATCTTCTGTAGTATCCTGTGCATCACTAAGACCTAATTCTTTTATGGCAGTGTTGTATAAGCGCTCTGCACCCCTTACATGACAGGCAGTCCCGCAACATGCA
>DATKOU010000107.1:0-44555 GCA_035524455.1 Thermodesulfovibrionales bacterium | reverse complement strand
GTAAGCTATGAGTGGTAATAACACATTGATTATTAAATATAGTTTAGAAGAGGCATGTCATTTCGCTCTGACCGTCTATGTTCTTGCCCCAGTCTATTTCCTTTCTTGGGCAGGTTGTTTTTCTGGTAGGTCTTTTCTTAGCCCTTCGTGCCGCCTTCCCCTGGCCTCTTCAATGATTCTCCTCATTTCCCTGTCAAACTCCTGGAGGAAAATAACATACTTGGCCTGTTGTTCGATGGTGAGGATTTTTTTCATTTCCTCCCATTCCGCGTCTTTGAGACTTTGCATGCCTTTGTGGTTCTGCTCAAGTCTGTCAAGGATACCCCTTAATTGACCTTCGCGTTTTTCCCTGAGGGATTCCCCCAACTCTTTCATGCTTTCCTGCATGGCATGTTCTATCTCTGCCCTTTTTTTGTCATACCTGTTGAGTAATGGAAACAACTGGGCAGATGTCTTTTCGTCGAGGTCAAGATCCTTGGTAAGTTTCCACATTCTCAAGGTCTCTATCCTTTGCCTTACTCTTTCCTTCTGTTCTCTGGTGGGCGGCTTTTCAAAATCCGGTGGTTCAGCCAGACCCTGCGCCGCAAAACCAAACAGCATAATGACAGACACCAAAATCTTCGCCATATGTTTTTTCATGAACATCCTCCTTCTGTTTTCTTCTCAACTGGTTAGACAAGGCAAAGAGAAAAAGGTTTAAGAGGATACACCTGAAGGAAACTCGGCTCTTTGGCAAAAGGCACAGTTTGAAAAGCTCACTTAATTATATCCATCCCCATGTATGGCCTCAAGACATGGGGGACTATTATATTTCCGTCCTTTTGCTGGTAGTTTTCGAGAATTGCAACAAGGGTGCGACCGATGGCAAGACCTGAGCCGTTGAGCGTATGCACGAATTCTGTTCCCTTTTTCCCTTCCCGCTTAAACCGTATGTTCGCCCTCCTTGCCTGAAAATCTTCGAAATTCGAGCATGAGGAGATTTCTCTGTATCGCTGCTGACCTGGCAGCCATACCTCAAGGTCATAGGTCTTTGAGGCAGAAAAACCGAGATCTCCGGTACAAAGAGCCACAACCCTGTAAGGCAGACACAGTCTCTGGAGTATGTCTTCCGCATCACTGGTGAGCTTTTCCAGTTCTTCATATGAACTTTCTGGTGTCACGAATTTTACGAGTTCGACCTTATTAAACTGGTGCTGTCTTATGAGCCCCCTTGTATCCTTTCCATACGAGCCTGCTTCGCGCCTAAAACACGGGGTGTATGCCGTATAGAACAGCGGCAGATTATCTTCTTTCAGTATCTCGTCACGATGGATGTTGGTGACAGGGACCTCAGCGGTGGGGATGAGATAAAACTCAGGGTCAGCAATCCTGAAGAGCTCCATTTCGAATTTCGGAAGCTGGCCCGTGGCGGTCATGCTCTCACGGTTTACCAGAATCGGTGGAAAAACCTCTGTATATCCTTTTGAGGTATTCAAGTCCAGCATAAAGTTCATGAGTGCCCGTTCCAGTCTGGCACCGGCTCCCCTCATTAATGCAAAACGGGCGCCCGCTATCTTTGACGCCCTGTCAAAATCGATGATTCCCAGCATCTCGGCAATGTCCCAGTGGTTAAGAGGAGGAAAGCCCAGGTCTTTGGGCTCACCCCATATACGCACCACGGTGTTCTCTGTTTCGTCCTTTCCCACGGGGACGGAAGCATGGGGAATATTGGGGATATAATGAAGGAAGGTCGTCTCTCTTTCCTCAATCTTACCCAGGGTTTCATCAAGTTCCTTAATCTTATCCGACACTCCTTTCATTTCGGTGAGGTGTGAGTCGGCATCTTTTTTTTCTCTCTTCAACCGCCCAATCTCCTCGGATACTACATTTCTTTTATTGCGGAGTTCCTCTACCTCTTTAAGCAACCGTCTTCTTTTGTCCTCCATTTCGACGAGCTGGCCGAGACTTAACTGCACCTCCGACACAAAGAAATCGCCTATCCCTCTCTTTTCCAGGGCTTCCCTGAGCTTCTCCGGATTGTCCCTCACGCATTTTATATCGAGCATCGCAACTCCTTCAGCAAGGATTCTTTCATCAGCTATAATAAACTACTGTTAAAACTTATGGAAGTCAAGCATATGACCAGCAAGAATAGGGACAAAATAAGAACAATTTACAGGACATTGTACAAGGCCTTCGGTCCCCAGCACTGGTGGCCCGGGGATAGTCCCTTTGAGATTGCAGTGGGCGCAATCCTCACCCAGAACACAAACTGGGGCAATGTGGAGAAGGCCATTCACAATCTTAAGGCTGCACATGTCTTATCTGCAAAAAGGATACATGAGATGCCGGTGAATACACTCGCAGCATTCATTAGATCGGCGGGGTATTTCAATATCAAGGCAAAGAGGCTAAAGTCTTTCGTACATTTTTTTTGTGAGCAGTATGGAGGAAGCATGAAGAGCATGGGAAAGGAGGATGCTCGTATTCTGAGGGAGCAACTTCTCTCGGTTCATGGCATCGGGCCCGAGACAGCAGACTCAATTCTGCTTTATGCTCTCGATAAACCCATTTTTGTCATCGACGCTTATACAAAAAGGATCCTTTCAAGACACAGCATGATAGGTCACGATGAGCCCTACTCAGATTTTCAGGAACTCTTCCATTTGTCCCTGAAAAGAGATGTAAGGCTTTATAATGAGTATCACGCACTTTTTGTTGCGACGGGAAAGTTTTTTTGTAAACCTAAACCTTTTTGTGCGGAATGTCCCCTCCTTCTTTTAGAGCATTAAGACAATAGTTCAAAAAGATTACATTGAAGCCAGAAACCAGGGCGGCAGGAAATGGCCACTTTCAAAAAATTACCTGACCCAGGTTTTCATCTCAAATTAGCTTCAGTCATGTCTGCAAGAAATGCATAAAAAAAAGCAAGATATGTATAGAAAAAACTCCCGGCATCTGCCAAAATTGACAAACTTCTTACTGAGAAGAGAAATAGATGTTCGATGGAAGAGAGGAAGAGGGGAGGGAGCAAAAAGATGAAAAACATTTTTGGTGATCTGAAGATATCAGGGAAACTGCTCCTTACCCCGATCGTGATCATCCTATTCATGATGATACCGTCAGTTGCAGCGTTTATAGGGCTTTATCAGCAAAAGGGGGGAATCGATTCGGTACTTTATCTCCTTGTAGCGCTCTTTGGAGTATCGGTATTCTTGTCCCTTCTTGTCAGTTTCCTTATTTTGAACAAAAGGATCATATCGCCCCTTAAGGCTATGGAAACCGCTGCCCGCAAAATCTCGGAAGGTGACCTCTCTTTCGATGTGGAGGTGAGCGACAAGGATGAGATCGGGAGATTAAGCTTTCACCTCAGGGAGTCCTTTGAGGAGCTGGGAGGGATCCTCCAGCGCATTAAGGAATTGTCCGAAAGGATATCAAGGGTGGTTGAAGAAGTAGAAAGGGAATCCAAGAACGTGTTGAACGGCGCTGAGAAAGAAACTGAAGCTATTACGGACATATCTACCTCAATAGAGGAACTGAATGCCACTGCCACAGAGATCGCGGACAACACGGAAAGTCTTGCGGCCTCAACAGGGGAAACCTCTGTCTCCGTCGAGCAGATGGTACAGAGCATAAGCAGCATCAACGGGAATATCCAGGGACTGTCCAGGGAGGTAGAGTCCACGTCGTCTTCCATTGAGGAACTTTCTTCAACGATAAAGGATGTGGCGTCGAATGCGGTAGACCTCGCAACCGCAGCGGAGGCTACCCTTTCTTCCATTTCCGAAATAACATTTGGCATAAGGGAGGTGGAAGACAATATAAAAGAGTCTGCAAGGCTGTCGGAGAAAGTCACGAGTGATGCCGCAACGTTCGGGATGGCGTCTATAGAGAAGACTATCCAGGGTATGAAGAACATCCAGTCATCCGTTGAGCATACTGCGCAGTTCATAGAGGTGCTTGGAAAAAGGTCTGACGAGATCGGGAAAATACTCAACGTCATTGATGACATCACTGACCAGACAACTCTCCTTGCCCTGAACGCGGCCATTTTGGCTGCTCAGGCAGGTGAGCATGGAAAGGGATTTTCCGTAGTAGCTGACGAGATCAAGGATTTGGCAGAAAGGACCTCACTCTCCACAAAGGAGATCGTCTCGCTTATAGAATCCGTGCAGGAGGGAGTGACTAACGCTTCCGGGGCAATGGAAAAAGGAATAATGTCCGTCCAGGAGGGGTTCATGCTTGCGCAGGAAGCGGGGGATGCCCTGAAAAAGATACTGGATAGTTCAAGAATATCATCCGAAATGGCGCTTTCCATAGAGCGGTCTACCGTAGAACAGGCAAAGGCTGCCCGTCTTGTCACGGAGGCTATGGAGGGCGTACGGGACATGACAGGGCATATTGCAAAGGCCACCGCAGAGCAGTCCAAGAGCGCGCTTATGATTACGAATGCAGCAGAAAAGATGAGGGACGCGTCCCATCAGGTGAATAAGGCCACCGGAGAACAGGCAGAAAGCAGTAAGCAGATTATTGCTGCCATTGAGCTTGTGGCTGACAGAAGTCGACAAATCTCGAGATCATTGTCGGAGCATAAAAAAGGCTCAAAAAGCATACTCAGCAGTGTTGAAGGGGTAAAGGACATACCCATGGAGAATCGCAGGCTCATTTTCAGAGTGAGCAATACCCTTAGGGACCTGCAGAAGGATTCCGAACTCCTGAGAACAGAGATGGAACGGTTCAGGTTTCACGAGAAAAAGGGAGCGGCCTTGAAATTCGGGGTCATTCCGCTGGAGTCTCCCGCAGAAATGTTCAGAAGGTTTGGCCCGCTTGTGAATTATCTCGGCAAGAGGATGGGGAAAAGGGTGGAGCTCAAGGTGGGAGTTGATTTCGAGGGCGCTATTAATGATATAGGGCAAAATGTCACACAACTCTGTTTCATGGGCGCGCCCACATATCTTAAGGCAAACAGCCGATACGGCAGTGTCAAAGTGATTGCGAGGGCGCTAAGGAAAGGGAGGCCGTATCACCATGCCGCGATCATTACACGTGCTGACTCGGATATTGCGTCGCTGAAAGACATGAGAGGAAGAACCTTTGCCTTTGCCAATATAATATCTACTGCAGGACATATCATCCCGAGGACCATGCTGAAAGATGCGGGGGTCGGGATTGACGATCTGAAGTATTATTCCTTTCTCGGCAATCACGACGACGCCGCAAGGGCAGTGCTGAAGGGGGACTTTGATGCGGGAAGTGTTATGGAAGCCACTGCGTATAAGTTCATAGACCAGGGACTCAGGATCCTCCAACGCTCGGATGATATCCCCGAATTTGGGGTGTGCTGCAACATCTCCCTGGATGGAAAAGAGGTGCGCACCATACAACAGGCTCTTGTTGCAATCAATGACTCTACCCCTGAAGGCGCTGCAATAGTGAAATCCATAGATAAGAACTATACCGGCTTTATTGAGGCGGACGACAGTGAATACAGCGGCATAAAGCTGAAAATGGCAGAGTTTGGGATACTATGAAAGTGTGTGGCAATGGATCGTACTGAACCTGCCAGCACTTTCGGGTAGCTCTGGAAAGAGACTTGAACCTCTTCAACAAATACCATGCCCGCATCGTGTGGACGGACAAGATCCTTCGCAGACCAAAACCCCTTGGTGACGGACGTCTGCTTTATTCCCTTGATACTTAAAGCGCCCTCTCATTAAAATTACCGGAAAGGGACTCAGGGAACAGAAGAACCCTGAGAGTTGTCTAATATATGGATAGAAATGAATATGCAGGGATGGATGAAGATGATGAAGCGGTCTCCCGATGTAAGCAAGGAGATCTCGATGCCTACGAAGGATTGGTGGAGAAATACCAAAAAAAGATGCTGAATGTCGCATACAGGATTGTCGGAAGCTATGAAGATGCCTGTGAGATTGTACAGGATGCGTTTGTCTCCGCGTATAAGGGCATTAGGGAGTTTGAAGGAAAATCGCGATTCTCTACATGGCTTTATGCGATAGTGGTCAATCTCTCCAGAAACAGGCTTAAACAGCTCAGAACCCTTGGCCATCATGAAGGACTTTCCATGGATGACCCCGTTCTTACCGACGAAGGTAGTTTAAGTGTAGAGGTTGCATCAGACGATCCACCTGTCGATGAGCGACTTGAGCAAGAAGAACTGCAACGAAAAGTGCGGGATTGTGTGAGGGCTCTCGATGAAGAATACCGTGAGGTGGTTGTCCTGAGGGATATCAATGGCTTTTCCTATAGTGAGATACGAGATATGCTCAGGATTCCTGAAGGTACTGTGAAATCGCGCCTTTCCAGGGCGAGAGAAGCATTGAAAGACTGCCTGAAGAAAGTCTTGGGGGAACTGTAAATGGAATGCCGTAATTTCCAGGAAAAACTTTCTGAGTATATCGATGACATCCTCTCACCTCAGGAAAAGGTGACTATGGATGAGCATCTTAAGTCATGTGGGGAATGTGCAACCGCCCTGGCTGATATCAAAAAAACGATTAAACATGCAAAGAACCTTGAAGCCGTTGGACCTCCTGCGTGGATGACTCAAAGAATCATGGCGAGAGTTCGCGCAGAGACCAAACCCAGGAAAGGTCTATTCCAGAAACTATTCTATCCTCTTCACATTAAACTGCCGGTCGGTGCCATCGCAACCATCGCGATAGCCCTGATAACGCTTTATGTCTTCAGGACCATTGAGCCAGAGATCAAACTTGCAAAGGCGCCTACTGAAGAGGCTACGCCTCAGGTTTCTCCAAGAGAACAGCTGCCGCCCCTAAAATATGAGGAGGACAAAGGCGCAACACCACCTGGCCTCCCCTTAGATAAGAGAGGAAGTGTGGAGGGGTTATCTTCGAAGCCGGCTGAGCAACCTGTTCCATCAAAAAAACCCGAGCCCGTGAGGGAAGTTCCTAAGGCCCCGGAACCGATGAAACAGGCTGAGTTATCGCAGGAGCAGAGGAGAGCCGCTGCCCCCGCTTCAGGAAAGGATGTCTCGCCATCTTCAGTCGGCACTCTCGCAAAGGAAGAGGCAAAGCGTGAAGCTGCCCCTGCCGCACCAACGATGAAGGCAATGGCTGAGGAGAGAAAGGAGAGTATTCGGGTTACTGTTCACGTGAAAGACGTCGAGTCTGCCCAAAAAGAGATTGAAAGGCACATCTCAGAACTTGGGGGTAAGGTTGTCAAAAAAGAATCTTATGAGAATAAGGATATCCTTACAGCGGAGATCGACTCCGGAAAATTGAAGGAATTATATGAAAGATTGAAGTCTGTGGGACAGGTGATAGAGAAGGATATCGATTTTCAAGGTGCGAAGGGAGAGATTGGGATAAGGATAGAGATTCTATCGATTCCTTAAGATCGATAAAAACTTCTTCCTCCTGAAGCCAACACTGTAACTTTTTTGCCACAGCGAAAGGTTTCTTTTGGGAACAAATGTTGGATGCCTACGGAGCAGATCAAGGTTACGTGTTAGAAGTCAACATATTTATGAGTGAGGTACGAAACAGGGAAGAGTGTTTAGCTTAGGGATGGTTTGGGCTACTGTTACCCCTCCCGAGTCCGCAAGATAAGGGTCAGACTGGTTTTACCAGGCAATGACCTCATATGACATTTCTTTCGTTTTTTTAAAGCTTCGTCCTTCTTTCATCAGTTCTGTAGGAAACCCCGTTATCATTAAGGGAAGTTTTTTTGGTTGACTGATAATGACATAGCCGTCACGCAAAATTTTTTCTACATAGAATATCTCACCCACAGGTAGTTCCTTAAAGTCTATGGGCTTGCCCCAATAACGATTTTTTGCCACAGCATAGGCAATTATCACTAGACCGCCGAATCCCATTATGATAAAGGGCAAATCCGGTTTCGGTGTCGCTAAGCCTCCGATTATGAAAATTCCAAACAAGATTATACAAAACCATGCAAACCGCATAACTTCATTCTTCTTGTTGATTAATTACCATTATACACATCCCGTCGGCGTTGGAAGTCCGGCAATCTTACATGCCTGCTTTGCAGGACCCCCCGGATAGAGTTGATAAAGATACCTCGTATTCCCCTTCTCCGACCCCTTGACCTTTCCGATCTCCTTTACCAGCATCTTTATCATAGGAGCGATCTGATATTTCCGGTAATAGTCTCTGAGGAAATTGACAACGTCCCAGTGATCAAAAGTCATTTCGATGCCTTCTATCTTCGCTATGTGCTCAGCGAGTTCCTTGCTCCATTCATCGGGATTGGCGATGTAACCTTCCCCATCTATCTCGATCTGCTTTCCCCGAAAATCCATCGTAGGCATACTTAAACTTCTCCTTTCCCTTTTATTTGATATGTAGCAGGAAAAAAGTCGCCTTGTCAACTTGATGTTTTAATTATAGTGAAGTCTATTAATTATAATTTTAGGACTGACACTATAAGGATCACTATCTGCATTGATTAACACTTATTGTCTTCATTTTTTTGACCATCTGGTAAGGTGCGCCTTTCAGGATGCAAGTGAGTTCGACCTACCTGATCTATCCCATGTGCCGATAACGACATGTACACCGCAAACTCAGTTCTCTCGGAAGAATGCGAGGTTTGATCGGTAATCCCACCCCCATGAAAATAGTGCCGGTGTGACGTGGTCGGTGTACCGAACAGAAACGGCCTAGATAACTGGCCCCTACTAACTCTCTTGCCCTGTGCTCATTGTATAAATAAGGTCCGGTAAAGTCCGAGAGCAGTTTTGGGGGAAATGCTTAAAAATTAATTTTATAGGTAAAGATTGGCGAGTTACGAAAGGTCTAAAAATACTTCGTAATAGCAGGTCGAGGGTTCGAGTCCCTTTCCCGGCTCTCTAGTGTGCTAATTGCAGAGGCCGGACAATGTTTCGTGTCAGAATCGTATAGCTATAATAATGACAAGGAGAAAAGTGGCAATTCCAATGGAAATCATGAAGAGCTGTGTATCCCGGTAATGCCGCGTTGCCGCATCGTACCGCATTTCGCTCCGCGTCTGCTGATGTTTCACCAAATCCTCGGTAGCCTGGATAGCCTGTCGCACGGCGGCCCGTGATTCCTTTTCATACAGCGCAAACGCCTCGTGCTGCCTACCTGCGGTCAAGAGCGCCAGAGTGCGCTCGTTCAACGCCCTTGATGCGGTCCAGCTTTCCTTGACCAATACCAGGAGCTCGCGCTCTTTCGCGTCATCGCTCGAAGTCATCTGTTCGACCTGCGTAAATGCTTCATCGAATTTTGCATTGTAATCATTGATCCGTTTTATCATTTCCTCAGTCCGTTCCCTCTGGAGGAAACAGTTGCGAACGGCAATTGCCTCTTCGCGGACAATCGTGGCCATGCCGGTGGCAATGGTCACTCGCTTGTTGTTTACGAGCACGATCCTGACGAGGTCTTCATGAAGGGCGCTCATGTTCATAAGCGCAGCCATGACCAGCATGGCCATCACTACCAGGATCGCTCCGAAACCAAGTACGAGCTTTCTTCCGATATTCAGAGTTTGCACTACTCCACCCCTAATTTACCATCTGAATGACTTCAAGAGTCACTCTGAAGCTATTACTATTGTATCAGACAAATAGAAAATGTATAGTATGATAATAATGAGCATGAACTGGTTAATCTCATTTATTCTTTTCTTGATTGTTCCTTCAAAGGCTGCGGCATTTGTTTCGCATGAATATCCTGCAATTTATACTCACGAACTGGGTCGGATCTTTTTCCTGATCGCGTGCATTTTCGTCCTTTATGCCATAGTTCGTAACCGTTTACACAGGGAGCAGGGCTGGCGATATATCCTTGCAGCAGTGATAACGTATATGGTCTGGGACTTAGATGTTGCTCTCAGCCATTTTGCAGAACTCTGGATTGTAGGGGATACGGACGGTTGGAACTATTTAAAGCAATTTGTGGTTGTTGAGGGCAAATACTACCTGTTATATGTGGGCCGATGCGACTATGTGCTCCTTGATCTCGGGATGTTTTTCTTTTACCTCGGTCTCCGGAAATTCCTGGAAAAAGAAGAGGAATCAAAGACTCCTTTTTCTGTAACGGCCCTTTTGCCTTTCCTGCCAATTATCATTTCTGATGTTGCCGGAGCTCTCGTCATGATAGCGCTCTCGCTCTCCTGTCTCAATGTCAGCTTGAAGCTTTACAGGCGCAACAGAGAGAATGCGCTGTGGTATTATACGGTATGGGTTTCGTCGTCCTACGTCATGTATTCCATTTCCAGAGCCGTCGGTCATATCGCAAAACCTCTTCTTGTCTCTACTGGAAACCTGCATATCTGGAGGTACGTCGAGCCGGTCAGCGGAAGTTTCAATAACCTTACTTTTTTCCTGGTCGGTTCTGTGAGCCTTTTCTTCATCGTCATTTATAACCTTTATCTGAAGATGTCAAGAGATGAGCAGGAAATCGAAAAGATCAATGCTGAATTGACCGAGATGAACCAGGAATTAGAGACACTTGTGGCTGAGCGGACGATGGCGATGATGGGATTGACGGTTGCTGATCAGGTGCGAAATCCAGCAATGATAATTGGCTGTACCTGCAAAAGGGTCCTCGCTAAAGGGGAGCTCACGCCGGAAATGGAAGATAAACTGAAAGAGATCATTGAGGAATGCCGAAGACTCGAGAACGTTGTGGAGAACTTTGAATGTCTCCTGAGAAGCAGACAGAGCATATTTAAACACGAGGATATTAACGAGGTGATAAGGAGTGTCGTCTCTCTCGTAGAAAAAGAGGCATCCCAGAAGCGATTACGTCTCAACATCAATCTCTCACCCCAGCCTCTGAAAATGAACCTCGAGAAAAACCTTTTACGTGCGGCACTCTTTCACATCATGAGAAATGCGATAGATGCAACATCAGCGGGAGGCGAGATATCAGTTGACAGCACCGGGGACGGCGACAAAAATTCGGTCATCGTCTCGGATACCGGTTCAGGGATTCCAAAAGAAATTCGTGAAAAAGTCTTTGATCCTTTTTTTACTACAAAACTGCATAAATTCGGAATGGGGCTGCCCTTGGTAAAGCAGATTGTCTCCGAGCATCTCGGTGAAATGGTGCTCGAAAGCGAAGAAGGCAAAGGCACGACAGTTACCATTATGTTCCCCGTGCGATGGAAAGAGAAGCAAGAGTTATCCAAATATCCCCTTCCTTCCTCATAGACCCCCCATTTTATTCCTTAAGTTTTTTCCCAGGCCTTGCTCATGGAGACATGGCAGATTGCAGCAGTTTAACAGCTTTTCTTTCCTGAGAACGCAGCAGGCCATCAGATGTAATTATTACCGCCCGTAACCCGAAGAGTGATCAGGATCGCGGCACATATCTGTTACTAAGAGGAGATGTGAGGAAAGTTCTGAACATTGAAATGTTTGTTTGTGGCTGTAGCATATGCCTCACAGGTCTGTCAAAAGGTGCCAATTCCCTGGCTTACTCTTCACGGAGCTGCAATATTTTGAAATACGGAATTGTCCGTGAAACAAACAGAAGGGGCCTGGATAACCAACCCCCTTTTTCTTCAACCATAGTTCTACCAAAACAGATTATACTAACCTTGAAAATGTTACAAATGGTAGTTTATTGGCAAGGGTTAAGGGACTGTCATTTAAAGGATTATCCAGCCTATCACAGACTGATATATAATTCAAACTCATCTCATAACCCGAAGGTCAGAGGTTCAAATTCTCTCCCCGCTACCAAGCTCTATAGCTTAAGGACCACCCGCACCATGTCTTCGTCGTCATACGCCTGTTTGAAGTCGTATTTTCGGGAAAGGGCCAGCATACGTGAGTTGTTCTTCAGGATCTCCATCCAGAGTGTCGTCAGGCCAGTCTGCCTCGCGATATCTATACAGTAATCCATCAGCATACTTCCCACCCCCTTTCCCTGCCACTCGTCGGCAATCAGAATTGACACTTCCGCATTTTCGAGGTCTGGGAGCTTGCTGATTCTGACATCGCCGATAATGTCCTTTCCGTCTCCGCTCTCGGCCACAAAGGCGAGTTCGCGATCATAGTCCACCTGGCAGTATCTGACAAGCGTCTCATGGGGTATATGAGTAAGTTGGTGGCCAAACCGGTAGATAATAGTCTCGTCCGCGAGGTTCTTGAAAAACTTGTAGATCTGCGGCTCGTCCTCTCCGCAGATCGGCCGCACGTGACAGGAGGTCCCGCCACGAAGCGTTCTTTCCATGACATATTTGAAGGGATACGGGCAGATCGACAGATGCGGAGGGCAGAGGTCGCCCGTGACTCTGCGATGGTTCGTCAGGGCCTCCTCTTCAAGGAGGATGCCGCCATCCAGGGCAATACCGTATTCGTCGGAAAGGAGAAAGGGGTTGATCTCAATCTCTCGGATGTGATGAAAATCGATGATCAGCTGGGAAAACCTGACTAGTATCTCTTCAAGAAACCGCAGAATCCCCTGACAGGCAGGGAGACTTTGCAGATACTGGCATATCTTCGTCTCTTCCATCATCTGTCGCGCCAGGGCCTGATTAAGGGGAGGAAGACCGATCGAATAATCCTTTATCGCATCGAGGAGTTCACCTCCGGTTCCGAAGACAATGACAGCGCCGAAACTAGGGTCCTTTTTTGTGCCGATGACCAGTTCGTATCCCTTCTTTATTACCATCGGCTGAATGATCACGTCTGCCTCAGTATCACCCACCTGAGACGCTATAATCTTCAGTGACCGGTACGCCTCCCTGACCGCCTTCTCATGCCCGAGGTTCAGAACGACACCTCCTTTTTCGAGCTTGTGAAAGAGCCTTTCGGAATCGATCTTCAGGACCACCGGATAACCTATCTTTTCTGACAGCCGAACAGCTTCATCTTCATTGACCGCCCTCACCGTCTCTACCATGGGAATGCCGTATGTCTCGAAGATTTCCTTTGCCTCGTCCAGGCGGAGGATGCGCCTGCCGCCCTCTGCGGCATTCCTGATGATCTCCCCCACCTTGTCGATATTGGGGACAAAGTCCTTGAGGATCACCTCGGGAGTTTCGTGCAACAGTTTGAGGTTAAAGTCATACCGGTACATATACAAGAAGCTCTTCACCGCTTGCTCGGGAGTTACAAAGGTGGGTATCTCGTTGCTGCTGAGGAACTCGCGGGCCCGGAGCACCTGTTCGTCTCCCAACCATGCCGTAAACAGGGGGATGTGGGGAGCTGACTTCGCGGCCTTTACCACGGCGGCGGCTATGTCCCTTGGATCAAAACAGGGAAAGGGGATATAGATCACCAAAATGCCGTCGACCCCGCTGTCCTTCAAACAGCTTCTCACCGCCAGTTCGAAGTCTTCGGGTGAAACATCCGGCAGAAGATAGACAGGGTTGTTTATCCTCTTTCTGAGGGTCTGGTGTTCTTCAATTTCATCCATTACTTCCTTCCCTAGCGCTGCCAGTTCCCCCTCCAAGGGAATAAGGGCGTCCACCGCCATAGAGGCCGGACCCTGGCAATTGGCGATAATCGCCAGTCGCTTTCCCCGCGGCCGTTGCTGTTTTCCGAGCGTCTCGGTCATGTAGAAGAGATCAAGCATCTCATATACCCGTACGGCGCCGGCCCTCCTGAAGGCCGCCTCATAGACCTTGTCTTCCCCTGCGAGCGCCCCGGAATGGGTCAGGAATATCCGACTTGAAACCTCCGCCCGCCCTGACCTTACCACCACGATCGGCTTGCTGCTTGCAAAGCTTCTCACCGCGGTCATAAACCTCCTTCCGCTCCTGATATTCTGGACATAGAGGATGATCGCGCGTGTTTCAGGGTCGATCCCAAGGTAGTCGATCAGATCGGGAAAGTCTATATCCATCTTTTCTCCCACCGAGATGAAATGGCTGAACCCCATCTGTTTGCTTATGGCCCTCTCCAGGAAGACAGAGGAGAAGATGCCGCTTTGGGAGATGAAGGCGATGTTGCCCTTCCGGGGAATATGGGGGAAAAGGCTCGCATTAAGGTTTTTGCTTGGCCGCAGGAAGCCGAAGGAGTTGGGACCCATGACCCTGAAGCCGTAGATGTTCGAGAGCCTCCTGATCTGGTTTTCAAGCTCTTCAGCATTGACGCCGGGGGACTCAAAGTGCGGGGCAAGGATGATGACACCTTTGACGTCCTTCTGCCCGCATTCATCCAGAGCGGTGTAGAGTTCAGCGGCAGGAGAAGCGACTATGGCCAAGTCAATCTGATGCGGGATGGCGAGGATCGTCTTGTGTGCCTCTACACCCTGCACTGCCTCACGGCGTTGATTCACAGGGTAAACAACCCCGTTAAACCCTTTTCCCACGAGATTCCTGAAGGCATAGTACCCCAGAGACCGCTTGTCGTCGCTCGCCTCGATGACCGCTATCCGGTGGGGATTGAAAAAAACGTCGAGATTCTTAATCGACATACCTTTACCTCATTATTACAGGCTTGATGTTATGGAAAAGAGCTGCCTCCGATCATTTCATAGTCCTTCAATCAGATAATAACACCTCGCTCATCGTTGTCAAGATGAGTGCAGTGGTTTTTTTTTGCATTTGAACATATTCGGTGTTAACCGGCTCGTCAAATTGACCCACTTCTAGGCCTTATCTGCGTTGATTAACGCACTGCAATGCAATTGACAGGCCGCATATTTTATGGTTAAAGGAAAATGAGGAAAATTCGATCGGGTGCAGGGCCTCATCTTATTATCTCTTAGATATCCGCATGCTCCTGGGGGATTTTTCGCCAGTCACCTCAAATCAGAAAGGAGAGACAATTATGAGTTTCAAGGTCCCAGTTCTGTTGGCATTAGCTGTCGTGATTACTATCGCCCTCGTCGGTGCATTCAACTCCTGCCCAAATGATCCTTGTTCGAGACCCGGGAACTTTGCTCTCGCCTCCTTTGTCTAAGTAACCAAGAAAACATCAAAGGAGGGTTACCATGAAAGCAAAGTATTTTTCCGCAGTACTCGCAGTTCTGTACTTATGCTTCGGTCTTGTTTCTGTGGCTGCTCCGGAAAAGGACAGTAGACCAGCTGCTTTTTCGACAGGGCTCGAAGATCAGACAGGCGTTGCCGTCACGATCTATAATGTGAATCTCGGCCTTGTGAAGGACCAAAGAAGCCTGAAGCTTTCGAAAGGAATGGGCGAGCTGAAGTTTATGGATGTGGCGTCGCAGATAATTCCCACGAGTGTCCATATCAAATCCCTTGTGAATGCCGACAGCCTGCAGATCCTTGAGCAGAATTATGAATATGATTTACTGAATCCCCAGAAGCTCATGGACAAGTACGTAGGCAAGGAAGTGAAGCTCTATTACAAAAACCCATATACCGAAAGAGAAGAGATCGTGACCGCTACCCTACTTTCGAACAATGGAGGACCGATATTCAGGATCGGCGATGAGATCACCTTCGGCCATCCCGGGAGGATAATATTTCCGGGGGTCCCCGAGAGTCTTATTTCAAAACCGACACTGGTCTGGCTCATCGAGAACAGCCTTGCTTCGCTCCAAAAGGTTGAGGCTTCATACCTCACAAACGGCATTAACTGGAGGTCCGACTATGTGGTGACATTGAATGACAAGGATGACAGGGCGGACCTTTCCGGATGGGTCACCATTGACAACAGAAGCGGCACAACTTACAAGGACGCAAAGATCAAGCTTGTTGCTGGCGATGTAAACAGGGCGAAGGATGAGATGGAGTACAAGAAGGGAATGATGAGGGCTGCGGAGGCGGCGGCAAAACCTGCGCCTCAGTTCAAGGAAGAGGAGTTCTTCGAATACCACATCTACACTTTACAGAGACTGGCAACAATCAAAGACAACCAGACCAAACAGATCAGCCTTGTGAACGCTGATAATATTGGGGTGAAGAAAGAACTCGTTTACTACGGCGCCCAGTACTACTACCGGTCAAGTTACGGGGAAAAGATCTCGAACCAGAAGGTCGGCGTTTTCGCAGAGATAGCGAACACGAAGGACCATAACCTCGGAATTCCTTTGCCCAAAGGTACGGTGAGAGTATACAAGAAGGACAATGAAGGAAGCCTCCAGTTCGTCGGTGAGGACTCCATCGACCATACACCGAAGGATGAAAAGATCAGGATAAAACTCGGCGATGCGTTTGACGTTGTGGGCGCAAGAAAACAGACAGATTGGAAGAAGATCGCTTCAGATACGTACGAAGCTGGCTTTGAGATATCGCTCAGGAACCACAAGAAAGAGAACGTTGTCGTGAAAGTGATCGAGCCGATCCCTGGAGACTGGGTGATGCTCAGTTCATCGCATGAGCATAAGAAAACAGAGGCTTCTACCGCAGAATTTAACGTTCCTGTAGAGAAGGACAAGGAAGCAAAGCTTACTTACAGGGTGAGGATGAGGTTTTAGTTTGATTAGTCATACACTCTTTAGATTTTGGGGTCCACCCTGTTTTTGGCAGAGTGTCTTGCCTTAAACTGGGAGGGCCCCTTAATGGGTTAGTTTTATGAATACTCAGGGGTATGGATATGGGTCAATTGTACTGACTCAATGCTACTCAGACATTTTCCATATGAGTTCGAAATTACAGATAATCACCACCGGATCGCCTGAACTATTTTCCATGATCTGCTGCTTATCATCAATTGCCAGAAGGAGATCGTTCACTTTCAATGATGTTCCGTCAAAACCGTGCAGCTTTAATTTTCTTTTTACCGCATCGAGAAAGTCCTGGCATTGTTCCTCACTGATGATGTTGATGTAAACGGCCTTTGAGAGATCGACCGGGGTGTAGAGCGCCTCTTCATGCTCTGCAACCCACTGATCAGGCCCGTTGTAATAACCACGAATGGTGATATAGTTGTGGTTCTCCTGAAGCACGGGGTTGCCTTCTGGATCAAGGATATCCCTGTGGGATTCGTACTTCCTGAGATCAGTGGATGCCTCCACCTTTGTGGTTCCGGTCATGTAGATTGCCCTTGCATAGACAGTGGGAATACCGAGTTGGGTAAGGGTATGGGCGATGGCAAATTCCTCAAAGGGACTATTGATGCCGTAGTGACGAACCTTGGGATCCCGGGACCCCTCTTCATCTCCCATGGGCATTTCACCAACCCGTGATGTCTCCCATACGAGGTGAATGTTGTCCTTTGTGATCGTATAGAAGACTTCTTTGGTGTGGGATAATCTGAGGGCCGGGGTCTTTCTCCAACGTTCAGGGAGAAAATAATCGAACAGATGTGCGTTTCTTCCCACCACCCAGAGGCTGCCGCCGGTGCTCTCCGCATGTCCGTACAGGTAGGGCACTCCAAAGATTTCCATGTGGGACAGGTGGGCAGGGAGAGGAGTCGGGTCAAAGCGGTGGCGCTGGTCATCCAGATAGGAATGTCTCCTGGAAGACTTTACTGCTTCATCATGTTCAGGGGTGCGGAGCAGCAATTCGTAATCAATGATTGAGTAGCTTCCCTCGTGAATGCACTGATACACTATATCGACCTGCTTATCAGCGGCGTTTCTCTCCTGAGTCATGCCTATTGCTACGATGTGCTCAGTGTCAGCTTCGCTGATGATAATATGTTCAGGTTTCATGTCAGCCATCAGGTAACCCTTCCTCTGCATATCCGCAAGGGCCTTATAATTAATTTTCTTAAGGTGAGTGACCAGTTCATCATGGTTGATATCTATGTGTGCAAACACTTCCATGAGATTATGACCTTTTATCCATTCATAGATGAGCTTATATTGTTTCAGGATATCAATATCAATGCCCGGGTGCTTGGCCCTGATACGGTTGATCCTCGACCGTGACCTCCCGCTCTGCCAGGCCTGCATCTTCTCAGGGGGCACATAGATTGCCATGGGCAGCTGGGTATTCATCTTCGTTTCCCTTGGCCCGTAGAGGTTATCCAACAGTTCCGTAACCAGGGAGAACTCCTCCCAGGGGCTGTTGAACTCGGCATCGCAAAATTCCTGCAGGGTATGGGTATCGATAGGCACATCTTCGCCCACACGGCAGTTCTTTACGACCAGCTCAAGGCTCTTGCCAGCAACCTCTTTTGTGGGTACTTTATAGACCGAACTGGTACCGATAAGGCGTATCTTATTGGCATTGAACCAGTCTCTTTCGTACCAGTTCTCTATTTGAAAATGCTCATGGAAGGGTTCGGCATGGCGCGTGAGATAAAGATCTCCACCGTCACTGGTCTTTGTATGGACATACACGACGCCCAATACATTGACCAGTGTTTTTTTCGATGTGGTCGTTTCCACGCGGTTAAAGCTGTAGAGACAATCCGATCAGTGCGGGTTTATCCAAGACGCTCCTTGAGACCCTTGAGGTGGGTCTTCAGCCTTTCCGGAACACGGCCGCCTAAGGATGCGAAATGCGCCTCCACGTCCGGTATCTCATTTTTCCACTCAGAAGTGTTGACACTCATCAGCTCTTTCATATTCTCGGGGGATATGGTAAGACCTGAGAGGTCAAGGTCTCCTTCCTGGGGCAGCAAACCGATGGCGGAAGTCTTGGCTCCCACTTTTCCGTCAACGCGCTCACACATCCATTTCAATACCCTGCTGTTGTCGCTGAAGCCGGGCCAGAGGAACTTCCCGTCCTCATTCTTTCTGAACCAGTTCACATAAAAGATCCTCGGGGCCTTGCTGCCGAGCTTTTCGCCCATGGTGAGCCAGTGCTGGAAATAGTCGCCCATGTGATATCCGCAGAATGGTTTCATGGCAAAGGGGTCCCTTCTCAGGTTGCCCACAGCGCCAATGATGGCAGAAGTAGTTTCAGAGGCCGCGATGGCGCCGAGAAAGACCCCGTGTTCCCAAGAGAAAGCCTCGTGGACCAGTGGCACAACGCTGCCGCGCCGACCACCGAAAATGAAGATATCAATGGGGACACCTTCGGGGTTCTCCCAATCCTTGCAGATAACAGGGCATTGGGAAGCAGGTGCGGTGAAGCGTGCATTGGGATGGGCCGCGTCTGTTTTGCTCGCAGGGGTCCAGTCCCGGCCCTTCCAGTCGATCAGGTGCGAAGGCAACTCGTCACTCATCCCCTCCCACCAGATGTCTCCGTCATCAGTGAGGGCGCAGTTCGTAAAGATAACGTTTTCCCTGACCGTATCCATTGCCACGGGATTTGTGTCATAAGACGTTCCGGGGGCGACGCCGAAGAATCCGCTTTCAGGATTGATGGCGTGCAGGCGTCCGTCTGTCCCGATCTTCATCCATGCAATGTCGTCGCCGATGCATTCACATTTCCAGCCTTTGAGAGACGGCCGCATCATGGCAAGGTTGGTCTTCCCGCACGCTGACGGAAAGGCTGCTGCGATATGATACTGCTTTCCTCCGGGATTCGTGAGGCGCAGGATGAGCATATGCTCTGCCATCCAGCCTTCTCTCCTTGCCATGGCAGAGGCAATACGAAGGGCCAAACACTTCTTGCCGAGGAGCGCATTGCCGCCATATCCGGATCCATAGGACCAGATCAGATTCTCCTCGGGGAAATGGCTTATGTACTTTTTCTCAATGGGCGCGCAAGGCCATTGCACATCTTTCTGGCCTTTCTCCAAAGGCGCACCGACTGAATGGAGACAGGGGATGAAGTCTCCGTCAGTGCCCATAAGTTCCAAAACCCTTGAACTGACACGGGTCATCATATGCATATTGACGACCACATAGGGGCTGTCAGTGATCTCGACGCCTATTTTTGAGATAGGAGAACCTATGGGACCCATGGAAAAAGGAATCACGTACATGGTACGTCCCTTCATGCAACCCTTGTAGAGCCCCTTCATAGTCTCCCTGAGCACCACCGGATCGATCCAGTTGTTCGTAGGCCCTGCCTCATCCTGTAATGAAGTGGAGATAAAGGTGCGGTCCTCCACGCGCGCCACATCGCTCGGGTCAGACCGAAAAAGATAGCTTTTGGGACGTTTCTTAAGGGGGGTGGCACTGCCGCTGGCTATCAATTTTTCCATCATGAGGGTGTATTCTTCTGTGGATCCGTTGCACACGTAGATTGCGTCAGGCTGACACATTGCCGCTGCTTCAGTGATCCAGCTGTTGAGTTTCTTGTTCCCTACCGTGGTATCCATGTACCCTTCTCCCTTACAAGAGTTATTTGCTTCAAGGTGGCAAACTCACGAAGTTAAATCCGGGAAAATGGAGAATACGCTAAGACTCCATTTTCCTCATTTCGTCCGTACTACATAAGAATTACGTTATGGATAAATTATACGAATTACCCCATGAAAAAATCTACGCATGGCGTATGAGGACTTCCCAGTGAAAAATTTTTTTTAGGGACAAACCAGCCAGTGCGCAATCTGCCTTGACGGATTCTCCTGCGTGGCTACCACTTTCCCAGTCCCATGGCTTCTCTCACAAGCTCCATGGTTTCCTGAACAACCCTACTTGCCTTTTCAGTCCCTTTTCTCAGGATCTCATAGACGATTTCCGGATTGTGGAGGAGTTTGTTGCGTCTTTCCCAAATGGGCTCCATAACCGCAAACACATTTTTTATGAGAATCTTCTTGCAGTCGATACAGCCTATGCCTGCGGTCCGGCATCCGTGGGCAACGTGTTCCTGTTCCTCCTTTGAAGAAAATATTTGATGGAGGTGATACACAGGGGAGAGTTCAGGATCTCCCTTGTCCGTCCTCCTTTTGCGCGCGGGATCCGTGATCATTGTCCTTAGTTTCTGTTCCACGACATCGGGAGGATCAGAAAGATACACCGCATTGTCATAGCTCTTGCTCATCTTCCTTCCATCGACACCCGGGACTTTTGGAAACTCTGTCAAAAGCGCCTCAGGCTCAGGGAAGACCTCCTTGTAAAGGTAATTGAACCTTCTCGCGATTTCCCTGGAGATTTCGAGATGGGGGACCTGGTCGACCCCCACCGGGACATATCTGGCCCGGTAAATAATAATATCCGCTGTCTGCAACAGGGGATACCCGAGAAAACCGTAGGTGGACAGATCCCGATCCTTGAGCTCCTGAATCTTCTCCTTATAGGTGGGAACGCGTTCGAGCCATCCAAGGGGCGTGATCATGGAGAGGAGAAGATGAAGTTCCGCGTGTTCAGGGATTCTGGATTGGATGAAGATGGTGCACTTTTCGGGGTCGAGACCGGCCGCAAGGAAATTCAGAATGATATCATGCGTAGACTCCCTTATCGCTTGGGGGTTGGCATACCCCGTTGTAAGGGCGTGCCAGTCGGCAATAAAATAGTAGCAGTCATACTCGTTTTGGAGCCTGACCCAGTTTTGGAGAGCCCCCACGAGATTTCCGAGATGGAGCTTCCCGCTGGCCTGCATTCCGCTTAAGACCCGATCTTTCACATGAACCCGCCGAATGGGATAAGGAACACCTGGAGGATGAACTCAATGAGCAGTTGCAGGGGTCTGATAATGATCTGTGCGATACCCGTCACCCAGAGGATAATTACAATGAAAATTCCATAGGGCTCAAGTCTGCTGAACTGATACGCGTGCCTGAGCGGAAGAAGGCTTACCGCGATTCTCCCTCCGTCGAGAGGAGGAATGGGAATGAGGTTGAAGGCTGCGATAAATATATTGAAAACTATGCTGTATTGGAGCATCGCCTGGACAGGACCGATTACCCTTTCGCTCAATAATTCCTGAGGTGCGGTTTGGGGGAACAATTTATAACTTAGTATGAGCAACAATACACTCAGAAAGGCAATGATCACGTTGGTGGCCGGACCGGCCGCAGACACAAGGGCAGAATCCCTTCTTGGATGCCCCAGATTGTTGAAGTTGACAGGAACAGGTTTCGCAGAACCGAACATGAAAGTCCCTTTCGAGAGAATGAAAAGCATTACGGGGATAATAATGGTGCCGAAGGGATCGATATGAGCCAGGGGATTAAGGGTGAGTCTGCCCATCATCTTTGCCGTTGGATCACCGAATTTATTCGCGACAAACCCATGAGCAGCCTCATGAAAGGTTATTGCCACGAGAATCGGCAAGGCTGCCAGGAGGAGACGGCTTATTAAACTTTCAAAATCCAAATAAGGTACCTTGATAAGGATTCCTTCGGAGTCTCACCATCAGACCGGATTTGCTCTCATGTCGATCACGTTCCTTAACACTGCACGAGAATCAAAGAAGGAATGAATGGCAGAGAATGAGCGTTCGGTCTTCGCCTCCAGGATGAGCCTGGAAGCCTGAGAACAGTTGCCATCAATCCCTCCTCTCCCAAGGGACAAATTAGGGCTTATTATGTCAGATTGAGTGAGAAAAGGTAAATAGGGATTCAAAATTTGTCAATTATCATATATAATTAGTTCTAAGTCATGTCTGCGGTTATTGTGATACCTGCCCGTTATGAATCAACCCGCTTTCCGGGAAAGCCCCTTGCCCTCCTCAAGGGAATTCCTGTTATCCAGCACGTGTACGAGAACTCGAAGGGTGCAGCGACTGCCGAGGAGGTTATTGTAGCCACTGACAGTGAGACCGTATTCGAGAAGGTTCTCTCCTTTGGGGGAAGGGTGGTGATGACCTCTGCGGGGCATGTGTCAGGGACGGACAGGGTTGCGGAGATTGCCCGCTCATTAAGCTGTGATATAATTGTGAATGTCCAGGGCGATGAGCCTCTCATAAGGTCTGAAATGATTGATGATGCAATAGGTCTCCTTTCCGATTCCAGGGCTGATATCGGCACACTGGTAAAGGAAATAGAGAGGCCGGAGGAAGTTGTGGATTCCAATGTGGTGAAGGCTGTGTTCGACCGTGACGGTTTTGCCCTCTATTTTTCGAGGGCACCCATCCCCTATCACAGGGATGCATGGAAAGACCTGAGCGCTTCCGGCATGCAGGGTTCACCTTTTAAAGTTTACAAGCACATCGGTATTTACAGCTATCGGCGGGATATCCTTTTAAGACTTACCGGCATGAAGCCTTCGGTTCTCGAGGAGATAGAAAAGCTTGAGCAGCTTCGTGCCCTCGAAAATGGGCTTAAGATCAAAGTGAAAGGAACATCATGGGAAACCATGGGGATTGATACTCCCTTGGACCTGGAAAGGGTGGAGAGATGGCTAAGTTTATCTTCATAACGGGTGGCGTGGTGTCATCCTTGGGAAAGGGAATTGCAGCAGCGGCAATCGGCGCCCTTCTTGAAGCGAGGGGGCTCAAGGTGACAATCCAGAAATTGGATCCTTACATAAATGTTGACCCCGGCACATTGAGTCCCTTTCAGCACGGAGAGGTCTTTGTGACCGATGATGGCGCCGAGACAGACCTTGATCTTGGCCATTATGAGAGATTTACTCGTATGAGAACGTCCCAGGCAAACAATTACACTACCGGAAAAATCTATTACAATGTCATTACGAAGGAAAGGAAAGGAGATTACCTCGGAGACACTGTACAGGTCGTACCCCATCTCACAGACGAGATCAAGCAGGCCATCAAGTCGGTGAGTGGCAGCAATGATGTGGTGATCGTGGAGATCGGAGGTACCATCGGCGATATCGAAAGTCTCCCCTTTCTCGAGGCGATACGGCAGATGCGCTACGATGTGGGCAGGGAAAACGTAATGTACGTCCATCTTACCCTTGTGCCCTACATAAAGGCCGCTGGTGAGCTCAAGACAAAGCCAACCCAGCACAGTGTAAGGGAGCTGCGAGCCATCGGAATTCAGCCGGACATCCTGCTTTGCAGAACCGATAGACCCATACCTCCGGAGGCAAAGAAGAAGATCGCAATCCACTGTAATCTTGATGGTGACACGGTAATCAATGCCTTGGACGTGGAGACCATTTACGAAGTGCCCCTTGCCCTCAGCGAAGAGGGACTGGACCAGCAGATCATCAGCAAGCTGAAGTTGCCTTCCCGGGAGAGAAACCTCGAATTGTGGAAGGACATTGTGAGGAAGCTCAAGGAGCCTAGGAATGAGGTGAGCATCGCCATAGTGGGAAAGTACGTGGGTCTTAAGGATTCCTATAAGAGTCTCATGGAGGCCCTCGTTCACGGAGGGATAGCCAATGATGCGAAGGTTGACCTTCTGTGGGTGGATTCAGAGGAGATAGAGGTTCACGGACCGGACAAGTTTTTGTCCGAGGTAGACGGCATACTGGTCCCCGGGGGGTTTGGGTATCGGGGGATAGAAGGGAAAATTGAGGCGGTGAAGTACGCGAGGGAAAAGAGGATACCCTACTTCGGTATTTGTCTCGGGATGCAGTGTGCGGTTATTGAATTTGCGAGGAATGTATGTGGTCTCGACGCCAATAGCACCGAGTTCAACATGAAGATCAAAGACCCTGTGATATACCTTATGGAACGGTGGTATGACTTCAGGAGGGGGAAGATTGAAGAAAGGTCCGAGGGATGTGAAAAAGGGGGGACGATGAGGCTCGGGGCATACCCCTGCGTCCTTGAGCAGAACACCCATGCGTACAGGGCGTACGAGGTGAAGGAAATTTCAGAGCGCCACAGACACCGGTATGAGTTCAATAATGCATATAAAGGTATCTGTACGCGGAACGGTATGAAGATAAGCGGTACAAGCCCTGACGGAGAGCTTGTAGAGATCGTGGAGATAGAAGACCACCCATGGTTTTTAGGGTGCCAGTTCCACCCTGAATTTAAATCAAGACCCACAGAACCCCACCCTCTTTTTAAGGCATTCATAGGAGCAGCACTGAAAGAGAAAAGGTCTCTATTCCCCTATGTTGCGGAGGAGAGAGGCTGAGAAGTGGTACGAAAAATCACTATTGCCGGTGCGGTTGTGGGAGGCGGTGCCCCACCCCTTATTATCGCTGGTCCATGCGTTATTGAGTCCGAAGAAATAGCCTTCGAATCCGCAAAGAGACTCAAAGAGATATGTTCAGCAGCTAGTCTTCACCTCATCTTTAAGAGTTCTTACGACAAGGCAAACAGGACATCCTTGGAATCTTTTAGGGGCCCCGGAATGGAAAGGGGGCTAAGAATACTCGCTAACGTGAAGGCCAAGCTTGACATTCCAGTAATCTCTGACGTCCACTCAGTACATGAGATAAAGTCTGCCTCAGAAGTGCTTGATGCTTTGCAGATACCTGCGTTTCTTTGCAGGCAGACAGATTTGATCCTTGCCGCTTCAGAGACAGGGAAACCTGTGAACATTAAGAAAGGTCAGTTTCTCGCCCCTTGGGATGTAAGAAATATCATAGAAAAATTCACCTCTACCGGCAACCATAATCTCTTAATAAGTGAAAGAGGTACAACCTTTGGATATAATAATCTCGTGGTGGACTTCAGGGGATTGCCCATCATGCGTTCCTACGGGTATCCCGTGATATTTGATGTAACCCATAGCCTCCAGCTTCCAGGGGGCCAGGGGAGCAGCTCAGGGGGCCAGGGAGAATTTGCAGAGCCTCTTGCAAGGGCCGCAGTTGCCATCGGTGTTGATGGCTTGTTCATGGAAGTTCACCCTGAGCCTGAGAGGGCATTGTGCGATGGTCCGAATATGATGAAGCTGGATGATCTCCCGAGGATGCTCGCCACTCTTAAAGCGATTGATGCATTAGTGAAGTAGAAAATGAGAGGGTCAGTCACTAAGGTTGAGTACGGTAGAGAAAAAGGACAAAATATTCATACGTTTTTGATAATCTCATGGACAATCCTTCTCAATGTTTTTTTCTTTCTTTCTGTCATGGGAGCAGAGAGCAAGCCAGCAGACGATGCACCTTACTTTACAAATGAGGACGTCAAGAAATACAGGCAACCTGCAGATGACGGGAATTCGGCAGTGAAGCACGACAAAGCTGGAGACAAGGGAGAAACGGCAAAGAAAGGAGAAAGCCAGAAGGAGCAAGAATACTGGTGCAAGAAGGCCACTTCTTACAGAAGGAAGATTGAAAAGAACCAAGAAGAAGTTCTCAACAAAGAAAAGGTCCTCACTGACCTGAAGGAAAGTGGCGGAAAGAAAAAAAGAGTGCCGAGGAGAAGCTCGAGAAATCGAGAAGGCAACTCAAAGAGTCAGAACGAGACCTTGCGGACCTGGAAGATGATGCCCACCGGAGGGCTATCCCTCCAGGATGGCTACGCTGCCAGTTTGATTGGTAAATGGTGAAAGAAGTGCAGTGTGAGAGATGAATATTCTTGATATCGCAAGAAAAGTGCTCAAGACCGAAGCGGATGCGGTCTTTGCCCTTATCGAAAAGATTGATAGTAGTTTCGAAGGGGCGGTCGATCTCATCTACCGGAGCAGGGGCAGGGTCGTGGTCACCGGCATGGGCAAGTCAGGTCTTGTGGGAAAGAAGATTGCGGCTACCCTGGCATCAACAGGCACGCCCGCTTTTTTTCTGCACCCTGCAGAGGCAACGCACGGAGACCTCGGCATGGTCACATCCGATGACGTAGTCATTGCCATATCAAACAGCGGTGAAACCGAAGAACTGGTGTGTCTGCTCCCTTTTCTGAAGAGGTTCGATGTTGGTCTTATCTCTGTGACCGGAAAGAACGATTCTACCCTGGCAAAGACGGCGGATGTGAACCTTGATGTCTCGGTACAGGAAGAGGCATGTCCCCTTGGGATTGTTCCCACCGCATCCACTACCGCAGCAATGGCCATGGGGGATGCGATTGCGGTGGCCCTCCTGATCAAGCGGGGATTTAAAGAGGAGGATTTTGCTTTCTTCCATCCCCACGGCAGCCTTGGGAAAAAGCTCTTCATAAAGGTGAAAGACCTTATGCACACAGGAGATGCCCTTCCCGTCGTTTCTCCTGAAACCCCGATGTTACGCGCCGTTATGGAGATATCATCTAAACGCCTCGGCGTCACCATTGTTGCTGACGCCGAGAAAAAAATTCTCGGTATTATCACTGACGGCGATCTGAGACGGGGGATCGAGAAAAAGGGTGCGGCGTTTTTTGACTTGAAGGTAGGGGAGGCCATGATACCGCATCCCAGGATGATTTCTGAGGACGAGCTCGCTGCAAGGGCGTTGTCTCTGATGGAGAACTACTCCATTACCTCCCTTGTGGTGCCGGACGGAGAGGGAAGGGCAAAGGGTGTCATCCACCTCCATGATATTCTGAAACAGGGGATTGTGTAAATGAAAAGGGGTGAGAAAGAACTTCAGGGGATCGCAAAGGACGTCAAACTTCTCATCCTTGATGTGGATGGGGTCCTCACCGACGGAAGTATCATCCTGGACAACGAGGGGAACGAATTCAAGATATTCAATGTGAGGGATGGCCATGGCATAAAGATGCTTGTCAAGGCAGGCATTTGGGTTGCCCTTATTACCGGGAGGCATTCAAAGGTTGTGGAGCGAAGGGCCCGTGAACTGGGGATCACAGAGGTCTATCAGCGGTGTCACATTAAGACTGTGGCATTTGATCACATCATCGAAAAATACGGCCTCACAGAGAAAGAAGTTGCGTACGTGGGAGATGACATAGTAGATATTCCCATTTTTAAGAGAGTTGGAGTCCCCATTGCAGTGAGTGATGCAGCGGACGAAGCAAGGGATCACGCAGCAGTGGTCACACGACACCGCGGGGGGAGAGGTGCGGTGCGCGAAGTCTGTGATTTTCTCCTTAAGGCAAAAGGGCTCTGGGAATCCGTGACGAAGGAGTATTTTGAGGCTTAACCTTCCCACACTCATAACCCTCAGCAGAATTGTGCTCATCCCTTTTTTTGTCCTCGTTGCACCCGACAGACCGTTCCTGGGCGCCCTGATTTTCGGTGTTGCGTCAATTACTGATTTCCTTGACGGCTACCTTGCGAGAAGGACCGGACAAATTACAAAGTTTGGGATTATCCTTGACCCCATCGCTGACAAATTTCTTGTAATATCCGCCCTCATCCTCCTTGTAGACATGGCGAGGCTTTCTGCATGGATTGCCATCACCATCATTGTGAGAGAATTTCTCGTCACAGGGCTCAGGGCAGTAGCACTTTCAAAGGATATCGTGATACCCGCGGAGATGGGGGGAAAACTCAAGACAGCCTTCCAGATCACCGCAATCCTCTGCCTAATCATCAGTACGGATATCTTTGGTATCGACCTTTACGATGTGGGAATACTTTCCATATGGATAGCCCTGATACTTTCGATCGTGTCAGGTGTTCAGTACACTGTTTCATTCTGGAAAAAGATATGAACGTTTTTTCCCTGATACTCTTTGCGTTTCTCCTGGGTTCAATCCCCTTCGGGGTCGTGGTTGCAAGAGTATACGGGGTGAACCTGAAAAAGGTGGGCAGCGGAAACATAGGTGCTACTAATGTGTTAAGAGCGATGGGGAAAGGTCCTGCACTCCTCACCCTGGTCGGAGATGTATTGAAGGGCTCCCTCGCGGTTGTCGTGGGAAAATACTTTTTCCAGAGTCCGTCCCTGGAAGGTATCATGGGATTATCCGCAATAGTGGGACATAATTTCTCTTTGTTTCTCAGGTTTAGGGGAGGCAAAGGAGTTGCCACAAGCATTGGCGTCCTGCTGATCTATTCTCCCAAGGTGGGGGTGCTTACCGTCATTCTCTGGCTTATTGTAATACTGGTCACGCGCTATTCTTCTCTTGGAGCCCTAGTCTCTTTTGGGGTTTTACCTCTAGGCGTATATGTACTAGACTATACACAGGAAAAACTGATCGTATCAATCCTGATCGCGTCTTTGCTTGTCTTACGGCATACTGATAATATAAAGAGATTACTACAGGGGACAGAACCCAAAATAGGAAAGAGGGTTTAATGGCAAAGTTTACAGTCGCACATTCTAAGTCCAAAACCTTTACGGTCTGGATTGTGCTGCTCGGCATATGGGGCTTTGTTCATGGAGCCGGGCCTTGTGAAGGAGTCGAGGATCTCTATCAGTCGAGGCTGGACCGCGGACTCTCCACCACAGAGCCGTACTCGTATCTTTTCATCGCAAAGGCCCACCAAGAACCGGCAAATGCAAGGGATTTTCTGAAAATGGCAAAACAGTATTCCCCTGACCTGCCGGCAGTGTACTTTGCACTTGCCAGTGAGCGTCTTTTCATGGGTGATATATTCCAGGCAATTGATTCTTTCAGGGAAGGAATTAAGGCTTACGGGAGGAATTTTTGGTGGGCATTTACCCTTTTGGGATTGCTCTATTCGAGCATTCTCATCTCTCTTGTGTTCTCCCTTGTTCTGATTCTGATTATCAGGATCTTCATGGACGCTGGTCTTGTTTCACACGACGGGATGGAGGACCAAAGGCGACTGGTTCTCCTGCTCGTCCCTGTCATCCTTTCCCTGTTCGGGCCCATTGCGCTCATCGCGGGGATATTTTTTCTTATCGGGGGTTATTTCAAGAAAGAGAATAAGGTGGTGGTGTATGCAGCCCTCTTGTTCTTTCTTTTTGCGCCAACCCTTCTGAATGTGGAAGGTAAATTCTTTTCGGCGCCCTCACCTAGGCTGAGGGCAATAGTGGAAGTGAACGAAGGGAAGAACAACAGGTATGCGTTATGGGCCATTAAAGGGAGAGAAGACTTCGCCTCCCGATTCTCCCATACCCTGGCGCTTAAGAGGGAGGGTAACTTTAATGAAGCGATAGAGTCGTACTTGAGTCTTATGGGAGACTCAAGCAGGTCAGGCCCCCGTCTCTTCGTGAACCTCGGGAATGCATACTATGCGGTTCAAAACAGGGCAGCAGCAGAAGATTCCTATCAGAAGGCCCTCCAGCGTTCGCCCCTCCCCTCTGCGTATTACAATCTAAGCCAGCTTCACAGGGAGATGCTTGACTTTGCGAAGGGAGACGAATATTTCCTCGAGGCTGCCAAGCTTAATCCTGAGGCCGTATCCAAATTCACTTCCCGTTCAGGCACTGGTCCGAACCGTTTTGTAGTGGACGAGATGCTCCCCCCCTCTGCGCTCTGGGAGTACGCGTTAGGGATGGGGAACGGTTCTCTTTACAGGTTTCCTCTCCTCATTACTCTCATGGCGTTTCTGATGATCCCTGGCTTTTATCTCCTCAATAAAGGGACGGGGCATAGGGCGCAAAGGTGCAAGAGGTGCAGCGCAGTATTCTGTAGCAGGTGTTCAAGGGTTATTACGTGGGGAGAGATGTGTCCCCAGTGTTACACTTCGCTCACAAAGATGGATGAGGTGGATTCCAAAGAGAGAATCGCGAGGTTGCTCTCCGTATACGAGAGCAAAACAAGACGGAGGAAAAGAGCAAAAATACTCTCTTGTGTGCTCCCGGGGGCAGGCCAGATATACTCGGGCAAGATACTGCTCGGTCTCTTATTGTTGTGGCCGTTTTCTTTCTCCCTTGTTTTGTTTCTATTGAACAACCTTCCCACCGTGGGGATCTGGCCATTCAGCCATGCCTGGATAACACCGCTCGCAGTGATGCTCATGGCATTCACTTATCTGTTCTCCATTTTGCATATAGGGAGGGGGATACGTAAGGGATGGCTTTAGAAGGATCTCTGACGGATTTTGGTCTTGCGGACATCCTGCAACTGATCTATTTCCAGAAAAAGAGCGGCATTCTTTCCCTGAGCGGGCACAGGGACAAGGTTCAACTGATCTTTTCCGAAGGCAATGTGGTATCGGCAGAGTCACGAAAGCGGATGGAGGATAACAGGCTGGGCAAGATTCTGCTGAAGAAGGGGCTTATAAAAGGAGAAGACCTTAGGTCTACCCTTGAGGAACAGAAAAGAACAGGTGCAAGGATTGGAGATGTGTTTCTCAGAAAAGGACTGGTCACCAAGGAAGATATCAAGGAAACACTCATCTCGCAGATGACCGAGACGGTAGTGCAGCTGTTTTCTTGGAAAGAAGGTACGTACGAGTTTCAGTCCCAGGAAGTTTCGGTGAGCAAGGATCTTGCGCTCACACTGGACACGCAGCACCTCCTCATGGAAGGCTTACGCATTATGGACGAATGGTCCCTCGCAGAAGGGAAGATCCTTCCGGAAACAGTGTTCACCATCACGGGAAAGACAGGTCCCGCATTGACCACCGAGGAAGAAACCATACTCAATTTTGTTGATGGGGAAAATGATGTGAGCATTATCATTGATCTCTGCGGTATGGAAGATTTTCAGGCATCCAGGATATTCCTTTCTCTCCTGGAAAGGGAAATTATTGAACCGGTGAAAGCCGCTCCTGTGAAAGCAGAACGGGTGGCCATCCCGGTTGTCCACCGGGAAAGACCATTGGCAAGGTTCTTTGTCCCTGCCGCATTATGCCTCACCCTTATCATCTCATTGATTGCAGCGGTCTTCCAGGGGACGGGAACTCAGAGGGGGTTTTCCCTTTCCTGGAATGGTGATTCATTTGCCAGGCTAAGAACTGTGAGTACTATCGAAGAGCTGAGATTCATGGCAGAGGTCTATAGATACAGGAATGGTTCGTACCCTTCGCAGATAAATCAGATCGGCGATGCCAGGGATTCCTGGGGAAGACCCTTTATATATAGCGTCGAGAGCGGAAATGTGATGATTTTGAGCACAGGTCCTGACGGGAAAGCGGGTACTGCAGATGACCTGTATTGATGCTTAACCTCAGGCTTTCCTCTCAAAACGTGGACTTTTTTTGGAGGCTGAGCTTTTGTTTGGAAGAAAATGGGTAATAAAGCGGTAGCCTTGTTAAGCGGGGGTATTGACTCGTCAACCGCGCTTGCGATTTTCCTGGCAGAGGGTCACGACGTCTACGCTCTCAGTTTCGACTATGGTCAGAGGCATAACAGGGAGTTGGAGTCAGCGAAGAGGGTGGCACAAAGTTTAGGTGTCGCAAGGCATCTCATCATAAAGGTTGACCTCAGGGAAATAGGCGGGTCTGCCCTCACATCGGAGATGGAAGTACCGAAGTCAGGGATTGGCAAGAAAGCAGATATCCCATCCCCGGTCCCTGTAACCTATGTTCCTGCACGTAACACCATCTTTCTTTCCTTTGGCTTGGCATGGGCAGAGGTTTTGGAGGCAGAGGACATAGTTATTGGTGCGAATACGGTTGACTACAGCGGCTATCCGGACTGCCGTCCTGCTTATCTGAAAGCCTTTGAAGATATGGCAAATCTTGCCACTAAGGCATCCGTTGAAGGGAAACTCAGGTTCAGGATAAAAGCCCCGCTCCTTTTTCTGACAAAAAAGGAGATAATAAGAAAAGGAAAGGATCTGGGGCTGGATTATTCTCTCACATGGAGCTGCTATGATCCGCAGCCAAGAAAAACTCAAAGTGAAGATTTCAGACTTTCAAACTTCTGCACTATCTATGTTCCCTGTGAAAAATGCGACAGCTGCATCTTTAGAGCAAAAGGTTTTGCAGAGGCGGGGATGAAGGACCCCCTCCTGCAGCCTCGCATATAGGAATCTACAGGAAAATTCATGAGAAATCTCTCAAGAAACCTCAGTCAAAGTATTTTTATGCCTATAGTTTAGTTTATTCGAATATTGTTGACAAGCCCCTCTGACTTCACTATACTTTACGATAACGTGTAACTATCGGAGGTGAAAATATGGAAGAGAAGAAAAAGCGAATGGCACTTATTGCATCAAAAGGAACTCTTGACATGGCATATCCCCCGTTAATCCTTGCATCTACTGCAGTGGCCATGGATGTGGAGGTGGAGATATTTTTTACCCTCTATGGTGTGGACATCGTGAACAAGAAAAAATACCATTCTCTTCAGGTTGCCCCCATCGCAAACCCTGCAATGCCTTCCCCTGTTCCATTCCCGAACATCCTTGGCGTGCTGCCTGGAATGACCGGCATGGCCACGATGATGATGAAGGGCATGATCAAGAAAATCAACTGGCCTACGATCCCCGAGCTCCTGCATGTCTGTTTAGAGTCCGGGGTGAAGATGATCGCGTGTACTCCAACCCTGGAGATGACAGGGCTGTCCAAGGAGGACCTCGTTGAGGGGGTTGAGGTGGCGGGGGCTGCTGAGTTCCTGGATTTTGCACTTGATGCAAATATAAGCCTGTTTATTTGATTCGCCGAAACTCAGGAAAAATTAAGGAGGAAAAGAGAGGTGAGATACTGTGGATAAGTCAAAAGCGAACTTAGCCGTCGACCTGAAAGGGCTCGCGTGTCCGATGCCTGTGCTAAAGACAAAGAAGGCGCTGGATTCCCTGCAGCCAGGGCAGGTCCTTCTTGTTGAGGTGACGGACAAAGGGTCGAAGGCAGACATCCCCGCCATGCTTAGAAGGACGGGAAATGAACTTGTTGAGATGGATGAAAAAGATAATGTCTTCAGCTTTCTGATTAAGAAAGTGAAATAGTCAAAAGGAGCAATGCCTGGTCAGATTCAGGATGAAATCGTTGATATGGTGAATGCCAATCTCAAATAGGGTGGCTATTCGCGGAGAGGAGGTGGGGGGAGAATCGATCGAGAAGAAGGAAGCTGAGGGAGTAAGCGGCAAGAAATCAAGGATGAAAAGGAGGGAGTAATGCGAAAATTGTTTTTGTTGCTTCTGGTATTAGTGATGGTCGCAGTCGTGACGCCTCCGGCCATGGCGACAAACGGTGACAATCTTATCGGTATCGGTCCCATTTCGAGGGGCATGGGAGGGGTGGGTATCGCCGCTCCTCAGGATGCAATCAGCGCAGTCTTTGCCAATCCTGCTGCCATGTGTTTTGGCCCTTACTGTCCGGGGAGCGAAGTGAATTTTGCGGGAACTCTGTTCATGCCCAATGTGACCGGTTCGGTGACGACCTCCGGCCAGACCGTAAACGCGGACAGTGACAAGAAGGTTTATGCGATACCTGCCATCGGTCTGTCAGTCCCGATCACGACTGACTGGAGATTCGGACTTTCAGCCTACGGCGTATCAGGCCTTGGCGTTGACTACAGGAACACGGGTCTCGCCGGCACATTTCCCGCACCGCCATTTCCTGCGGGAACTCCCCTTATTGCGGGCTCATATACCCAGCTCCAGGCAATGAAATTTGCCCCGTCTATTGCCTATGCGGTCAATCCAAACCTCTCTTTCGGCCTTAACCTTCAAATCGACTATTCTAGCCTCGACCTGGGAAGCGGCACTTCCTTTAATTACGGTGTTGGGGTCCAACTGGGGGCATTGTACAAGCCCTTGGATATGCTCTCCCTCGGCCTTACCTATGTGACACCACAGGAGGTCAATTATAAGAATGTCCTTAATCTTGGCGGTACTGTGGGGAGCCTGAAGCTTGCATCCCCTCAGCAGATAGGGCTTGGAATAGCTGTTGAGCCTATTAAGGACACGCTGCTGGTGGAGGTCAATGGAAAGTGGATAAACTGGGCAAACGCCAAGGGCTATGACGATTTCGACTGGAAGGACCAGTGGGTGTTTGGAATCGGCGCACAGTACAAACCCATCAAGCCACTTGCCCTGCGCATCGGATATAACTATGCGAACAACCCTGTGAGGGAACATAGCAATTTCGTGGGCCTCACCCCAGCAGGTCCTAACATGATTTCCGTTCAGGGAAATAACATGCCGACCTACTATTATGAAACCTTCAGAATAATAGGATTCCCTGCCATCGTCAAGCAGCATATCACCTTTGGAGCCGGATATGAAATCTCAAAGCGGTTTGCGGTGAATGCCGGGTACACCCATGCCTTCAAAGAGGACATCAGTGAAAGCGGTACGAATTTTGCGGGACAGCCGGTGACCCTTAAATCTAGTCTCTATGAGGACAGCCTCGAATTCGGATTCACCTGGAGATTCTAAGGATGAGAGGGGGACAATGTCCCCTCTCACTTGTCTCCCTTCCCGAAAGCCATAACTTGTCCTTTTCCTATCATCCCCTCTCCTGATATTATCTTGGTGTTGTGTTGTCGATTTTTCAGTGATATAATTGTAAAATGGTTAGTAAGTTTAGCAACAAAGCAACTCTGAGGCTGTGTGAGGATACTAAGGTGGTAGCAAAGAAGAGATACAGCATAAGAGGGGTCAGTGGACTCTATGGAGGTTGGTATGAAAAATGATAATTTCTGGTCACCTTATATAGCAGGGGCAGGTCTCGGCTTAACGCTCCTCGCAACCTTTGTTATCGTGGGATGGGGTCTGGGCGCTTCCAGTGCCTTTTCTCTCCTAACAGGGGTCGGTCTGGACAAACTCAGTCCGGCATACGCCCACAAAATAACCTATTTTTCTCAATATCTGAATGTTGAAGCACCGCTACTGAACTGGGTGCTTTTTGAGATCATGGGACTTTTCGTGGGTGCCCTTGTGGGATCCGTTGCAGGCGGAAACTTCAGGGTGAGATTCGATAAGGCTGAGCATATGAGTACTGGAACAAGGCTGATGAGCGCGTTTGGAGGGGGTATCCTTATAGGCTTTGCGAGCAGGCTTGCAAGGGGATGCACCAGCGGGGTGGCACTGTCAGGAGGGGCTCAGCTCGCAATAGCTGGCTGGGTTTTTGTAATCGCAATGTTTGTGGGCGGCTTTGCTGCCGCGGCATTGTTCAGGAGGTTATGGTCATGAGCGCACCCTTTATGGTAAGCCATACCGCAGGCCTTGTGCTGGCGGTGATCCTCGGTTTTTTCTTCGGTCTTTTTCTGGAGAGGGGAGGTCTGGGTGACCCCCACAAGCTTACAGGGGTTTTTTACCTTACTGACTTCAGTGTCCCCAAGGTCATGTTTACCGGAATGCTGGTTGCCGCTACAGGGCTTTATCTCCTTTCGGACCTCAAGGTTCTTGACATGAACAGGATATGGATTGTCCCCGCCTTCTTCTGGCCCCAGCTGGTGGGAGGGGCGCTCTTCGGCATAGGATTCCTGTTCAGCGGGTACTGCCCAGGAACAGCGGTAGCTGGTTTTGCCACAGGGAGGTTGGACGCCCTGGTGACCATGGGCGGGATAGGGGCAGGATCTCTGGTGTTTGCGGTTGTGTATCCCGCGATTGAAGGGTTCTACTTCTCGTCACCCATGGAAGGAGCTACCATTCCCTCGGTCCTGGGCATCAGCCACTGGGTGGTGATGGCCTTTGTCTATCTCATGGCAGGGGGCATGTTCTATGTGATGGAACGGTACGAAAGAAAGAGGTAGCGGAGTTTTTCACGCTTTCCGGCCTTATTCTCCTCTCACTTGTATCTCCCGGGGAATGAAGTATATAATATCTCTCGTAATGGTTCAGTGCGTTGCATAACCCTGAGCAGCGAGAGTTTTGATGCTTATCGGTTACAATACGAATATTTCCCATAAGGGGAGGCAATACCATGTCCAGACAGAGGACAGCGGTCTGAAGAGCCATTCCATTGTGACACTCCTCTATCACCAGGGTGCGATCCTTCGCTCGGTCAAGACAAGTTATGCCCATATTATCGGGAGTCCTGATTTCGAAAAACAGCTCAAGAACCTTATGAAGCTCCAGCACAGGGAAGCGATAAAGGAACTGCTCACAGGGAAGGGCGAGGCGAAGCTGCCCGGAGATAAGCAGGAACCCATTCCCCAGCCTGGGGAGAAGAGTGCGGTGATGCCGGAGAAGAGCGAGAGCAAGAATAAGGCTCCCAAGAGCCTTGATGAGATTCTCCTTGAACATATTTCAAAGAAGGTAAAGAACGGGTGAGCCGGATCACAGCTACAAGGGATGTCGGTCTTTTGCGCGAGCGCGCAAAGGAGGTGAGGAGAGAGATCGTGAAGATGCTCACCGAGGCGGGATCAGGCCACACGGGCGGCTCCCTTTCTGCTGCTGATATTGTGGCAGCGCTCTACTTTTATAAGATGAGGCACAGGCCGGAGGAGCCTGAATGGAGAGAGAGGGACAGGTTTGTTCTCTCCAAAGGCCATGCAGCTCCGGTTCTCTATGCGGCCCTCGCCCTTAGCGGATATTTTGACAGGGAACTTCTCAAGACGCTCCGGAGGATTGACAGTCCGCTCCAGGGACATCCCAGTTCGAAGATGCTCAAAGGGGTGGAGATATCCACAGGCTCCCTTGGACAAGGGTTATCCATTGCCAATGGGATGGCCATGGGCCTGAGGATGGACGGCCTCGGGTCAAGGGTATATTGTCTTTTGGGTGACGGTGAGCTCCAGGAGGGCCAGGTATGGGAGGCTGCCATGACTGCTGTCCATTACGGGATTGACAATCTTTGTGCCATAGTGGACAACAACGGTTTACAGATAGACGGTTTTTGCTGCGATGTGATGAAGATCGAGCCCATCACCGAGAAATGGAAGGCCTTTGGATGGCATGTCATGGACATTGATGGACATGCGATGGAGCAGATTGTTGATGCCCTGGATGAGGCAGAAAGGGTAAAGGGCAGACCCAGCGTGATTGTGGCAAGAACGGTGAAGGGGAAGGGGGTGTCCTTCTTCGAGGGCAAGGCAGAGTATCATGGTATTGCACCCACAAGGGAAGAGCGGGACAGAGCATTGGAGGAGCTGAAATAATGGGCGAGAGAAAAGGTTCTCCCTCACCGGGAGGAACGTCCCAGGCATTGGCTACGCGGGATGCTTATGGCGCTGCCCTTCTGGAGCTCGGGAAAAAGAGGGGCGATGTGGTGGTACTGGATGCAGATCTTTCGGGCTCCACAAAGACCGCGAAGTTTGCCAAAGCCTTTCCTGAGCGATTCTTCAATCTGGGAATATCAGAGCAGGATATGATAGGAACTGCCGGGGGATTCTCCCTGGCCGGGAAACTTCCCTTTGCGTCCACGTTTGCCGTATTTGAGACAGGAAGGGCATGGGAACAGATACGACAGACCATCTGCTACTCAAATCTCAATGTAAAGCTTGTTGCCACACATGCGGGGATTACGGTGGGTGAGGATGGGGCATCCCATCAGGCACTGATGGATATTGCCCTCATGAGGGTACTGCCCAATATGACTGTAATCGTACCTGCGGACGGAAGGGAAACCGAGCAGGTGATCTATTCCATCGCCGACTATGAAGGGCCTGTATATGTGAGGCTGGGGAGGATGAAGGTGCCCCTGGTGACGCCTGAGAGTTACCGGTTTCAGCTGGGCAAGGCACATATATTTCACCTGGGAAAGGACGCAACTATCATTGCCACAGGGATCATGGTCTCCGCATCCCTTGAGGCACGACAGATACTGAAATCAGAGGGGCTTGATGTGGGGGTCATCAATATCTCCACAATTAAACCCCTCGATGCAGAGGCGGTACTCAGGGCGGCAGAATCATCCGGGCTTATCGTTACTGTGGAGGAACATTCGGTAATAGGAGGGCTGGGAAGCGCGGTGAGTGAGATCCTTTCAGAAAAACACCCGGTGAAAGTGAGGCGCATTGGGGTGGGGGACACCTTTGGCCGTTCGGGCAAACCTGAGGAATTGCTGGAGTTCTACGGGCTCACCCCGGACGCTATTGTGAACACGATCAAGACATCCTTATGATAGAGTTTCAGGAGGTATCAAAATTTTACGATACGGTCACTGCCCTCAGAAACATTAATCTTCTCATCGAGAAAGGCGAGATGCTCTTCCTTACCGGCCCGAGCGGTGCAGGCAAGAGCACCCTTCTCAAACTCATTTATGCTGCAGAGATGCCTGATAGCGGCAGAATATCAGTTGCGACATGGGATACTGCGAGGCTGAACGGTTCGACAATTCCGAAGTTGAGGAGGACCATCGGGATCGTCTTTCAGGACTTCAGGCTTTTGCTTAATAGAAATGTCTTTGATAATATCGCGTTGACCCTCAGGGTAAGGCGGGTCCCCGAGAGAGAGGTGAAAGCCCAGGTGCTTGATGCCCTCAAGATGGTGAATCTCCGGCATAAGGCGGACAATCTTCCTTCTGCCCTTTCAGGGGGAGAGCAGCAGAGAGTAGTCATTGCGAGGGCCATTGTGGGCAACCCCACTATTCTGCTTGCTGATGAACCCACAGGGAACCTCGATCCCGACACTGCCGCGGGAATCATGAGGATATTCAGGGAGATCAACGCAAAGGGCACCACGATCCTTATCGCAACCCACAATCCCAATCTGTTCAAAGACACGGGTTTGAGGATCCTCAGGCTTGATAACGCCTCCCTGGTGCGGGAGGAGAAGGGGTAGCCAATGCCCTATTCACTGAGAATTGCGCTCCAGAGCCTGTGGCACGAAAAGTGGATCAACTTCCTTTCCATGCTCACTATCGCCATGGGATTACTGGTGATCACCCTTATGGTATCGACCATCTATAATATCAACCTCTTTGCAAGAAAACTTCCCGAGCGGTTTTTCATTGTGGCCTATCTCGGTGACCGGGTAAATGAGCAGCAGGCCCAGGACATCATTGCCTCCCTCAAGGAACGGAACGGAATAGAGAAGGTGAAATACATATCAAAGGCCGAAGCATTGAAGGAGCTAAGAACATCCCTTAAGGATGCCGAATATGTCCTCGAGGGGTTGAATGAGAACCCATTACCCGCATCCATAGAAATACGGTTCAAGAAAGAAGCGATGGGACCCGAGTCGGTAAAGACGTTCGTGAATTCCATGAAAAAGATAGAGGGTATCGAGGATGTGCAGTATGGGGAGAAATTTCTCCTCTCCATTCATTCCCTTAAGACCGCGATGGAAACCATCGGTCTCATTCTTACTTTGGTAACGACTTCCGGGATCATTTTCATCTGTTATAGCACGGTGAAGATACTCTTTTACCGTAGAAAGGAAGAGATCGAGACACTCAAACTGCTTGGAGCAACCAGGGCGTTTATCAGAACCCCGTTTGTGATAGAAGGGGCCGTCATCGGGGTCGTGGGGGGAGTGCTCAGTATGATTGTCGTTATCACATTTTACCTTAGTGTGTTCCGCCAATTGAGTGCTACCCTGCCCATAGTGAGGACTGTGGTATTCCCCGCAGAGCTGTTCCTGCCTCTTCCCCTCATTGGTCTGTTCCTCGGGATTACCGGTTCCTTTATCGCCATGGGGAGGATTAAATTTTAGTAAGGTAACAATGCACAATGCGCAGAGCAACATTGTAGGAGTCCGTTACTTCAAGCACCTGATGTGGTATGCTGCATTTCTCCTGTTCTTTTTTCCCTGGTCCTTCTTTTCAGGCCTTCTCTTCCCGGACATTGTTTCTGCTGAAGATGCGAAAGAACAATACCAGAAACTCCAAAAAGAAATGGAGACCCGAAAACAGAGACTCGAGCACGCAAAAAAGCGTGAGCGTTCGGTCCTTGAAGACCTTGACCATGTGAGCAGGAGTCTCAGTACCATTGAGGCGGAGTTAAAAAAGCAGCAGCAGCGCATAAGGGAGACCGAGTCAGAGATCGGAAGGGTTGAGCACGAGATATCCGTGATTGAGGGAGAACTGGAGAAAGAGAGGGCATGGCTCAAAAGAAGACTCCAGGCCATGCAGCGGTATGGGCAATCGGGGGATATCCTCTTTCTTCTCGCTGCAACGGATGACCTGGCAGCCCTTGTAAGAAGGTGGAAGTATCTCGAACGCATTGCCATGAAGGATCGGAAGATCATTGAGCAATTTGCGGAGAACCTCAGGTCACTGGACAGAAAGGAAAAACAGCTGCAGGGTCTCCGTGCAGAGCTGAAGAAAGGTCAGGAAAGGCTCAAGCCCATAGAGGCGTCGCTCTCGGAAACAAAAAAGGACAAGGAAATCATCCTCGCATCGGTGAGGAAGGAAAAGGCATCACAAGAAAAATTGCTCAAGGAGCTTCAGGAGGCTTCCAAACGGCTCCTTGATGTGCTGAGGAAGCTTGAAGAAAAGGATACCTATGAGGCAAAGGGCTTTTCAGGGCTGAGGGGGAACCTCATCTGGCCTGTGAACGGAAAAGTGGCCATTCCCTACGGGAGCCAGAGGGATCCCAAATTCAACACCCCGGTCTTCAGAAACGGTATCTATATCAAGAGTGATGAGGATTCAGTGAAGGCAGTGTATGCCGGCAAGGTGGTCTTTGCGGACTGGTTTAAGGGGTATGGCAATCTTGTGATCATTAACCATGGGGAGGGGTATCACACACTCTATGGAAATCTCTCAGAGACTTTTTTGAAAGTTGGAGATATAATAAAGATTAAGGATGCAGTGGGCAAAGTGGGGGAATCAGGAATTGTGAATGCCCCTTCTCTGTATTTTGAGGTGCGCTATAAAGGGAAACCCCTCGATCCCATGCAGTGGCTGAAGAGAAAATAGACGGAGGATAAAGAAGGATGATTACGAAAAGGAAGATGCTGATTACCTTGGCTTTGGTCTTTACCATTGCCGTATCGGGTATTGCGGTGGGAAGGTGGTCAGTGGGGCTTGTAAACGCCGAGGTTGAAGGATACGAGAGCATCAAGATATTCACCGAGGCGCTTTCCATAGTGAAAAAAAATTACGTGGAGGAAACAAAAACCAAGGACCTTGTGTATGGCGCAATCAAGGGAATGGTCAATGCCCTCGATCCCCATTCGGGCTTCATGAACCCTGAGGCGTACAAGGAGATGCAGGTCGACACCAAGGGCGAGTTTGGCGGTCTCGGCATACAGATAGGCATTAAGGACAATGTCCTCACCGTAATAGCTCCCATTGAGGACACCCCTGCATACAAGGCAGGGATAAAGGCGGGTGACAGGATAGTCAAGATTAATGACGAAATCACAAGGGATATGGGACTGCTGGATGCAGTGAACAAGATGAGGGGACCCAAGGGGACATCAGTGAAGATTACCATTATGAGAGAGGGATGGAATGAGCCCAAGGAGTTCACTCTCATAAGGGAAATTATCAAGATAAAGAGCGTAAAGTACAAGGTACTGGAGGAAGGGATAGGGTATATTAAGCTTACCCAGTTTCAGGAACAGACCGCTTCTGACCTTTCAAAAGCCCTTTCACAGCTCACCTCAGAAAATGTCAATTCCCTTGTTCTCGATCTCAGGAACGATCCCGGCGGGCTTCTCAATAGTGCGGTTGATGTGACAAGCCAGTTCCTTCCCCCAGGGAAGCTCGTGGTGTATATAAAAGACAGGGCAGGAGAGAAGAACGAATACCGTACAGGGGGGAATTATACCTATTATGACAAACCGAGTATGGTGGTGCTCGTGAATCAGGGCAGTGCCAGTGCGTCGGAGATCGTGGCAGGGGCACTCAAAGATTGGCGCAGGGCCGTGATACTGGGAGCCCAGACCTTTGGCAAGGGTTCTGTCCAGAGCGTGATACCCCTTAGCGATGGTTCCGGTCTCAGGCTGACCACAGCGCGCTACTACACGCCCAGTGGCACTTCCATACAGTCAACCGGTATCACGCCCGATATTGTCGTGAAGATCGAAGCAAAGAATGGGATAAAGGAACATACCGTGGTGAGGGAAAAAGATCTGGAGAGACATCTCAAGAATGAGAAAGAGGAAGAAAAAAGCAAGACTGAGCAGGAGATGGCTCCCCTGGAGGTATCTGAAAAGGATGATGTCCAGTTGCAGAGGGCGATAGACCTGCTTAAGACATGGAAGGTATTCAAGGAGCTGCCTAAGGCATCATAAGAACGAACAGGAAACAGGAAATCGAGAGGAGTAAGTCGTAAGTAGTGAATTGAGGATATTTTCCTGACTACTGCCTGCTGGCAAATGAGGAAATGTCAAGGATTATCGTTGATATAGAGACCGTGGGGAGGGATTTCGGGTCTTTTGACAAGACCACACAGGACTATCTCCTCAAGTGGGCAGAGACAGAGGAGGATATTCAGGAGGTGAAGGACAGCCTCTCCTTTTATCCCCTCACGGGTGAGATCGTGGCCATCGGGATGCTCAATCCCGATACCATGAAGGGCGCGGTATATTTTCAGGCACCTCAAAATCCCCTTTTACCCTTTGAAGAGGACGCAATACACTTCGAGACCGGCACTGAGCCGGGGATCATCCAGAAATTCTGGGAGCTCATAAAAGGGTATGACCAGATCATTACCTTTAACGGGAGGTCCTTTGACTGTCCCTTTATCATGATACGGTCCGCAGTGCACAAGATAAAGCCGTCCAGGGACCTCATGCCGAATAGGTATAGTGGTCCGCATATTGATCTCTTTGACCAGCTCACCTTTTACGGCGCATCCAGAAGAAAGTTCAGCCTGGACATGTGGTGCAGGACCTTTGGTATCAAGAGCCCCAAATCCGAGGGCATCACCGGATATGAGGTGAAGGATCTCTATTCATCGGGCAAATATCTCGAAATCGCGAAATACTGTTTTGGCGATCTCAGGGCCACAAGGGAACTTTTGGCATACTGGGAGAAGTACATTCGTTTTCCATCCGAGAAATCCTAGGAGACTGTGAGGGATGTGCAGGTGAACGCTTTGTTACGGCATATGTTCCACGATATCCATGAGGAATGCGGGGTATTCGGCGTGTTTAACCATCCCGAGGCCTCTAACCTCACCTACCTCGGCCTTTACGCCCTCCAGCACCGGGGACAGGAAGGAGCGGGCATCTGTTCTTCTGACGGCAAGCAACTCTATCTCGAAAAGTCCATGGGCCTTGTTGCGGATATCTTTAGCGAGAAGAGACTTAAGAGACTCCCCGGCTATCTGGCCATTGGACACAACCGTTATTCCACTGCAGGAAGCAGCGTACTGAAGAATGTGCAGCCCATCATGGCGAATTTTGCCCTCGGCCCCCTTGCCCTTGCGCATAACGGCAATCTCGTGAACGCCGCGGAACTGAGGAAAGAGCTGGAGGATGAGGGAGCAATCTTTCAGTCAACATCAGACAGCGAGGTGATCGTCCACCTCATCGCCCATGCCAAGGGAGACAACCCCTACGACCGGATTATTCAGGCACTGAGCAGGGTGAGCGGCGCTTTCAGTCTCCTCATCCTCAGGGAAAAGGAGCTCATTGCCGTGAGGGACCAGTACGGTGTAAGGCCTCTCTGTCTCGGACAGGTGGATGGCGCATACGTGGTTGCCTCGGAGACCTGTGCCCTGGACCTGATTAATGCCTCATATATAAGGGATGTGGAGCCGGGAGAAATGCTCATCATAGATGAGAATGGTCTGAGGTCTGTGAGGGCGCTCCCGGGCACCAGAAAGGCGCACTGCGTATTTGAATTCATTTATTTCTCCCGCCCGGACAGTTACATCTTCGGGTATCAGAACGTGAATGAGGTGAGGAAGGAATTCGGGCGGCAGCTTGCGAGGGAGCTTCCTGTGGATGCCGACATTGTGATCCCTGTTCCTGATTCCGGGGTTCCGGCCGCCATAGGATACTCTGAGGAAAGCGGCATCCATTTTGATTTCGGCCTTATACGAAACCACTACGTGGGCCGGACCTTCATCGAGCCGAAACAGAGCATACGCCATTTCGGGGTGAAGATAAAGCTCAATCCTGTGAAACAACTTTTAGAAGGGAAGAGGGTGGTGGTGGTGGATGATTCCATTGTGAGGGGCACCACAAGCAAGAAGATCATTAAGATGATCAGGGAGGTGGGAGGCGCGAAGGAGGTCCATATGAGGATAAGTTCACCACCCACTATCGGACCCTGTTTCTACGGTATCGATACGCCCACGCGGCAGGAGCTCATCGCCTATACCCATCAGATAGAAGAGACAAGAAGATATATCACCGCTGATTCCCTTGCGTACCTGACCCTCGAAGGCCTCAAAAAGATAGTGCCTGATTCAGGAGATTTCTGCAGAGCATGTTTCGATAATGAATATCCCATCAGTTTCCCGGGGGAACACCTGGAGCAGATGGAACTCATTTTTCGGTAAATAGTTAGTAAGAAAAAATATAGGTTGAGGAATGTAGGGTATTGTTTTGTCTGAACCTTAGCCTTA